>NZ_JALQDN010000055.1:0-103690 GCF_023631205.1 Caballeronia sp. NCF2 | reverse complement strand
CTTTGCTTACTTTCTTTGCAGCAGCAAAGAAAGTGAGTGCCGCCCCGCACAGGGGCAACGCTAATAGACCGACGCGAAACCGGGATCCGGCGAAAAAGCCCCCGAATAACAGACGCTCAACGAGCAAGATGCAAAGCCCGAACCCACTTCTCGACGCGAAGCGGATCAAGCCTCCCAGTACGTCCATCGCGCTCATCGCAAAGAGCCCCACGAAACCCGGCAATATCCGGCGCGAGCAAACGAATCCTGTCGAGATCGTCCCACCTCAAAGATCCGGCGACGGCAATCATCGTCCCCCGCTTGCGCGCATCGCCGATGCAGGAAGCAAGCGCCCCCACATCGACGCAATCGAACAACGTGCGCCCGTCCTTGCTCGCCGTATCGAACACGATGCCCACAAAACCCAGTTGCGCCGCAAGCGCGGCCAGTTCGCGATCCACGCCATCGTCGGATAACAACACCGGCACGACAGCCGCCGGCAAGCTCGCCAGATGCCGCAAGCACGCAAAAGCGCCCGCCCCGGGCGACACCCCGACCTTCACATAATCGACGCCCGTAGCCGCGACATCGAGCACGCGCGCGGTCATCTCGTCGAGCGCATCGTTGGGCAAATCGCCGATGGTCGCGCTGATCGGCCGCACCGCATACCGCGCACGCAACGCCCCCACGATACGCGCGATATCGCCGATCGCAACAGCGCCCAGCGCGCCCGCGCCCGGCTCCTTCAGGTCGATCAGTTCGGCGCCGGCGTCCGCCGCATCGAAGGCTTCGTCGGCCGAGCGGACGCTCGCGAGCAATGCGGTCATCGTCGAAACTCCAGAGGGATGGCTACGGAAAACGCGTCAGCTCACAGCCTTCGCGCGATGCGCCTCGATCGCCTGCAAAAGCCATTGCCAGGCCTCGCGCTCGGCGTCGCCCGCAGTCTTGTCGATGGCGATCCGCAAATACGCCACCTCGCTATCCACCTTTTCAGGCGGCAACATGAACAGCCGGCTCACGAGAATCGCGCCTTCGACAACCGCCGCCTGCGCGCGATTGAAGCCCGGAAACGGCGCATGCGTCTCGCGATGCACACATTCCATGCGCAACGTCGGGCGCGCTTCGTCATCGAGAAGTTCGGCGAGACGCAGCTCGATATGCGCGAGCGTCGATGCGAGCCGCACGCTTGGCACCGTGCTCGCGGCAACCGTCGGCCAGTCGCGCGCAATGCCCGTCACGCAGCCCGCGAACACGCGCACGTCCGTCGTCAGATTGATGACGGCGCTCTTCGTCGCGATGACGTTATCGAGCGTCGTCGACGGACGGAACGGCGCAAGAATCGCGAGGCCCTCTTCGAAGCGCACGCCCATCGGCGCGATATGCGGCCGGCCATCGCGATCCGCGGTCGTGACGATGGTCTCGTAAATCATGATGGTCGGCGAAAGTATTCGTAGCCGCACGAAAGAGCCGCCATCGCTTCGATGCGGCTTCGTGCGGGTTCGGTCCGCGTTTAGCGGGTGGCGATATACATCGTGATTTCAAAACCAAAACGCATATCGGTGAAGCTCGGCGTGGTCCATTGCATGGGCGTTCCTCCAGATGAGTCGGGTTGATGCCTCGATACCGCTTCGATGATTTGCCGATGCGGACGAATCCGCCAGGCGGCCGGGAGGGGGCCGGCCCTTCGACGATGCAAGCGCCATGCCAATGACATGAAGCGGATGCCGAAGAGCGCGGCTCGCTCATCATGCGCGCCGACTGTGACGAAATCAGAACACAGTGTCCCATTGCTTCGTTCATAAACGCATCAGGGCTATTCCCGACTAAGGCATCGCTTAAGCCCGGGCAAGTAATTCGTGAATTCCTTTCTGTGCGACGCGTGCTTACTCTGCAATGACAGCAGGGCGCGGTTCACAAGCGGCGATCGCTTCGAGCAGCACCGCGACGCCACTCTCATCTCACTGTCGAGGAAACGGAATGAACGACTTCAGCAAGGCCGCCGTCGAGGCGGTGCGCAATCCGTCCGATCCGCGCTCGCGCTATGCGGCCGGCGTCATGAAGTATCGCGAGATGGGCTACTGGCAGCCCGATTACACGCCGAAGGACACCGACGTCATCGCGCTCTTTCGCATCACGCCGCAAGCGGGTGTCGAGCCGGAGGAAGCGGCTGCGGCCGTGGCGGGCGAGTCGTCGACGGCGACATGGACGGTCGTGTGGACCGACCGTCTCACTGCATGCGACATGTACCGCGCGAAGGCGTATCGCGTCGAACCGGTGCCGAATGCGCGCGCCGACGAGCCGCAGTACTTCGCTTACATCGCGTACGAACTCGATCTTTTCGAAGAGGGATCGGTCGCGAACCTGACGGCGTCGATCATCGGCAATGTGTTCGGCTTCAAGCCGTTGAAGGCGCTGCGGCTCGAAGACATGCGTATTCCCGTTGCGTATCTGAAGACGTTTCAGGGACCGCCGACGGGCATCGTCGTCGAACGCGAGCGGCTCGATAAATACGGACGTCCGCTGCTCGGTGCGACCGTGAAGCCGAAGCTCGGCTTGTCGGGAAAGAACTATGGGCGCGTCGTGTACGAAGGTTTGAAAGGCGGGCTCGATTTTCTGAAGGACGACGAGAACATCAATTCGCAGGCGTTCATGCACTGGCGCGATCGTTACCTCTTCGCGATGGAAGCGGTGAGCCGCGCGCAAGCCGAGACCGGCGAAGTGAAGGGTCACTATCTGAACGTGACGGCCGGCACGATGGAAGACATGTACGAGCGCGCGGAATTCGCGAAGGAACTCGGGTCGTGCATCGTGATGATCGATCTCGTGATCGGCTGGACCGCTATTCAGTCGATGTCGAAGTGGGCGCGTCGCAACGACATGATCCTGCATCTGCATCGCGCGGGACATGGGACTTATACGCGGCAGCGCAATCATGGCATCTCGTTTCGCGTGATCGCGAAGTGGCTGCGGATGGCGGGCGTCGATCATGCTCATGCGGGCACTGCCGTCGGCAAGCTGGAAGGCGATCCGTTGTCGGTGCAGGGCTATTACAACGTGTGCCGCGAGGCGCGCAATGAGCCTGATCTGTCGCGAGGGATTTTCTTCGATCAACCGTGGGCGGGGTTGCGCAAGGTGATGCCGGTGGCATCGGGCGGGATTCACGCAGGGCAGATGCATCAGTTGCTCGATCTCTTTGGGGATGACTGCATTCTGCAATTCGGCGGCGGGACGATTGGACATCCGCAAGGGATTCAGGCCGGGGCGACGGCCAATCGCGTCGCGCTCGAAGCCATGGTGAAAGCGCGGAATGAAGGGCGGGATATTGCTCATGAAGGCCCCGATATTCTTGAAACCGCCGCGCGGGGGTGTACGCCGTTGCAGCAGGCGCTCGATACCTGGCGCGATGTCACTTTCAACTATGCGTCGACGGATACGCCGGATTTTGCTGTTACTGCTACGGCGGGGGTTTAAGAGGTCTGTTGTTGTCGCCGGATCCCGTTTTCGTGTCGGTCTATTAGCACTGCCCCTGTGCGGGGCGGCAGTCACTTTCTTTGCTGCTGCAAAGAAAGTAACCAAAGAAAGCAGCTTTTCAGGCCCGCGGTCACACGCACGTTGGGTAGTCCTCTCGTCACAGGCGGCACTCGCCTAAAGAGTGCCCTCAAACACCTAATCGGGCTTGGATCGCGCACGGTCTGCCGCCCGAAGGTGTTGAGGACACTGGTTCAGCACGAAACAGCTTCGGCACAGCGCTACGCGCTGCCGCCGGGTCCGCAAGGAAAACCAAAGGGCGGCGATTGCAGTGAGATGGAGACGTTAGTAGAGAAGCACATGCATCCCCGATGGACCGGTCGGCCGCGAAGCGGGCTGGAGCTATTTGGTGCTGAACCCGTTTGGTGTGTGGTGCGATGTGACGGACCGTGCGCGATCCAAGCCCGGTTGGGCCTATGAGGGCACTCTTTAGGCAGCCCACGATGGACGAGAGGACTACCCAAATTGCGTGTGACCGCGGGCGTATCAGTAGCTGCTTTCTTTGCTTACTTTCTTTGCAGCAGCAAAGAAAGTGAGTGCCGCCCCGCACAGGGGCAACGCTAATAGACCGCCGCGAACACAGGATTTCATAGAAGAAGCCGAATCTCCAAACATAAGGAACCCGAAATGAACATCACCCAAGGAACATTCTCCTTCCTGCCACCATTAACCGACGAAGAAATATCCGCACAGATCAATTACGCGTTAGAGCAAGGCTGGGCCTGCTCGGTGGAATACACCGACGATCCCCATCCAAGGAATACGTATTGGGAAATGTGGGGCCTCCCCATGTTCGACCTCCACGATGCCGCCGGCGTGCTGATGGAAGTGAACGAATGCCGCAAGACGTATCCGAACCACTACATCAAAGTAAACGCCTTCGACTCCGTCCGCGGATTCGAAACGATGCGCCTCTCGTTCATGGTGAATCGCCCAGCGGAAGAACGAGGCTTCCGACTCGAACGCCAGGACGACAGAAGCCGCATCCAGCGCTATGCGATCCGCACCTACGCAACCGATCGCCCGAGCGGCGAGCGTTATTGATGAGGAACACCGACCATGAACGCCGAAGCCACGCTCGAAGAAGCGCCGCAAGCGAAAGCGATGCACGCCGACCTGATGGCGCTCTATCGCGAATCGCGCATCGGCGAAGTACTGGCGGAACTGGACCGCGATCTCATCGGCCTCGCGCCGGTCAAGACGCGCATCCGCGAGATCGCCGCCCATCTGCTCGTGGAGCGCGCCCGCGAGACACTCGGTATCGCATCGGGTGCGCCCACGCTGCACATGTGCTTCTCGGGCAATCCCGGAACCGGCAAGACCACGGTTGCGCTGCGCATGGCGCAAGTGCTGCATCGCCTGGGCTATATCCGCCGCAATCATCTCGTCTCGGTGACACGCGACGATCTCGTCGGCCAGTACATCGGCCATACCGCGCCCAAAACGCGCGAAGTGCTCAAGCGTGCGATGGGCGGCGTGCTCTTCATCGACGAGGCCTATTACCTGTATCGCCCGGAAAACGAACGCGACTACGGACAGGAAGCCATTGAAATCCTGCTGCAAACGATGGAGAACCAGCGCGACGACCTCGTCGTGATCCTCGCGGGATACGAGTCGCGCATGGAGACGTTCTTTCATAGCAACCCGGGCTTTCGTTCGCGCATCGCGCATCACCTCGTATTTCCGGACTACGCGCCCGGCGAGCTTCTGCAAATCGCCGAGCACATGCTGAGCGACATGCACTACCGCTTCGACGACGCCGCCCGATGCGCCTTCGAAGACTATCTTGCGCATCGCATCAGACAGCCGAACTTCGCCAACGCGCGTTCGGTGCGCAATGCGCTGGATCGCGCGCGACTGCGTCAGGCGAACCGGCTGTTCGCCGCGGCCGAAAGCGGCAACGGTGTCGCCGATGCCAACGCGCTGATGCAACTCGACGCCAGCGATATCCGCGCGAGCCGCGTGTTCACCGATTCATAACTCGAAGGAGAACGCGATGCAGGATGGACGCACGACCTTATCGAAGTTCCTGATCGACACGCTCGACCGCAAGCCCGGACCCGAGGCGGCGAGCGGACTCTCCGCGCTGTTGATCGACGTGGCCGCATCGATCAAGACGATCGCGGCCGCATTGACGCGCGGTGCGTTGAGCGGACAGCACGGCTCGGCACAATCGATCAATACGCATGGCGAGGAACAAAAGAAGCTCGACCTCGTGACCAACGATATCTTCCTGCAGCATTGCGAATGGGACGGTCTGCTCGCGGGCATGGTGTCGGAAGAAATGGACGACGTCTACGCGATTCCCGAGCCGTATCCGCGTGGCGAGTATCTGCTCGCGTTCGATCCGCTCGATGGCTCGTCCAACATCGATATCAACGGCGTAGTCGGATCGATCTTCTCGGTGTTGAGGCGCGCGAGCGACGAAAGCGACGCGCCCAACGATGCAGCGTTTCTGCGTCCGGGCCGCGAGCAGGTTGCGGCAGGCTATGCGATCTACGGCCCGTCGACGATGCTCGTGCTCTCCGTCGGCAATGGCACGCACGGCTTCACGCTCGAACGCGATGTCGGCAACTTCGTGCTCACGCACTCCGATATTCGCATTCCCGAGGATTCGTGCGAGTTCGCGATCAACGCATCGAACGAGCGCTTCTGGGAACCCCCCGTGCGCCGCTACGTGCAGGAATGCAAGGACGGCCGCACCGGATGCCGCGCGCAGGACTTCAACATGCGCTGGATCGCATCGATGGTCGCGGAAGTGCATCGCATCCTCATGCGCGGCGGCGTGTTCATGTATCCGCGCGACTTCAAGACGCCAGCGATGGAAGGCCGCCTGCGTCTCCTGTATGAAGCCAGCCCGATGAGCTTTCTCGTCGAGCAGGCGGGCGGGCTGTCGATCACCGGGCGCGAACGCATTCTCGATGTCGAGCCGAAAGCGCTGCATCAACGCGTGCCCGTGATACTCGGCTCACGCAACGAAGTCGACCGCATTCAGCGCTATCACGGCGAATACGATCGCGGCGAGGACAAGCCGTTCACGTCGCCCTTGTTCAAGGAGCGCTCGCTGTTCCTGCCGGAAACGGAAGCCTGATCCCGCATCTGAAACGGCGCTCATCGATTACATTCAGGGAGACAAGCGCATGTCAGTCAAACATCCGATCGTTGCAGTGACCGGTTCGAGCGGCGCCGGCACCACCACCGTCATGAAGAGCTTCACGCATATCTTCAGGCGCGAAAAAATCAACGCGCAGATCGTCGAAGGCGATGCGTTCCATCGATACGATCGCCTCGGCATGCGCGAAGCGATGAAGCAGAGCGAACGCGACGGTCTCGTCAACTTCAGCCACTTCGGGCCGGAAGCGAATCTGCTGCTTGAACTCGAAACGCTGTTCGATACCTACGGCGAAACCGGCGGCGGCAAGTTTCGCCACTACGTGCACGATGAAGGCGAAGCCGTGCATTACAAGCAGGAAGCGGGCACCTTCACGCCATGGGAAGACGTCACGCCCGGCACGGACATGATGTTCTACGAAGGCCTGCATGGCGCAGCCGTCACCGACAAGGTCGATATCGCGCGTCATGCGGACTTGCTCGTCGGCGTGGTGCCGATCATCAATCTCGAATGGATTCAGAAGCTGCATCGCGATCAGACGATGCGCGGATACTCGCATGAAGCCGTCGTCGATACGATCCTGCGCCGCATGCCCGATTACGTGAACTACATCTGCCCGCAATTCTCGCGCACGCATGTGAATTTCCAGCGCGTGCCGACCGTGGATACGTCGAACCCGTTCACGTCGCGCGAGATTCCGCAGCCCGACGAGAGCTTCGTCGTGATCCGCTTCGCGAAGCCGAAGGGCATCGACTTTCCGTATCTGTTGACGATGCTGCACGACTCGTTCATGTCGCGGCCGAATGTGATCGTCGTGCCCGGCGGCAAGATGGGTCTCGCGATGCAGCTCATCTTCACGCCGATGATTCTGCAGCTACGCGACCGGCGCGCGCGCGCATGAAAGGTTTCTCATCATCGCATCCAAGGAGGCATCACATGAATGCCGTCGCTGAAGCATTGCCCCGACTTCATCGCTCACCCGACACGCGGCAGATGGCGAACGCGTTGCGCATGCTCGCCGTCGATGCCGTGAGCCAGGCCAACTCCGGTCATCCCGGCATGCCGATGGGCATGGCGGAGATCGCGGTCGCGTTATGGGGACGTCATCTGAAACATAATCCCGCCGATCCCGACTGGCCCGATCGCGACCGCTTCGTGCTGTCGAACGGGCACGGCTCGATGCTGCTCTATGCGTTGCTGCATCTGAGCGGCTATGACTTGTCCATCGACGAGATCAAGCGCTTCCGGCAGATGGGCAGCAAGACGCCCGGACATCCGGAATTCGGCGTGACGCCCGGCGTCGAAACGACGACCGGACCGCTCGGGCAAGGGCTGACGAACGCAGTCGGCATGGCGCTTGCCGAAGCGTTGCTCGCGCGCGAGTTCAATCGGCCGGGGCATGAGATCGTCGACCATCGCACGTATGTTTTCGCGGGCGACGGCTGTCTGATGGAAGGCGTGTCGCACGAAGCGGCGTCGCTTGCGGGCACGTTGCGGCTGAACAAGCTCACCGTGCTTTACGACGACAACGGCATTTCCATCGATGGCCACGTCGACGGCTGGTTCACCGACGATACGCCGAAGCGCTTCGAATCGTACGGCTGGCATGTCGTGCGCGCGGTGGACGGCCACGATGTCGACGACGTATCGCATGCGTTGCAGCTCGCGCGCGAGTCGGACCGGCCGACGCTGATCTGCTGCAAGACGGTGATCGGCCTCGGCGCGCCGAAGATGGCCGGCACGCACGATGTGCACGGCGCGCCGCTTCCCGCCGACGAAGTGGAAGCGACGCGGCACGCGCTTGGCTGGATGCATCCGCCGTTCGAGATCCCATCGCCGATACGCGCGCTGTGGGACGCGCGCGAGGCGGGCGCGGCGGCACAGGACGACTGGAAACGTCGCTTCGGTGCGTATCGCCGCGTGTTTCCGGGCGAGGCCGCCGAATTCGAGCGGCGCGTGCGCGGCGCGTTGCCCGCGAACTGGCGCGACACGGCGCATACGCTCGTGCGCGATGCGGATCGCGCGCGACAGAGCATCGCGACCCGCAAGGCGTCGCAACTCGCGATCGAAGGACTGGCGCGCGCGTTGCCCGAACTGCTCGGCGGTTCGGCCGACCTGACCGGCTCGAATCTCACGCGCTGGAAGGACGCGGTCGATGTAAGCGCCGCGCCGGAGAAGGGCAACTACATCCACTTCGGCGTGCGCGAGTTCGGCATGAGCGCGGTGCTGAACGGCGTTGCGCTGCATCGCGGGTATCTGCCGTTCGGCGGCACGTTTCTGACGTTCTCCGACTATTCGCGCAATGCGCTGCGCATGGCCGCGCTGATGAAGACGCGAACGGTGTTCGTTTTTACGCACGATTCCATCGGACTCGGCGAGGATGGCCCGACGCATCAGCCGATCGAACACGCCGCGACGCTGCGCATGATTCCGGGCCTCGACGTGTGGCGTCCGTGCGATACGGTCGAGACGATGCAGGCGTGGATCGGCGCGATCGAGCGCGACCGGCCTTCGTGTCTGCTGTTGTCGCGGCAGAATTTGCCGTTCGTGCCGCGCGACGAAGCGCAGATCGACGGCATCGAGCGCGGCGGCTACGTGCTCGCCGACTGGCCTTCGACTTGCGAGCGCGATGCGCGCCGCGTCGTGTTGATCGCGACCGGCTCGGAAGTCGCGCTTGCGCTCGCCGCCGTCGAGCCGCTGAAGAAAGAGGGCATTCTCGCGCGCGTCGTGTCGATGCCTTCGACGACCGTGTTCGATCGCCAGTGCAACGCGTGGCGCGAACGCGTGCTGCCCGAAGGCGTGCCGCGTGTCGCGATCGAAGCGGGCGTCACGGCGTTCTGGCGGCAGTACGTCGGGCTGAATGGCGGCGTGATCGGCATCGATCGCTTCGGTGAATCGGCGCCCGCCAGCGAACTGTTCGCGCACTTCGGCGTGACGACCGATGCGCTCGTCGACGAAGCGCGCCGCGTGGCCGCATGATTTTCGCGTTTTGCATGGAGACATCACGATGGCTTTCATCGCATTGAGGCAGTTGCTGGATCACGCGGCGGAGCACGGTTACGGCGTGCCCGCGTTCAACGTCAACAACATGGAGCAGGTCCACGCAATCATGCAGGCGGCCGAGGCGACGAGAAGCCCGGTCATCCTGCAGGCGTCGGCGGGCGCGCGCAAGTATGCGGGCGAGCCGTATCTGCGGCATCTGGTGTTGGCGGCGGTCGAGGCGCATCCGGATATTCCGGTGGTGCTGCATCAGGATCACGGCGCGAGCCCGTCGGTTTGCCAGCAGGCGATTCGTTCGGGCTTCACCTCCGTGATGATGGACGGCTCGCTCATGCCCGATCAGAAAACGCCCGCGGAATACGACTACAACGTGGACGTGAGCCGGCGCGTCGTCGAGGCGGCGCATTCGGTGGGCGTGTCGGTGGAGGGCGAGCTGGGTTGTCTCGGATCGCTGGAGACGGGGCGCGCCGGCGACGAGGACGGCGTCGGCGCACAAGGCGCGCTGAGTCACGATCGCCTGCTGACCGATCCCGACGAAGCGCGCGCGTTCGTCGAGGCGACGGGCATCGATGCGCTCGCGATCGCCATCGGCACGTCGCACGGCGCTTACAAGTTCAGCCGCCAGCCAACCGGCGATATTCTCGCGATCGATCGCATCGCCGAGATTCACGCGCGCATTCCGGATACGCATCTCGTGATGCACGGTTCGTCGTCAGTGCCGCAGGAATGGCTCGCGATCATCCGCGAGCATGGCGGTGAGATTCCGGCGACGTTCGGCGTGCCCGTCGATGAAATTCGGCGCGGCATCGCGAACGGCGTGCGCAAGGTGAACATCGATACGGATATCCGGCTCGCGATGACCGGCGCGATGCGGCGCGCGATGGCGTCGGCGAAGTCGGAGTTCGATCCGAGGCATGCGCTGAAGGCGGCGACGGCGGCGGCGCGGGATTTATGCGTCGAGCGGTTCGAGGCGTTCGGCTGCGCGGGACACGCGGATCGCATCAGGCCGATGGGACTCGAGGCGATGGCGAAGCGGTATCACTGAGAGGAGCGCCGCTCGGTAAGACGGGCGGCTTCAGGCAGATCCTTCTGCGCTTCTTCGACACTGAAAATATACTCATGTCCTCGGATAGTTAAGGAGAACTTCGATGCTATCCGAGTGCAATCGCCCCACCAATATGCCAAACCGCCAATCGAAACAATTGGGACCTATTTCATGCCTACCGAATCACCGACAGCCATCCCCGCATGTTCCATCTCGGCCCTGCGCAATCGAAGATCGTACGACATGAGCAGCGCCCGCATCTGCGGCGACATGCCGTGATAGTGAACGAGAAAGCTCGACGGCACACGAAAGCCCCACGGCGTGTTGATGTCAACGAGGCTGCATATGTCTTCGCTGCCCAACGATGCCTGCTCCGAGACCGCGCAATTGAAATGCCATTGATCCCCGCCGCCCGATACGAGACTTTGCTTGTCATCGACGTTCTCGACGCTTGCGATGACCCGATCGAGTAGCGCGGCATTCGCAGGCGTGCGGCGAAAACCCATCACGCCTGAATTGAAAATCCAGGTGCCGACATCGCGCGCAAGAACGAGATCGCGGCTGCTGCAGAAAGACTCGAGTGGCCGGTCGAGATCGTTGACGAGCGTGTCGGCGTCGAGCCAGAAAGCCCATTCGTGATGCGGGAGGTTTTCGCGCAGCAGGAAAGGCTTGACCCAATTGCCGCGCATCGGCAGGCGTTCGGCGATGCGGCGCGGAACCTCGCGATGCACGTACAAGGTATAGCCATGACGTTCGCAATACTCACGCAGGTTCGCTTCTGCGATGCGTCCGTAGATCGCTGCCTCTGGCGTGTAGACGGTCGTGATCGACACGGGCCGTCCGGGATTGCAGGTGCTCATGGCCGTCATCGTGCTTTCATCGGATGCGCCGTCCTCGAACGCACGCGCATGGTTGTTGCGATGTGCATTGAGATGCTCGATGAGCGCTTCCCGCAGCCGGGGATGCACGCATGTTCGCGAGAGATCGGCGTGCTCTTCGGCGATAGCGAGCGCGAATACGCGAAACCGCGGCCATACGGGCATGAGGGGGCCACTGGCGGCGAGCACCGCGTAGATCGGGTTCCGCGCGTTACCGCAAACGCGAGGAAACGTGCATGCATCGAAGGCATCGAGCAGGTCGGTTTCGATTGGCGGTATAGGCGATCCGAACCGGCAGCGATTCACGACTTTCAGCAGCTCGGCGCGCACCCGATCCGTGTTGCGCCAGATTTGAACATCGGGTTGAGGCCGCACGTCCTTGATACGGGTGAGCAGCCAGTCGCGTTCGCCGAGCACGAAGTCGAGCGGCACCGGCTCGACGATCGCAGCGTTCTCGCTCAGCAACAAAACGATCTCGCCCTCTTCGGCGCGGTGCATTTCGGAGAGCAGCGACTCGTACTTGAAGAGCCATTGCGCCGGCGCGTTCCGATAGATGTCTGCCGCGTCGATGACGATATGGCGATACCCATGCAAGGCGGCATAGTGTCGATGATTGTCGAGCGCTGCGCGGGAGGGGTGAAGAAAAAGACTGATGACTTGCATGATGGCGGCGCCGCTCCGTTGAAAGGAGAGCTGCGCGAAGGCTTAAAGGCGTGGAGAAATGTTCAACGGCGGATGCGAAGTACAAAAAACTAAGGATTACGCTGTAGTTCATGTTGTTAGCGGAACCGCATTTTAGGCTATTTGCAGTCAACCATTGAATAGTTCGAGCAACCTTTTTGGAGCGATGTCATCATGCCTACCGAATCACCGACTGCCGAACTCGGCGCGATCGCATCCGGTTTCGTGCTCCCCGCGACCGACGGCAGCATGCACACACCTCATTCTCTGAAGGGTGAGAACGGCCTCGTGATCGTCTTCATGTGCAATCACTGTCCCTACGTGAAGGCCGCGATGCCGAACCTGATCCGCGATGCGCGCGCGTTGCATGAAATCGGCGTCAACGTGGCAGGCATCAATTCGAACGATGCGGCCGTCTACACCGACGACGCCTTCGATCGCATGATCGCGGTCGCCGAAGAATGGAACCTGCCGTTTCCGTATCTGCACGACGAAACGCAGGAAATCGCGCGCGCGTATGGCGCGGTCTGCACGCCGGAGTGCTTCGGCTTCGACCGCGAATTGCGCCTGAAATATCGCGGCCGAATCGATGCGTCGCGCAAGCAGGCTTTGCCCGATGCGCGCCGCGATCTCTTCGAAGCGATGCGCGCAGTAGCGATAAACGGCGAAGCGCCCGAAGCGCAATATCCCGCGCTCGGCTGCTCGATCAAATGGAAGCCTTAGCTTGTCTTTTTTGTGCTGCCGGGCGCATGCCACGCCATCAGGTCTTCATCGGGCCGATCGACTTCGCATCCCCAATCGAGTTGCTCATCCTGATCGAAGCGCTTGCCCAGCTGCCACGCGATTTCCGCGCGCGCGAGCTGCACGCCGAGGTAGAACGCGTGCCCGCCATCGTTTTCGATCTTCAGCGCGGGATAGAGCGCGAACGGATCGACGGCGACGTGATGCCCGTCGCGGTTATAGACATGTATGCCGTCCGCCGATACTTGCACGCGAAAATTCGGATCGCGCACGGCGGCGGCGAATGCGGCGATCTCTTCGGCATCGTACGGAAACGGCCGCTTTGCGTGCAGCGCGGACAGATCGGCGGATATGCCTTTGGGCAGCGTCTGCGTTTCGCGCGCGGCGTGCATCACGCGACGCGCGACATCGGCTTCGCGAACGGCGCGGCGCGCGTGCAGGCTGACCGACGTCGTCAGCACGGCGGCGATGCGCAATTCCGCCGCCATGCCGAACAACACTGCGTTGATGCCGCTCGTGTCGGCCTCGGTCAGCTCGGTCACATTGCCGACGCCCATCATGATCGGCACTTCGGGATGACGCTCGCGCAACGACACGTAACGCGCGATGGACGCCGCGAGTCCGAACGGAATCGGATCGAGAATCGGATCGGCGAGAAAGGCGCGGCCGCGCCTCGTCATCGCGTCGATTGCGGCATCGAGCGATGCGACGTCCGCGGGCTCGCGCGGCACGAGTATCGGCGTCGACGCAATTTCATCAGTTATCCATAGCGTATCGACGTTGAGGCTCATCACATAGTCCGCGCCCGCGCGCCCGCCGCGCACGAGTTCCTCTTCACGCATCGAATCGACGCTCACGCGATAGCCTTGCTCTTTAAGCATCGCGACCGCGTCCTCGAGATGAGCAAACGGCGTTTCCGGCAGACAGCCGATATCGATTACATCCGCGCCTTGCCGCTTGTATTCGCGCGCGCGCGCCGCGATGCCGTCGAGATCGAGACGCGGCGCATCGACGATCTCCGCGAATATCTCCGTCTCGTAGCGCGACAGATCGACATGCCGCGCCTCGCGTCCGAAGAATTGCGGCAAGTCCTTCACCTCTTCGGGACCGCGCTCGACCTTCACGCCGTAATGCGCGGTGAGGGCGTCGAGATCGCCGCGGCATCGGCCGGGCACGATCATGCGAGTCGTGCCTTCGCTCAAGGGCGTCGCGACGCGCCGGCGGATCATGTCGGCGGTCATCAGGCCCGCGACCTGAAGGCCGATCTCGCGCACTTCCCATGTGAACGGCGATCCTGCGGCCGCAGGCGCGATGCTTTCGAGCACTTGCCGAAGGCTCGGCTCCGCGAGCCGTCCCGTCAGGAAGACGATGTGTTCCATGCGAGCTTCAGGTCCGCCAGGCGTTGATCGAGCGCGGCTTTGAGATCGTCGAGCGAGCGGGCCACGGTGGTATGCGCGAAGCGCGCGAGCCGCTCGACGTTCTCGAACTCGATCGCGCGCGGCCTCACTTCGACCCATTCGTGCGGGGCCTGCGTGATGACGGAGGGCGCGGTATCGCATGCGAACACGATGCCCGGCACGCATTGCTTGCCGGCTTGCGCATAGAGATTGGTGGGCAGGGTGTCGGAGATGCCGAACGCGCATTTGGCGACGGTGTTGCTCGTCGCGGGCGCGATCACGACCGTGTGATATTCGCCGCTATAGATCATGCCGACGGGCACGCTGCTCGCGCTGTTGTCGCGCAACACCTTGAAGTGCTCGCGCAGTTTCGCGACAGTCCAGCCGTAGAGCGGCAGCACTTCCTCGCCGGCAGACGAGAGAAACAGATCGACGCCCGGAAGCTGCCGTGCGAGCGCGATCGATTCTTCGAGCATATGGCCCGAGCCCGTCACGCACCACGCAAAGCGCGCGTCGGGCTTGAACTCGTCGAGCCGGCGGGCGGGCGTGGGTTGCGTCATGCGTCGGATGCGCCCGGCGTATCGTGCGACAGCCGGATATGCAGACGATGCATCTTGCGATACAGCGTATTGCGGCTGATGCCGAGCACCTTCGCGACATTGCTCACGTTCCAGCGATGCTCGTCGAGCAACTGAAGCACGGTCTCGCGCTCCTTGACCTGGATCGCGTTGAGCGACGACGTATCGGCATCGTCGGCGAGATGCGGCGCTGCGGTTATCGGCGTGCGTGCGGCGGTTTGCGTGACCGGCGCGACGCCGTTCGCGATCTCTGGCGGCAGATGCGCGCAGCGAATCTCGGGGCCGTCGCAGAGTGCGATCGCCATCTGCAGCACATGCCGCAACTGGCGGATATTGCCCGGCCACGGATAGTTCAAGAGCGCCTGCTTCGCTTCGGCGGAAAGCGCGGGCGGTTCTTCGGCTTCGGTCTCGAGAATATGGCCGATGAGCGCGAGCGCATCGGCGCGTTCGCGCAGCGGCGGCAGATTGATCTCGATACCGTTCAGCCGGTAATACAGGTCCTCGCGGAACATGCCGGTTTGCACGAGCTCGACGAGATTGCGGTGGCTCGCGCTGATGAGCTGAAAGTCCACCTTCACCGTCGTTTCCGCGCCGAGCGGCGTGACCTCGTGTTCTTCGAGCACGCGCAGAAGACGCGCTTGCAAGGCGAGCGGCATGTCGCCGATTTCATCGAGGAAAAGGGTGCCGCCGTTCGCCTGCACGATCTTGCCGCGACGGCCTTCACGCTGCGCGCCGGTGAACGCACCGGCGCGATATCCGAACAGTTCGCTTTCGATCAGATTCTCCGGCAGCGATGCGCAATTCACCGCGACGAACGCACCGGTTCCGTTAGGGCTGATGCTGTGCAGCGCATTGGCGAAGACTTCCTTGCCGGTGCCTGTCTGGCCGCGCAGGATGATCGGGATCTTCCGCTGGATCACGCGCGCCGCGAGTTGAATCTGCGAGGCCATGCGCGGATCGCCGAACTCCAGATGCGCGAGCTTGTCGAGGCGGCCCGCCGATGCCGGCTCGCGCGCGTCCTTCTTCGACGCTTTGGCGCGCGCGCCGGGCGCGGACAGATCGCGCGATGCCGGATCGTTCATCAGGATGCGCGTTGCGCCCTTCGCGCCTTCGCGCGACGTCTGCGCAGTGAGGAAGAAGCGGCTGTTCGCCTTCGCGCTGTAGACCGTCACCGGATGGAACGAGCCGCGAATGCTGCGCGCGATCATGTCTTCGAGCGACGCATTGAACGCTTCCTCGATGCGCTTGCCGCACAGCTCGGCGGGCGAGCGCAGATCGAGCTGGAAGAGGGCGCTGCGGCTTGCGGCGAGCACGACGCCGTCGTCGCTGACGGCGAGCTTGCCCGCATGCAGAGTGCCGACGAACTCGGGCCGGCTATGAAAGTGGATCATGTTCGCGTGCCGGTAGCGCGCATCGATCAGACGATTTTCGATCATCTGCCGCGACATGCCGACGAGCACGAGCGAATGCTGCTGCAACAGCTTCGAGCGGCTCGTGACATCGAGCACGCCGACGACGGTGCCGCGTTCATCGAAGATCGGCGCGGCGGAGCACGTGAGCGATGTATAGCGTGGATAGAAATGCTCGTGCTGACAAACGGCGATGCAGTCGCGCTCGATGAGGCACGTGCCCATGCCGTTGGTACCGGCTTCGCGCTCGCTCCACATCGCGCCGACGCGCAGGCCGTCGGCGGCGACGGCTTCGCCGAACGGCACCGACGACACCTGATGCACGATGACGCCATCGGCATCGACGAGCACGACGGCGAGTTCAGGATCGGCGAGTTGCTGATAGAGCGTCGTCATTTCGAGCTTCGAGCACGCGATGAGATCGCTCGCGGCTTCGCGACGCTCGTTGAGTTCGTGCTGCGCGAGCACGGGCGGCATGACGAAGCGGCCTGGATCGAGCCTGAATTCCGTGAGGCATCGCAGCCACGATTGCGCGACCGAATCGCTGGCGCGGCGCGCGGCCAGCGGATTATTGACGATGTTCAGCACTTCCCGGACATGCGTGTCTACGTCAGCAAGTGACGACATGGGGGCAAGTCTCCGTTGCGCCGCATTCCGGTGCGCGTTTCGCGCGGCCGTTCGACGCCGAATCTGTTGTGTTTTACGCTGGCGCTGCGGCCAATCGTGCCTGAAGGCGCGCCTCGTGGCCGGATGATCGGGAGATTTCAGGTGCTGTCTGCGGACCCGAACGACCGGTTCTCAAAAACTGTACATCCTTAGGCGCGTAGGTTCAATAAGTAGTCGCATAGAGTGATGCGAACGCGCCCGCTTTTTGCTTGCCATTCGCGGATGGATTCGGCGATTGGCGCCGGGTCTCTTTTCTATAAAGGGCCGCATTCGCGCGGTGATGAACATATGGGCCGATTCGAACCGATCCGCGAAGCTGCGCATGTTGCGCCGCAACCTGATGCGTCCCTATCGCATGCTGCAATGGACATCGTTTATATCGAGGGACTGACGGGGCAGACGGTTATCGGCATCGACAAGAGCGAGCTGCATGATCCGCAGCCGGTGCGGATGAGCCTCGCGATCGGAGTGCCGTCGTTGCGCGCCTGCGTGACGGATCGGATCGAGGACACGGTCAACTATGCGGCAGTGCGGGAGGCGGTTCACGGGCTGCTTGCGTCGCATGGATTGCAGTTGCTGGAGGCGCTGGCGGAGCGCATCGCGCAGATGCTTATCGCGGATTTCGGTGCGCATTGGGTAAGGGTTACGCTGGCCAAGCCAGCCAAGTTCGATGATGTCGATGCTGTGGGTGTTGTGATTGAGCGACGACGTAGCGTCGATGTGCGGGGCGGCGGTTCTGTTAGCCTTGCTTGGATCGGGCGGGGGTATGTGCCGGGGTGATGGGTTTTTGGTTTTTTTTTCGCTTTTGGTTTTTGGCTTTGGTTTTCGCCGGATCCCGGTTTCGCGTCGGTCTATTAGCGTTGCCCCTGTGCCGCCCCGCACAGGGGCAGTGCTAATAGACCGACACGATCACGGGATCCGGCGAAATCAAGAGCGCGAGAGAAAACCGCAAGCAAAAAGAACTTCACTTGGCAGCAGCCTTCTGCTGAATCCCACAAGCCTTATAAGCATCCCTCTGCAATTCCCGATACTTTTTGGTTTGAGCCTTCGCGCGATCCACGCGAAACTCTGCCCCACCTTCCCCACCCAACGTAGCGTACTTAGAAAACGTAGATTGCTCGACGTAATCGTCATAAGTAAGCACCTTGGCGATCTTGTCGATCGCACACGAGCACTTGTACACGTTGGCGAAATCGTGCCCGTTATCGTCCATGCATCCGAGCACGTATTCCACGCGCCCTTCGGTCGGATAATCGTGCGTCTTCGCCGGCGGCGGCCCGCCACCCGCGCCTGTCGCGGCGAACGAAAGCGGCGAGATCAGCGAGAGGCAAAGAAGCACCGACAACGCGCAGCAACGTGGGGTCATGCGAAGAGCCTCGTGGTTATGAAACGAACAACGCCAAGACAGCCGGCACGCAAAAGACCCACACGCACCGGCCCCAAACAACAAATCAGCTCGGCGAGAACGGATGCGACATCGTTCCCTTCTTCGATACTACATCCTGGGCCGATGGCTCGCCCGCCACCGCGCGCGCAATCGCTTCCTTCGTCGCCTGATAGTTGAAGTCGTGAATCTTCTGGTCGTTGTCCGCTTCCCAGTGAATGAACACGCCGACGCAAATGAACAGGTCGTCGGCTTCGTCGGCGGGAATGACGCCGCCTTCCACGCTGTCGGCGACAGCCATCGCCACCGCGCGCTGCGCCGGGCCGAACATCTGCACGGCCTGCTTCGCGCCCTTGATCGTCACCTTGTTGAAGAGAATCGTGTTCGGCTTGGTCAGCAGATTCGGCGCAACCACGGCGAGCAGCGACGTGAAGCCGTCCTTGTTGTTCGTGAGCGCGTTGCAGAACGCGGTCTCGGCAGCGGAACCTCGCGGTCCGATGATCAAGTCGATGTGTGCCACCTCGTTGCCATCGCCGACGAGCGACTCTCCTACCAGGACGCGGTTGATCTTGGCCATGCTGTTCCTCCAGTGATGTGTGGTTCTAGGGATAGCGACTTGCTCTCGACTCGCGACGGGCACCTCTTTAGCCGCGCAAGGCTCGCGGTCCCACCGGATTGCCGATGCGACCGCTCAACCGCGAACTTCCTAACATGTTCCGTGCCAATTTCCGGTCCGCGCGGGCAGACTTCATGCATTCGCCGATGACGTCGTCAACGCGACGAAAAGCGCCGCCACCGCGAGGTCCGCGCTCGTGCCGGGATTGATGCCGCGCGCCTTCAGTTCGGCATCCCATCGATCGAGCGCGGGCGACTCCGCGGGACAACCCGCCGCGTGCCAGTTCGCGCGATGCATCGCCGCATCGCGCGTGACACTTTGCGCCATCGCCGCGCCCTGCTTGCGCACAATGTGCGAATCGGGCCAGCCGGAAAGAAACGTCAGGAACGCTTCCAGCATCGCGCGATGCTCCGTCGCCGACGACACGGCGCCCACCGCATCGAGGCCCGCGCCGAAGATATCGGCGAAACCGTTCTCATACTGACGCGCAATGCTGTCGCGATCCGCCGCGAGCGACATCGCCGCGCGCAAGGTCACGGTCGGCGGCGCATGCACGGGCTGCTCGGGCGCGTCGCCGAGGCCGCCCGGATTCGCCAGCGCGATCGCGCGATACGCGAGGCGCGCATCGTCGACGTCCAGTTCCGCGAGCACGCGCTCGGTCGCCGCGCGCCAGCGCGATGCATCGATCGGAGCGTCGCCATCGAAACGTTCGAGCGCGGCGCACAAAGGCGCGGCGAGCAGCACGATGCCCAGATTCGTGTTGCAGCCGACCGCGTCGAAAGTCCGCCGCACGGCGTCGAGAATGCGCGCGCCCACGCGTGCGCGCGGCGTGAAGAGTCCCGCCGCCGCCGTGCCCGCGCTCGCGATGAATTGCGCCGATGTCATGTTGTGCCCCGCGCTCGCGACGCTCACGTTGCCGGGCTTCCTGGTCTCGACATCGAGCCGGCACGCGCGCAGAAACGCGGTGCGCGCGGCGTCAGACGCGCTCATCGCCGCTGGCGAGCGCAAGCGGGCCTTTCGATGCGGCCAGCTTGCGATCGAGAAAATCGTCGACGAGCAGCGCCGCGATATCGCGCGGCGTCACCGATTGCAAACCGCGCCACGCCGCGACGCCGTTCACTTCGAGCACGACCGGCCGTCCGCCTTCCGACGGAATCAGATCGACGCCCGCGTAGTCGAGACCGAGCGCCTGTGTCGCGCGCACGGAGATGTCTGCGAGCGCGGGCGTGATTTCGGCAGGCTCGCATTTCGCGCCGCGCGCGAAGTTGTGGATCCAGTCTTCGCCGCCGACGCGCTTCATCGCCGCGACCGCCTTGCCGCCGATCACGAGCACGCGCCAGTCGAAGCCAGGCGCACCCGCATCGACATAACGCTGCAGATACGCGACCTGACTGAAGGGTTCCAGCGACGGCAGCGTCACGCCGGGCTTCTTCAGCCCTTTGCCCTGCGAACCGAAAAGCGGCTTCATCACGACTTGCCGGCCCGCCGCCGCCTCGCGCATCAGCACGCGCTGCGCATGCGACGGCGATTCGCTTGCC
Source organism: Caballeronia sp. NCF2 (assembly GCF_023631205.1). Lineage (NCBI taxonomy): Bacteria > Pseudomonadati > Pseudomonadota > Betaproteobacteria > Burkholderiales > Burkholderiaceae > Caballeronia > Caballeronia sp. NCF2. The sequence continues at coordinate 83,138 of NZ_JALQDN010000055.1, read as the reverse complement.
CACGTCGCGGGCGTCGGCACGCCGTATCGGTTGAGCAGAAAGCTCGTCATCGACTTGTCGACGCTGCGCTCGATCGCGCGCGCATCGTTATAGACGGGCACGCCGCTCTCGCGCAGCGCATGCAGGATGCCGAGCCGCAACGTCACCTGCTCGAACGTGCCGCCCGCGATGCCGCGCACGAACACCGCGTCGGGCAGCGTGTGGCCGAAGCCGGGAATCGCGAGACCGTGCGGTTTCCATGTCGTGTCGATGCGGCAATCCGCGAGATCGACGCAACGCGCTTCGACATCGCGCGCGCGGAATGCTTTCTTCAGGCGGCCGGTGTGCCAGCCTGTCTCATCGGTCATGATGGCGACGCGCAAGCTCATGACGCGCTCCATTGCGCGTCGAGCAAAGGCTTGTCGACCTTGCCGCCGTGATACGTCGCGCCGCTTTCGAGACTCGACACCCACGCTTCGGCGGGCGCGAAGAGCGCCGGATCGATCTGATAGAAGTCGTAGTTGAACGACGTGAAGATCTCCGCGAACGGGCGCCCGTAATCGCGCGCATTCGACGACGGCAATTCGGCGGCGAGCCGCTTCGCGACCGCATCGCTTTTGACCGTCAGATGCACGCGGCCGCCGTAGAGGATCGCGTCGTTGGTGCGGCCCATCGCCTGGATGCCGTCGGGCGCGGGCGGCGGAAGCGGCGCGCTGCCGCTGCCTTCGACGATCTCCGCGAGATCGACGCCCAGCACATGCGTCTTGTGCAGCGCGACTTCCACGACACGCGCGACGACCTGCACCGTGCCCGCAACAGACTGTGTCGGCGTCACGGCGATGACGAGCTTGTCCGGCGCGAGGCCGCAATCGTTGAGCACTTTGTCGATGACAACTTGCGGCGGCAGCCGGTCCACTTCCATCACGAGCGCACCGCGATCGTGGCGGTCGCGATAGCCCAGTTCGTCGAAGAGCGGTTCCTTGCACGCGAGCGCGCGCGCCGGCCCCGAGCCGAGCGAGAAAAATTTCTTGCCGCCCGTTTGCTCCTTGGTCGCGGAAAGGCTCCAACCCGCGTACTGACTCGCGAGGCACGCGAGCACCGGGTTGCTCGTATGCACTTCGATGAAGCTCGGCCAAAGCGGTGCGTCATCGAACGCGCTGCGCCGCGCGACCCGCCCGAGCCCGCCCATGCAGATGCGCGCAATCAGGATGCCCGCGTCGGCGCTGCCTTTGGCGTTCACGCCCGCATCGACGATGACGGTGCCGCCATCGGTGCGCGTGACGTCGACGTGAAGACGCGCGGCATCGTCGATGAGACGCGCGACGAGCCGCTCGCTCGATGCGTTGACGCTCACCGCCGAATCCGCCTGGAAAGTTGAAGTCATGGTCTCGATAAGAGTTCGATGCGTTGCAAAAGGCGCGCATGCTCGCGATCCAGCGCGTCGCGCAGATCGGAGAACGCGGGCGCGGACGCGGTCATCGTGCAGACCGGCTGGCCCGCTTCGATGCGCGCGCCGACGAGCGGCACGTCGTGACACGCGGGATCGTCGAAACATGCGTCGCTGAACGCGGGCGACGCCGTGAAGCCTTCGTGCGCGAACACGACGCGCTGCCCCGCATGGAGCGGCGGGGTGCGAGCGGCGGTATCCGGCGCGTGCGGCAGCTCGCCGTGCAGACACGCATCCAGATGCGCGCCGATCAAACCGCGCGGCCAGGCGTCGGGCCAGGCGGCTTCATAGAGCGCCATCGTCGATGACGGGCGCGTGTTGATTTCGAGCACGCTGAACGTGTCGCCGTCGAGCAGAAAGTCGATGCTGTTCAGCCCCGTCAGATCCGTTTGCCAGACGATTCGATCAATCGCTTCGACGATGCGCGCCGCGATGCGCGCGGACAATCGCACCGGCCCGAGCGAGCCCGCGTGCACGAAGGGCAGACGTCCCGCCGCGACCGTCAGTTGCTCCGCGAAGCCGATGACCGCCGCCTCGCGATGCGCGGCGACGAAAAGCGCGGACATCGAACGGCCCGGCGCGAGCCGCTGAAAATACGCGCCGGCGGGCGCGCGCCCGACATCATCGGCCCATTCGATATGCGTGCCGCCGCAGCCGTCCGAACGTTTGACGAGCCAGCCGCTGCGATCGGCGGGCGGCGTGTAGCGCACTTCCGGATGCGCGATGTGCGCTTCGTCGAGCAGCGCGAAGAAGCGGCGCGGATCGCGCACCGCCGCCGCCTGCGCGCCGTTGCCGATGAAGCGCGGCATGTGCGGCGCGCGGCTCAGTTCGCCCGCGAGCGGCTCCAGTCCGCTCGTCACGATTAGACCGAGCATGCGCGGCAGGCGCGCGGCGTGTTCGAGCGCATCGAAGAGACGCGCGCGATCGATCGACAGACCCTTGCCGCCAATATCGAACCACATGCCCGCGTGCTCGCGCGTGTCGCGATCGCCGAAGATATCGAGCGCGACGACGTTCAGTCCCGCGCGCGCCGCCGATTGCGCCAGAAGCCGCGCCGACAAACCCGCGACGGCGATGCGCGGTGCGCGGGATAGCTCGCCTGCGATCATGAGCTTTGTCCCGCGACGATCGCGCGGGCTTCGTCGAATGCTTCGGGAAAGCCGAGATAAACGGGCTTGCCGCCGGTGCGCATGCGCAAAAACAGCCGATGCTCTGCCTGATATTTGACGTTGCCGATCGCGAGCGCGCCGATGCCGACCGCGTCCGCGCGTGCGGCGCCCGCGAGCGGCTTGCCGTCGTCCATCACGTTGACGCCGGCGATGCCTTCGGGCGGCACGGCGTTCACATCGGCGGCGATCAGCACGTTTTTTGCGTGGGCGAGATCGGCGGATGTCATCACCTGTACGCCCGCGACCGCCGTCGCGAACACGACTTCGGCGCGCGCGAGTTCGCGATGCAACTGATCGGGCGAGCCGGTCGCGACGCCCGAAGTCGCGATATCGAAGCGGCGATTGATTTCGTCGCTCACTTGCGTCGCGCGCGACTGGCTCGAATGGCTCGCGACGACGACATCCGCGCCGAGCGATGCGGCCATCGCCGCGGCCACGCGTCCGACCGCGCCGGTGCCGCCGAGAATGAGCACGCGCTTGCCGCCGAGATCGACGGAATGCGCGGCGCGCAGATGCTTTTCCGCGAGCGCGACGAGCGCGGCGGCGGTCGTGTACGCGCCGCTCGGATCGGCGAAGACGGAGACTTCGAACGGCGGGACCATCGCGTTGCGGGCTTTTTCGAGCATGTCGGCGGCGAGCATCACGTCGCGTCCGCCGATGAAGATGCCCGTGCGCGACACGCCTTTTGGCCCGCGCGAGAAGATCGCGTCCTGCGTGAGCTGCACGACGATGTCTTCATCGACATTGCAGTAGGGCACGAGGATCTGATAGCCCGCGTCGGCGGCCATGTTCACATCGAACGGACTCATTTGCGGCGTGCTGGTGAACATGTGCAGGACGTAGGGTCTTTCGGTGGCTTCGGGCATGGCGATGGACTCGTTGGGCGTGGTGGATGGTTCGATGTGCGTTCCGTGCTCAGGCCGCGTCCGCGCCGTGATGACGATGACCCGCCGCACGCCACGTCGCGCCGCGATTGCGTCCGGCGGCGATCGTGAACGCGAGCGGTGCGCCTTGCGAGACGCGCTGCGCGGCGGCGAGCGCGCGTTCGGCGTCCTGCGCGCTCGCGACGAACGCGAAGCCGACCGGCCCCCACGATGTCTGTCCGATGCCCGCTTTCTGCTCCGCGGCGACGGCTTCGAGCGCGCGCGCGACGGCGGGGCTCGCGAACACGCCGCCTTGAACGGGCGCGAAGTATTCGCCGATGGTGTGTTGCAGGTCGCAGATGGCGTCGGCGTAGGTGTCGAAATCGTGTTCCGCGACGGCGGGCAGGACGCGCATCAGCACGAGATGCGAAAGGTGCGCGGCGAGCGATGCGGGGAAGGGTGCGAGCGATGCGAGGCCGCGTTTCTCTTCGTCGCCGTGGAGGCCTTCGCGCGAGGTGTCGTCGATGAGCAGGACGCGCCATGCGTCCGGGAATGGCTGGCGGGCGATGAGCGGCGGCAGTTTCGTCGTGGAGGTGTGGCGGGTATTGCGCGCGTCGCGGCCGCCGTCGACGATCAGGCCGCCGTGATCGAAGCCATGTATGCCGATGCCGGAGCGCGCGCCTCGCGCGAGGATTGTGGCGATATCGGCGGTGGTGGCTTCGTGGCCTCGTACGCGGGCGTAAGCGGTTCCCAGGGCCAAGGCCAGCTGCGTGCCGGAGCCTAAGCCCGTGTGGGCGCGCGGGGTTTCGTGTACCTCGATGTCGATCGTTGGGCCTTTGCCCAGTGCTGCTTCCAGTTGCTCGACGTGGTGTTCGATGCGTTCGCGTTGTGCTTCGGTGGTTGCGCCTTCGATGTGCGCATCGCGTCTGGATGCTGGTGCTTGCCTCGCCGTTATGCGCGTGCCGTGCGCGTCGATCGCAAGACCCACGCTGCCGAAGACGCGGCCCAGCGAGCCATTCGGATCGATGAAGCCAAGATGCAGGCGCGCAGGCGATTCGACTGTGATCGCCGTGGGCGGCGAGATGCGTGCTGGTTGAGTCGGCATCGGGATGGGCTTCCTTTTTCTTGGCGGGATTTTTTTGGGGCTTTGGGGTTAGGCAAATCCTGTACCAGTTTTTTTGTTTCGCCGGATTCCGTGGTCTGTCGGTCTATTAGCGTTGCCCCCTGTGCGGGGCGGCACTCGCTTTCCTTGCTGTAGTCGCCGGATCCCGGTTTCGCGTCGGTCTATTAGCGTTGCCCCTGTGCGGGGCGGCACCTACTTTCTTTGCTGCTGCAAAGAAAGTAGGCAAAGAAAGCAGCTTTTCAGGCCCGCGGTCACACGCAATTTGGGTAGTCCTCTCGTCGCAGGCGGCACTCGCCTAAAGAGTGCCCTCATCACAATAACGGGGCTTGGATCGCGCACGGTCCGCCGCCCAATAACTTCGAGGGCGCTGGTTCAGCACGAAATAGCATCGGCACAGCGCTACGCGCTGCCGCCGGGTCTGCAAGGGAAACCATCGGTTTGCGCGCGCAGTGCGATAAAGATGTTAGTAGCGAAGCACGCGCCGACCCGATAGACCGGTCGGCCGCGCAGCGGGCTGGAGCTATTTGGTGCTGAACCAGTTGGTATGTGGTGCGATGAGACGGACCGTGCGCGAGCCAAGCCCGATGGGGCCTATGAGGGCACTCTTTAGGCAGCCCACGATGGACGAGAGGACTACCCAAATTGCGTGTGACCGCGGGCGTGTCAGTAGCTGCTTTCTTTGCTTACTTTCTTTGCAGCAGCAAAGAAAGTGAGTGCCGCCCCGCACAGGGGCAGTGCTAATAGACCGACACGAATACGGGATCCGGCGAAAGCGAAAGCGAAATCAAAAGCGGAACCGAAAGCAAAAGCAAACCTCAACCCTCGTCATACTTGATATAGCGGAAGCGCTGATCATCCGAGGGAGTGCCCTCGAGCGGCCCATCCTCCTTCCCGGGCTGCCATTGAATGACCTCTTCGATCTTCGAAGCAAGAGCAAAGTCCTTATCCGTGATGCCTTTAGCGGAATGCGTCTTGAGCTTGACGATGACGAACGCATAAGAAACCGTGAGATCCGGATGATGCCAGGCCGCTTCGGCGAGATGCGCCACCGTATTCACGACCATGAGCGTCCCCTTCCAGCTTTCCGTCTTGAACTTGCGCCTGAGCCACCCATCCTCGACATACCAGTGCTGGAGCACACCGGTCAGACGCTGCTTGATCTCCTCATCGGAATAGACCTTCTCGGCTTGAGCCATGGCGAAGCCTCCGCAAAATTATCGACGCAAGACCCAGTATGCGCCAAACAAAACATGCTGCATCGCGTCATGTCACACGCGCCGCATGACTGTTCGCGTATTTGACACAGTATGTGTCGCCACCCGACAGAAATTCGTCCACTAACGACAGCATCACCCGTCGAATTCCCGATTTAAAGCAACAGAAGTTAAACCGGCATGGAATATGCAATTGGCCTCTCTACGCAAACGTCCGGCTATGTACTGGACGAAGCGCAACTCGTTACCTGCATTTGAAGGCGCGCACGATGCAACCCGGTAGCGTGGTCATCCCTGGGTCGGAGGCATCACCATTCTGGAGGAGACATGAACTTACGCACCCTGGTTCTTGGACTGGCGGTGGCAGCGACGGCAGGCCTGAATTCTTATGTCGCTCAGGCCGACTCGCAGCTCGACAGCCTGATCAAGAATCCCTCGAACTGGGCGGCGCAAGCGGGCGATTACTCGAATCACCGCTATAGCACGCTCAAGCAAATCAACGAAAACAACGTCGGCAAGCTACAGGTTGCCTGGACCATGTCGACTGGTGTGCTGCGCGGTCATGAAGGCTCGCCGCTCGTCATCGGCGACACGATGTATATCCACTCGCCCTTCCCCAACAAGGTTATCGCCATCAACCTGAAGGATCAGACCTTCATCTGGCAATACCAGCCCAAGCAGGACAATCAGGTCATATCGGTGATGTGCTGCGATACGGTCAACCGTGGCCTTGCATATGGCGACGGCAAGATCTTCCTCCAGCAAGCCGACACCAAGCTCGTCGCGCTCGACGCAAAAACCGGCGACGTCGTATGGACCGCGACCAACGGCGATCCGAAGAAAGGCGAAACCAACACCAACGCGCCGCACGTTTTCGGCGACAAGGTCCTGACCGGCATCTCGGGTGGTGAGTTCGGCGTGCGCGGCCGTATCGTCGCGTACAACATCAAGGACGGCAAGGAAGTCTGGAAGGCCTACAGCACCGGTCCCGACAACGAAATGCTGATGGACCCGCAGGCGACCATGACCTGGACCGACGGCAAGATGACGCCGGTCGGTGCCGACTCGTCGCTCAAGAGCTGGCAGGGCGACCAGTGGAAGTACGGCGGCGGCACGACATGGGGCTGGTACGCATGGGATCCGAAGCTGAATCTCATCTACTACGGCTCGGGCAATCCGGGCACATGGAACCCGACGCAGCGTCCGGGCGACAACAAGTGGTCGATGACGATCTTCGCGCGCGATCTCAACACGGGCCAGGCGAAGTGGGTCTATCAGATGACGCCTCACGACGAGTGGGACTATGACGGCGTCAACGAGATGATCCTCTCGGACCTGAACATCGGCGGCAAGACCGTGCCGGCGATCGTTCACTTCGACCGCAATGGCTTCGGCTATACGCTGAATCGCCAGACGGGCGAACTGCTCGTCGCGCAGAAGTACGACCCGGCGGTGAACTGGGCCGATAGCGTCGATCTGAAGAGCGGCCTGCCGATTCGCAATGCGAGCTACTCGACGCAGAAGGCCGGTCCCGATCACAACGTGAAGAACATCTGCCCCGCAGCGCTCGGCTCGAAGGATCAGCAGCCGGCCGCATTCGATCCTGGCTCCAAGCTCTTCCTCGTGCCGACGAATCACGTCTGCATGGACTACGAGCCGTTCCAGGTCGATTACGTGTCGGGTCAGCCGTTCGTCGGCGCGACGCTCTCGATGTATCCGGGCCCGAACGAGAAAGGCGCGATGGGTAACTTCATCGCGTGGGATGCCTCGAAGGGCAAGATCGTGTGGTCCAAGCCGGAGAAGTTCTCGGTGTGGTCCGGCGCGCTCGCGACCGCAGGCGGCGTCGTGTTCTACGGCACGCTCGAAGGCTACATCAAGGCAGTGCGCATCAAGGACGGCAAGGAGCTGTGGAAGTTCAAGACGCCATCGGGCGTCATCGGCAACGTGTTCACGTACCAGTACCAGGGCAAGCAGTATATCGGCGTGTACTCGGGCATCGGCGGCTGGGCCGGCATCGGCATGGCGGCGGGTCTCGAGAAGTCGACGGAAGGCCTGGGCGCGGTCGGCGGCTACAAGGAGCTCGCGAAGTACACGGCTCTCGGCGGCACGCTCTTCGTGTTCGCGATTCCGGGCGGTTGATGTTTCTTCGATGTGAATGAGTCGATGTGCGATGCGCGGCGGCTGCAACGGCCGCCGCGCCGCAGCAACACGAAGCACCTCATATACAAGACATGTTCAAGGAGTCAGACGTATGAAAGGCCGATCACTCTTGATGCTGACGATGACGCTCGCTGCTTCGTCCGCTTCCTTTGCACAGACGCCGCCTGCGATGCCTGCGCAAATCAAGCCGGTCGCGTATAAGGTCGTCGATGGCAACAAGGTAGACAGCGACACGCTGCAGGGCTGGAAGACCTGGCGTGCGCTCGCGTGCGAACGCTGTCACGGGGCGAAGCAGGAAGGGATGGTCGGCCCGTCGCTGATCGATGCTTTCAAGACGCTCGACAAGAATGAGTTTCATCGAACCGTATTCGGCGGTCGCGTGGACAAGGGTATGCCCGACTTCAGCGCGAGCCAGATGATGCAGAAGAACTGGGAGAACCTCTATGCGTATCTGAAGGGGCGCTCCGACGGCAAGATCAACCCGGGCGATCTGCAGGCAATCGATGCAAAATGAAGACGTTGCATGGCCGATTGGCGGCTGACGTCTGATGACTGCTCTCATACCCGGAGGTGTCGATGTCTGATCGTAATGCAAGCCGCGCCGCTTCGTTCCGATTCGTAGCCACGTTATGCGCGGCATTCGCGACGTTCTCGGCGCAACAGGCGTTCGCGCAAGGTGCGCTCGCTCCGCCGCCCGATCTGCCGAACAACGATGGCGCGGACGGCATCCTGCGCGTGTGCGCCGATCCGAACAACATGCCGCTCTCCAACAAGAAGGGCGAGGGTTACGAGAACAAGATCGCGAGTCAGATGGCGAGCGATTTCGGCTACAAGCTCGAATATACGTATTGGCCGCAACGCATGGGATTCGTGCGCAACACGCTGCGCGAGAAAGTGCCGCAGACGGAGCGCTTCAAATGCGATCTGATCATCGGCGTGCCGAAGGGTTATGAATTGACCGCGACGACGCGTCCGTATCTGCATTCTACTTACGCGATGGTGTTTCCGAACAAGCCCGAATACGCGAGCATCAAGACTCCATCGGATCTGATGAATCTGCCGCCGGATCAGTTGAAGAAAATGAAGCTCGGCGTCTTCGTGAAGAGCCCCGCCGTGGACTGGCTGCTTCGCCATGATCTGATCGCTCAGGCTGTGTCGTATCAGGGGCAAAGCGGCGATCCCGAGGCGTTTCCCGGCGAGATGATCGAACGCGATCTGGCGAAGGGCGACGTCGATGCGGCTTTCGTATGGGGGCCGATCGCGGGCTATTTCGCGAATCGTTCCGATAACAAGGTGCGTCTCGTGCCGTTCCCGGCCGGTCAGCCGATTCGCTTCGACTATGAGATTTCGATGGGCGTGCGTTATGGCGAAAAGGCGTGGCGGGACAAGGTGGATAACTGGATTGCATCGAACCAGCCGAAGATCGATCAGATTCTGACGAGCTATCAGGTTCCGTTGTTGCCGTTGCAGCCGGAAAGCGCCCAATGAAGCGGATATACGCGGCTTCTCTTTGCGCGTGGGTTATCGCGCTGGGCAGTGCGATGCCGCGCGTCGCGATGTGTGCGGACGCGCCCGTGGCTTCGGCGCCGACGTCCGTCGATATCAAGCCCGCTGAGCAGTTGCTCTTCATGCAGCCGCATATGACCGGTGTCGAGGCGCAGACCGAGCTCGATTACGCGGTGGATTATTCCGGGCCGCCGTCGAAGGTCAATGACACGTTGCGCGTGCTCGTCGTGAGTCAGGGCAACAGCAAGAACGACGCGAAGGTTTCCGATCGGACGGGGAATGTCAACGTGCCGGGCGGCTTGCCTTGCAATCCGGTGATCATCTATTTTCTGGAGCATGACATCGCGGAGATGGAGCAACTGACGGGCGGTCAGCGGCGCTATTTCCAGCAGCGCGTGAGGATGGCGCTTGCGGCGGGGCCTGCTATCACGCCGGTGTCGAGCGAAGCGCTCGGGCTTGGCAAGCATGCGAAGGCGCAGCAGATCGTCATTCAGCCTTATTTGAACGATCCCAACGCCGAGCGGTTCACCAAGTACCTCGCCAAGCGCTATACGTTCGTCATGGCCGATGACGTGCCCGGGCGATTGCTCATGATTCGCACCGAAGTGCCCGGTGATGGGAACGATTTTGCGCATCCGCTGCAGAAGGAGACGATTGCTTTTCAAGGGACGTTCAGGAATATGGGCGCGCCGGGGAAGCCCTCGAATGCGCCTCGGGCTAGTCGGTGATTTTTTTTTCTTCTAGATGGCACTCGCCTAAAGAGTGCCCTCATCACAATAACCGGGCTTGGCTCGCGCACGGTCCGCCGCCCGAAAACGCTGAGGACACTGGTTCAGCACGAAACAGCTTCGGCACAGCGCTACGCGCTGCCGCGGGGTCTGCAAGGGAAACCAACGGGCGGCGAAGGCGGCGAGATTGAGACGTTAGTAGAGAAGCACATGCATCCCCGATTGACCGGTCGGCCGCGAAGCGGGCCGGAGCTATTTGGTGCTGAACCAGCGCGTGGTGTGGTGCGATGTGACAGACCGTGCGCGAGCCAAGCCCGATTAGGTGTTTGAGGGCACTCTTTAGGCAGCCCACGATGGACGAGAGGACTACCCAAATTGCGTGTGACCGCGGGCGTATCAGTAGCTGCTTTCTTTGCTTACTTTCTTTGCAGCAGCAAAGAAAGTGAGTGCCGCCCCGCACAGGGGCAGTGCCAATAGACCGACACGATCACAGGATTCCAAAGAAGCCGCAGCGAACCAAACCCGCCCAAAACGACCCCGTGAATTTCATCCGCTCCCTAACCCTGCGTCAGCTGCAAATCTTCGTGATAGCAAGCCGCTGTCCAAGCTTCGCCCGCGCAGCGGAGGAACTGCACCTCACCCAACCAGCGGTATCGATGCAAATCCGGCAACTCGAAGAAGCGATCGGCTTACCGCTATTCGAGCGAGTCGCGCGACGCTTATCGCTGACCGAAGCCGGCGAAAGGCTCTCACATCACGCGAGCCGCATACTCGGCGAAATCAAAGACGCCGAAGACGCCATGATGTCGCTCACACAAGCCGATAGCGGCGCGATAGCGGTGAGCATCGTCAGTTCGGCGACGTACTTCGCCCCCAAGCTTCTCGCGCTCTACAGGCAGCAATATCCCAAGGTCGATGTGCGCTTCTCCGTCGGCAACCGAGAAACGCTCTTGCGTCTCTTGCAGGACAATGCAACCGATCTAGCCATCATGGGCCGCCCGCCGCCCGAACTCGGTACGACCGCCGAGCCACTCGCCTATCATCCGCATGTGATCGTCGCGCCGCTGTCGCATCCGCTGCGTCATGCAAAACAATTCGACCTTCAGGAACTTGCGAACGATACGTTCCTGCTACGCGAACCCGGCTCGGGCACGCGCGCCGTCGCCGAGCATGTCTTTCGGCAGAACCTCTTCGTGCCCGCGCATAGCGTCACGCTCGGCAGCAACGAAACCATCAAGCAGGCCGTCATGGCGGGCATGGGCGTGAGCCTCATCTCGCTGCACACGCTCTCGCTCGAACTGCGCACCGGCGAAATCGCCGTGCTCGACGTGAACGGCACGCCCGTCGAACGCACGTGGCAACTCGTGCATTCACGCTCGAAACAACTTTCGCCGACTTGCCTCGCTTTTCGCCGCTTCCTCCTCGAACACGCCGAACCGTTTCTGGAGCGCGAATACGCGCAGTTCGGCCTGCGCAGACCCAGGCGGCTCGCCGAAGCAAGCGACGTCCGATGAACGTCGCATCGGCCTGCCGTCGCATCACGTTCCTCGTACTAATTGCGTGTGCAACTATCGCGCGTGCGCAGACCGCGCTGCAGGTCACGCAGATCGCGCCCGGTAACTACGCGCATCGCGGTCACGACGATGTCGCGACGCACGAGAACGGCGGCGATATAGCGAATGTGGGCTTCATCGTCGGAACACGCTGCGTCGCGGTGATCGACACAGGCGGCACGCTCGCGGAAGGCCGCGCGTTGCGCGCCGCGATACGCGCTGTCACGCCGCTGCCGGTCTGCTATGTCATCAACACGCACATGCATCCGGATCACATCTTCGGGAATGCGGCTTTCAAGGACGATCATCCGCAATTCGTCGGCAGCGTGACGCTCGCGCAAGCCGAAGCCTCGCGCGCGGACAACTACATGCGCGCGCTCAATCGCGAGTTGGGTAGCGCGGCAGCGGGCAGCGAAATCGTCGCGCCGACGAAGACGATCGACGGCACGGGCACGCTCGATATCGGTGGACGCACGCTCACGCTGCGCACATGGAAAACCGCGCATACCAACAACGACTTGACGGTATACGATGAGAAGAGCGGCACGTTGTGGACGGGTGATCTGCTGTTTGTGCACTGCATTCCTGTGATCGATGGCAGCGTTATCGGCTGGCTCGACGACATTGCGCGCATTCGACAGATGAATCCGCGTCATGTCGTGCCGGGGCACGGTCCGCTCGATCCGCCTTGGACGCAATCGCTCGACGCCGAGGAACGCTATCTCGCCGATCTGGCGCGCGATGTGCGTGCTGCGATCAGGAAGGGCGAAACGATCGGGCAGGCAGTCGATAGCATCGGTCTCGGCGAGAAAGACAAGTGGCTTCTCTTCGACATGTATCACCGTCGCAATGTGACGGCCGCTTATGCGGAGCTCGAATGGGAGCAGTAGTGCAGGACTGGAGGGACATCATGAAGACAACATGGTCCGGCGTTCGCGCGATGACGGTCGCGAGCCTCGCCGCCGCGGCGCTCTCGCCGTATGCCGCGCAGGCGGCGCAGCCCGACGACGATCCCGACAAGGTGGCGCGCTGGATCGACTTCAGGGAAGGGACGTTCAAGGGCCGCACGATCGACACGCACGGCGATGCGGTCATCAAGCTCGACGCCCCCGCGCGCGCAGCCGATGCCGCCGTCGTGCCGATCGCGATCAACGCGCAGTTTCCGCAATCGCCCGCGCGTTACATCAAGAAGCTTTATCTCTTCATCGACGAAAATCCCGAGCCGTATGCAGGATCGTTCGAGTTCACGCCGGAATCGGGACTCGCGACGATCGAAACGCGCGTGCGCGTGGAGGACTACACGTTCATGCGCGCGATTGCTGAGACGAACGACGGCAAGCTCTATAGCGCCGTTCGTTTCGTGAAGGCGTCGGGCGGATGTTCCGCACCCGCCGACAAGGACGAAGACGCGGCCGAGCGGACAGCGGGACAGGTCCGTCTTCAGGCCGAAGGTCACGCCGTGGCGGGCAAGCCCGAACTCGCGCAACTGATGGTGCGTCATCCGAATCGAACCGGCATGGCGATGAACCAGGTCACGCGCAACTACGCGTCGGCGTATTTCATTCGCAAGGTGTCGGTCACCTATGCGGATAAGCCGGTGATGACCGCGAACGTCAACTTCTCGATTAGCGAGAACCCGAATTTCCGCTTCTATTTCGTGCCGAGCGGAAGCGGCGAACTGAAGGCGTTTATCGAGGATACGAAGAACAAGCATTGGGACGGCGCCGTGGCGGTCAACGCGCAAACGGGCAGCGCGCAGACATCGGCGATGAAATGACGGTGCGCCGCTTGCGAGCGCTGTTCTTCACGCTGCTCTTGGCTGTCAGCACGCTCACGCATGCGGCGATGAGCGGCATGCCCGCACCTGTCGCCATTGCGCCGGGCGTGTACGCGTTCATCGGCGACAACGATGCCGTCGCGCCCGCGAATCACGGCATCGTCGCGAACAACGGCTTCATCGTCGGACAGAACGGCGTGACAGTCATCGACACAGGTTCGTCTTATCGCTATGGCCGCGCGATGATCGAAGCGATCCGCAAGGTCACGCCGTTGCCGGTGAAGCTCGTCATCATCACGCATCAGGCGCCCGAGTTCGTGTTCGGCGCGGCCGCGTTTCGCGACGAGGGCGTGCCGATCCTCGCGCACGCGCGCGCCGCGCAATTGATTCGCGAACGCTGTTCGATTTGTCTCGCCAATCTGCGCAAGACGCTCGGCGAAGATGAAATGGCCGGCTCGCGCGTGACCGTTCCCGATCAGACGGTAAACGGCACGACGGAGATCGAAAGCGGCGGACGCAAGCTGCAACTGCTGCACTTCGGTCCTGCCAGCACGCCCGGCGATCTCGCCGTGCTCGACACGCAAACCGGCGTGCTGTTCGCGGGCGGGCTCGTATCGAATGGACGCATACCCGAGCTGCGCAACGAGCAGATTTCCGGCTGGCTCGCCGCGCTCGAGAACCTGCGCGGGCTCGACCTGAAGACGGTTGTACCCGGCTTCGGCAAGCCCTTGCGCGGCGACGACATCATGCGGACCGGCACGTATCTGCGCGAGCTCGAAGCCGCGGTGAAGCAAGCCTACACGAGCGGCGTCGGACTGACCGAAGCGATGCACACCGTACAGGTGCCCGCGTTCAGGAACGACAAGCTCTACGCGACCGCGCAGCCGCAGAACGTGCAGCGCATCTATCTGCAACTGGAAAAGCAGTAGCGCGTTGACGCAACCTTTCTTCCAACGCCGTAAAACTACCAGGAGACACAACGATGGCCCAGCTCGTAGCGCTATATAAAAATCCGTCCGACCCGCAGGCATTCGACGACTACTATGCGTCGACTCACGCGCCGCTGGCAAAGACGCTGCCGGGCCTGCGGCGCTATGAGATCAGCGCGGGACCGGTCGTGGCGGCATCGGGAGAATCGCCATATCACCTCGTCGCGCTGCTTCAGTTCGATTCGCTGGAAGCGATCCAAGCCGCGTTCGACTCGCCCGAAGGCCAGAAGACCGCCGGCGATCTCGCGAATTTCGCGCAAGCCGGCGTCGATCTGCTGATGTTCGATTCGAAAGAAGCCTGACCGACCTTTATGCCTTCGGAGATGCAACCGCGTCTCCGAAGCGCGTCTCTTTCCTCAGCTTATTTCCCCGAACGCAAGACCCGCGTCGCCGAATGGGGATGCTGCACGGTTTTATATCCATCGATACAATACGTTTTCTATCGGACGATATAAAACGTCCGTCCTTCAATTCGATGGAGCGGGATCATGGCGCGACCGCGCAATTTCGACGAGGACAGCGTGCTGCATGCCGTTGCCGAAGCGTTCTGGACGCACGGCTACGACGGCACGTCCACACGCGACCTCGTGCAGTACACGGGCCTTACACAGCCGAGCCTCTATAACGCTTTCGGCGACAAGCGCGCGCTCTTTCTGCGCGCGCTCGATCACTATCTCGAACACACCTTGCGCGAGCGCATCAACAGGCTCCAATCCACGATGACGCCCGATCGCGCGATCAGCGCGTTCTTTCGCGAGGTCGTCGAGCGTTCGGTGTCGGACGAGCATCGGCGCGGCTGCATGCTCGTCAATGCGGCGCTCGGCGCATCGCCGGAAGACGAAGCGTTTCGCGAGCTCATCGCGGAGGAGATGTCGCTGATGCGCGCGTTCTTCGAGCGCTGCCTGAAGGCCGGATTCAAGAGCGGCGAAATCGAGCGCGTGATGCCGGCCGATGCCGCCGCCACGAATCTGCTCGCGGTGCTGCTCGGCGTGCGCGTGCTCGCGCGCGTCGATCCGAAGCCCGCGTTGTTGATCGGCGCCGTCGCGCCGACGCTGGCGATGCTGAGGCTGCCGCCGCTCGGGCTCAGCGTCGGCAAGCGTTAAGGCCTTCGTATCCATTCACGTCACGTTGTCCGTCCGCGTGCAAGCGCTGCGGCCGGGGGAGTCGTCATCATGTCGGAACAAACGGTATCGGCCGTCAGCGCCGATCAGCCCACTGCGCTCGATGCCCGCACTTTCTTCGCGATGCTCGCGGGCTTTTGCGCGAGTCTCGTCGCCATCGGCCTCGCGCGCTTCGCCTACACGCCGCTGATTCCGCCGCTGATCGAGGCGCACTGGTTCACGTCTTCCCAAGCGGTGACGCTCGGCGCCGCTAACTTCGCGGGCTATTTCGCGGGCGCGCTCTTCGGCCGCGCGATCGCCCATGCGCTCACGAATCGTCACGCGCTGCGGCTGCTCATGGCGATCGCGACGGTGGCCTTCTTCGCCTGCGCGTTTCCGCTGTCGATTGCCTGGTTCTTCGCGTGGCGGTTCCTTTCGGGCTTGTCGGGCGGCGCGATCATGGTGCTCGTCGCGACGACGATCCTGCCGCATGTTCCGCCCGCGCGTCGCGGCTTCGCGAGCGGGATGATCTTCGTCGGACTGGGCTTCGGCATCGCTGCATCGGGGACGCTGATTCCGAAGCTCCTTCATCACGGATTGCACGATACGTGGATGGGGCTCGGCGTGTTTTCGCTGATATTGACGGCGATTGCGTGGTTCGGATGGCCCGCGTCGAACCCACCTGCCGTCGCAAAGCAAGATGCGGCAACGCATTCGAACCCGCACGGCAATACGCGTTTGCGCCTGCTGTATGGGCAATATGCGGCGAACGCGCTCGGCCTCGTGCCCGTGATGATCCTGCTCGTCGATTGCATCGCGCGCGGCTATGGCCGAGGCGCCGAAGTGGGCGCGAGCTATTGGGTGCTGTATGGCGTCGCGGCGATCTTCGGGCCGCTCGTCTGCGGCAATGCGGGCGATCGCATCGGCTTCGGCATGGCTTACCGTTTTGCGCTGCTGGTGCAGGCGTGCGCGGTGGCGTTGCTGGCTTTATCGGCGAATCCGTATGTGATCGGTGTCGCGACGGTGGCGCTCGGCATCTCGACGACCGGCATCGTGCCCCTCGCGCTCGGGCGCGTGCATGAACTGCTGCCGCACGATCATACCGAGCAGCGTGCGGCATGGAGCAGGGCGACGTCGGCGTTCGCGTTGTGTCAGGCGCTTGCCGGATATGGCTACTCGTTTCTGTTCTCGCATACGCATAACGATTACGCGCTGATTTTTGCGTGCGGAGCGTGTGCGCTGGCCGTTGCGTTCATTGCGGATATCGTCGTGAACCGCAAGCGCGCCGCGAGCTAATCGATGTGGCCGGAAGTCGAATCGTCCGCTTCGACTTCGGGGTCTGCGACGCTCAAGTCCTCGCGTCGATGATTGATGACGAGAAACACGCTCATCAGCGCGAGGAAGGCACCGACCAGCATCGCGGCATTGATGAAGACACGTTCATAGCCGAGCTCGGCGACGTTGATGAACGGATAGGGATAAAAGTCGGAGAGACGTCCGCGCCACAGCGTGATGCAAAGATAAGACAGCGGATAGACGAGCCAGAGCGCGCATCGTTTCAATGAAAGGTGAAAGCGCGGCACGAAGAGATACCAGTACAAGGCCGCGAGCGCGGGCACGATGGTATGCAGCGATTCGTTGACGAGCGCGCGATAGCCCGATGGTGTCCATAGATAGCGCAGCAACGCGTTATAAGCGATACCGACGAACACGATATATACGACGACCGCCGTGACGACGGTCGGTTTGCGGAAGAAGCGCGCCAGGGGGAATCGCGCGCGTGTTGCAACGCAGGTGAAGCAGAACGCGGTCAGCGATACGGTCAGGTTCGTCAGGTAGCTGCTCATGCGCGCGAGGCCGTCGAAGACGGTGAAGCCGCGATTGACGAGACGCGCGATGGTGATGTCCGTCTGCGCCGCGAACGCGAGCCACGCGATCATCGCGATGGCGGCGGCCAGCGCGAGCGATGCGGTGCTGGGCGTGTGAAGCGGCAACTCGGGTTCTTGCCGGGGAGGTTGGCGGGACGTGTTCGACATGACGCCATTTTACGTGCGCGCCAGGCGACTGCACCGACGATCGCGTCAGCCGTCACGGCATGAAGCGTGGAAGGCCAAAGATCCAGCCTGGCGCCCGTTCGAGACACGTCCGATTCTGGTGCACGGCAAAGTCGACTTATAAGTATCCGTGCTTCGCCCTCGAGGAAATCCAGACATGATGTGGCGGGGATTTCCCGGATGCGCACAACAACGTTCGTCTCGCTTGGAAGTGCGGCGGGGCGCAATCGATACGCACGGAGTGCCTCGCCGCGACCCGCTCACCCGAGCCTGACAACCGCATCCCTCAACGCCGTCCTCAACCCTTCCTCGACCACCGGGTGATAAAACGGCATCCGCAGCATCTCATCGACCGTGAGCTTCATCTGCAACGCCCACGCCAGCAAATGCGCGATGTGTTCCGCATCCGGCCCAATCCATTCCGCCCCGACGAAGCGGCGGCTCGCGCGATCGACATACACATGCATCAACCCGCGATTTCTGAGCATCACGCGGCTGCGGCCTTGATCCTCGAAACTCACTTCGCCCGTCACGAACGACTCGGGCTTAAGGTCGACATGACGCGAGCCGACCATCGCAATGCCCGGATCGGTGAACGCAATTGCAATCGGCGCGCGACGCTCGACCGCTTCGACATGCGGATAACGCGCGGCATTCGTGCCCGCCGCGCGGCCTTCGTCGGCGGCTTCGTGAAGCAAGGGCAGCACGCCGTTCGCATCGCCGGCGATGAAGACCGGATGAGCGCCCGCCTGCAGCGTGAGCGGATCGTAGACCGGCAAGCCAACGTCATCGAGTGCAAGCGATGTATTGCTCAAAGCCAGCCCGCCGACATTCGGCTTGCGCCCGGCAGCGACGAGCACGTAATCAAAGGTTTCCTCGATCGACTCGCCCGCATCTGACACATAGCGCAAACGCACTTCATCTCCTTCGCGCACGGCGGCCTGCACTTGCGCAAACGGCTCGAAACGAAACGCTTCGCTGAACACACGCCCGGCATACGCACGCACATCGGGATCGGTGAAAGGCCCGACGCGCCCGCGCGCGCCCAGCAGCGACACACGCACGCCGAGCCGCGCCAGCGCCTGACCGAGTTCGAGGCCGATGACGCCCGCGCCGATCACCGCAACGCGCTTCGGCAAATCGTCCCACGCGAACACATCGTCGTTGATGATGGCGCGATCGCCGAGCGCGCGATACATCGACGGCATAACGGGACTCGACCCCGTCGCGATGACGATGCTCTTCGCCTGCACCTTCGTATCGTCGCCCACTTGCAGCAGGTTATCGTCGATGAAGCGCGCGTAGCCGGTGAGCTTGTCCGCATCGGGCATCGCATCGACGCCCGCGACGACGAAGCTGACGAAACGATCGCGCTCGCGCTTCACGCGCGCCATCACTTCGCGCCCGTCGATGCGCAGCGCGCCATCGATATGCACGCCGAACGCCGCCGCGTGCGCCGCGTGATGCGCGGCATCGGCCGCTGCGATGAGAAGCTTCGACGGCATACAGCCGACGCGCGCACACGTCGTGCCGTGCGCGCCGCCTTCGATGAGAATCGCCGAAGCGCCCGCAGCCTTCGCCGCGCGATACGCCGAAAGTCCCGCGCTGCCCGCGCCGATGATGGCGACATCCGTATGGATCGTGTTCATGATGAAGTTCCGAGTGATTGATGCAGTTGCGGATCATCATGAAGCGCGGCACGCAAAACGTGAATGCTTGTTCGTATCGCTTTTCTGCTCGATCGTCTCAACTCGCGACGCATCGAAGTGATGTATTCATCTAGACGTCTCATGCGCGTCACTATCTCGTCATGTTCGCTTCCTAGAATCTCCCGAACGTTTCAGCGCGCCATGTGAGCGCGCCCATCGAGGGAAGCTATGGACGCAATTCGCATCGAGCGTCTCACCAAGACGTTCCGGAATGGCCGCAAGGCGCTCGACTCCGTCGATCTGCGCGTGGAAGAGGGCGAGATGGTCGCGCTCATCGGCGCTTCCGGATCGGGCAAGTCGACGCTTCTGCGGCACATCGCAGGCTTCACGGCATCCGACCCCGCGCCGTCGCACGTCACGTTGCTCGGCCGCCCGATCCAGCAGAACGGCAGGATCGTGCGTGAAGTGCGCTCGATACGCCGCGACGTCGCCTTCGTGTTTCAGCAGTTCAATCTCGTCGGACGTCTTTCAGTGCTGACGAACGTGCTGATCGGCGCGTTGTCGCGCGTGTCGTTGTGGCGTCGTATGTCCGGGCGCTTTCCGCGCGACGAACGCTCGCTCGCGATGGATTCGCTCACCGCGATGGGCATCGGCGAACACGCGTTCGAACGCGCGAGCAATCTGTCGGGCGGTCAGCAGCAGCGCGCGGCACTGGCACGCGCGCTCGTGCAGCGTGCGCGCATCGTGCTCGCGGATGAACCGATCGCATCGCTCGATCCCGAATCGGCGCGACGCGTCATGGAACTCATGCAGACGCTCAATCGCGAGCGCAAGCTGACGGTCGTCGTGTCGCTGCATCAGATCGATGTCGCGATGAAGTACTGCCCGCGCACGATCGCGTTGCGCGATGGCCGCGTCGTCTTCGATGGCGCGAGCGAGCGTCTCACGCCCGAGGTGCTGCACAAGCTCTACGGATCGTCCGCCAGCGAACTGCTTGCGCATCACGTAGCGCGGACGCACGCCGCGGAACTTCAACTCAACGTCAACTCCTGGATCGCATCATGAAAAAATTTCTGGCCGGCGCCGCGCTCGCGTCTTGCCTGCTGACGCAATCCGTTCTTGCCGAGACGATCAACTTCGGCATCATCTCGACGGATTCGTCGGCCGCGCTCAAGCAACGCTGGCAACCGCTCATCGACGATCTGAACAAGCAGACGGGTCTCGACGTGAAGGCCTACTTCGCGACCGACTACGCGGGCATCATCGAAGCGATGCGCTTCAACAAGGTGCAGATCGGCTTCTTCGGCAATGCATCGGCGATCGAAGCGGTCGATCGCTCGAACGGCGAAGTCTTCGCGAAGGTGAAGTACAAGAACGGCGAAGCGGGCTATTACTCGCTGCTCATCACGAACGCGAACAGCAAGTGGAAATCGCTCGATCAGGTGCTGAAGAACACGAAGGAAATCAATCTCGGTTTCGGCGATCCGAACTCGACGTCGGGCACGCTCGTGCCGTCGTATTACCTCTTCGCGAAGAACGGCATCAACCCGAAGTCGTCGTTCAAGAGCGTGCTGCCGTCGAGCCATGAGGCGAACATGCTCGCGGTCGTCAACGACAAGATCGATGTCGCGACCAACAACACCGACATGCTCGACACCATCAAGACGCAACATCCCGAGCTGTATCCGAAGGTGCGCGTGTTGTGGAAGTCGCCGCTTATTCCATCGGACCCGCTCGTATGGCGTCGCGATCTGCCGCAAGCGACGAAGGACAAGCTGCGCAACTTCTTCGATCACTACGCGGAAAAGGACCCGCGCGAACAAGCGGTGATGACTGCGATCTCGGGCTATTCGGGCTTCGCCGATTCGTCGAATGCGCAACTCGTGCCGATTCGTCAGATGGCGCTCTTCCAGAAGAAGCAGCAGGTGCAGAACGACGCGCATCTCGACGACGCCGACAAGAAGGCGCAGATTGCCGCGCTCGATCAGAAGATCGCCGCGCTCGACACGACGGCGGCGAAGTAAATGAAGCCGCTCGACGTAACGACGTTCGAGGCCGGCATCGTGCGGCCCGTGCGGACGAGTGCACCGAAGCGCAGCTGGACATCGATGTTCGGCTGGATCGTTCTGATCGCCGTGCTGGGTCTGTCATGGCAGAGCGCGGAAATGCGCCCGCTCGATCTGCTCGGCGCATCGGGCAACATGAGCCAGTTCGCGCGCGACTTCTTTCCGCCCGACTTCACGGAATGGCGCACGTACGTGCATGAAATGATCGTGACGCTCGCGGTCGCCGTGTGGGGCACGGCGCTCGCGCTCGTCTGCGCCGTGCCATGCGGGCTGCTATCGGCGCTGAACATCGCGCCCGTATGGATCTCGCAACCCGTGCGCCGCCTGATGGACGCGTGCCGCGCGATCAACGAAATGGTCTTCGCGATGTTGTTCATCGTCGCGGTCGGACTCGGGCCTTTCGCCGGCGTGCTCGCGTTGTGGGTTCATACAACAGGCGTGCTCGCGAAGCTCTTCGCCGAAGCGGTCGAAGCCGTCGATGCGCGGCCCGCCGAAGGCGTGCGCGCGACCGGCGCGAGCAGTCTCGATGAAATCGTCTACGGCGTGCTGCCGCAAGTGTTGCCGCTGTGGATTTCGTTCGCGCTGTATCGCTTCGAGTCGAACGTGCGCTCCGCGATGGTCGTCGGCATGGTCGGCGCGGGCGGTATCGGCGTCGTGCTGTATGAAGCGATCCGCTCGTTCAACTATGCGCAGACGTCGGCGGTGATGCTGATCGTCATCGCGATCGTGTCGATGATCGATCTCGCTTCGGGGTGGGTGCGCGAACGCGTGATTTGATTGCGCTTGCAACTATCGATGCCGAGCGCCTCATCAGGCGCTCGCGTCGTTTTCAGGCGTGGTTCGTACGCGCGAGCAGCGCGAGCAATTGCGTGCCGGCGTCTGCGAGCATGCCCGAGTTGTCGATCTTCACGACATGCGCGTGCGACGGCAGTTCGAAGGCCGGACGGCGCGCGAGACGCGCTTCGATCTGCCGGGCGTCTTCGCGTCCACGACGCGCGAGGCGCGCGGCAAGCACGGACGGCGCTGCATCGATATGCACGAAGCGCGCATGCGGATAACGTTCGAGCGCGAGTTCCGCATGCTGGCGCGAGCCGTTCACGACGACTGGCCTGCCGCGCGCGAGCCACGCATCCAGCTCGATGCCGATGCCATACCGCAGCCCGAGGCTTTCCCAATGCATCGCGAAGAGGCCGTATGACAGTCTCGAAGCGAATTCGTCATGCGAAAGGGCGATATGGTTCTCGCCGTCCGCGACCGCGCGCGTGATGTAGCGATGTGCGAACAGCACCTGTGCGCCGATGCGTTCGCGCGCGAAGCCGAGCAGCGAGTCCTTGCCCGCGCCTGACGGTCCCATCACGTAGACCAGTTTCGTGCTATCCACTTCGGTCATGCCACTTCCCGTGCGTTGTTGAACGGCAGGCGCTGCCATAGCGCGAACGGCGCGCCCGGCTGCGGCTCGATGAAAAGCGCCGCGCCGTGCACCGGCAGCGGGCCGAGCGTATCGATGCGCGCCTTCCATTCCGACATGATCGACGCGCGCGCGTTCGCATCATCGAGGGAATCGGAAAGGGTCATATGGAAGCGATATTCGTCGAGGACATACGGATAACCCCATTCGCGCAGCAATTCGATCTGCCGTGCGCTCATGCCATCGAGGATGCGCCGCTCGATGCTTTCCCGCGATGGCATCGTACGCAACGCGGAGAGCGCCTTCAGTGCGCTCGCGGCCAATGCTCGAAGGGTTGCGTCGTCGGCGGGCGCGGCGGGCTGTAGCGCGACGAAACGGCCCATTTCCGTGGGGCATACCGGCATCTCGAAGCGCGGCGTCGAACTGGCCCACGCACGCGCACATGCCAGCACGTCCGCGAGCTCGACACCCGGGGCCATATGAAACGGCGCGACGAGCGTCGCGTGCCAGCCGTAACGGCGCGGGGCGTGCGTCACGGCATGCGCGGGCGTCGCGGTTTCGCGGCCGCTCTCGGGATCGCGGCCGAGCCATTCGCAACCTTCGCGCCACCATGCGGAAGCGGCAGGCGGCGCGTAGTAGAGCGCCACGCGCGGATGAACGGCGGCGCTCATCGATCGTGCTCGACCATCAATTGCACGCGATCCGCCGCGAAATGCGTGATGCCGTATTTGATCGGCACGCCGTCCTCGTCGACATCGACGTTTTCGACCCACAACACCGGCTGCTGACGATTGATCTGCAAGCGCCGCGCCACGTCCGACGAAGGCAGCACGCTGCCGATGCGGCTCCATTTGCGCATGTAATCCTTTACGCCGAACGTCTCCAGCGCGGCACTGACACCGCCCGCCGCTTCGATGACCGCGGGCAGATCGTTGAAGCGCGCGGCTGGGTACCAGTTGCGCGCATACGTCATCGGAATGCCGTCGGAGTCGTGGCGCGTTTCGATCTGATAGACGAGCGTGCCGGCGCGCACGCCGAGCGCCTTCGATACGGTCGGATCGGCCTTCACGCGCTCCGAACTCAGCACGACGCCAGCCGACGTGTGCTTCTGGCGGCGCAGATTCTCGGTGAAGCGCGTGCGCCGGCCGATCTGATAATCGATCGCGCCCGGCTGCACGAACGTGCCGCGCCCCTGCTCGACGCTCACGAGACCCGTTGCGGCAAGCCGCAGCATCGCGCGGCGAACCGTATGACGGTTCACGTCGAAACGCTTGGCGAGTTCCGCCTCGCTCGGCAGGCGTCCTTCGTCGCCGAAGCTCTTCGCGGCAATCTCGGCGGCGAGTATCTGCTCGATCTGCCGCCAGACCGCGACCCCCGCGCCGCGCTCCACGGCAACGCCAGGCGCCGCATTTTCGTTGGATGTCATTGCGCTGTCATTCCTGTCGGTTTGAATATCGTTCTCCCGGATTGTAGTGCGCAACTCGTGATGGAAATGTGAAAGCCTCACTACACGACCAAACGTCTAGACGACTAGACTAGACAACGAGTAGCATGACGATGATCCGATCCTTCCAGACAAAGGGAATGCGATGAGTACTTCAATGGAGCCGCGCGCAACGCGAGGCCGCCGCGAATGGATGGCGGTGCTTGCCCGCACGCCGCGCGAGGCGCTGCAACATGCGCTCGAAGCGGCGCTCGAAGGCGCGCGGGTGCCCGACTACGAGTGGCTGCGCGCGCCGGATATCGGGCTTGCGATGGTGCGCGGGCGCATCGGCGGCACGGGCGATGCGTTTAACCTCGGCGAAACGACCGTCACGCGCGCCACGCTTCGTCTCATCGCCGATGACGGCAGCGCGCCGGTCGGTGTCGCCGTGCACATGGGGCGCGACAAGGAACGCGCGACGCTCGCCGCGCTCGCGGACGCCCTCCTGCAGATGCCGCGCTTCGCCGACAAGTTGCAGACGCAACTCATCGAGCCGCTGGCTGCGCGCATCGCAGATGAACGACGCCGCAAAGAAGCCGAAGCGGCCGCGACGAAGGTCGAATTCTTCACGATGGTGAGAGGCGAATGATGCGAATCGACATGACCACGCTCGTGCCCGGCTTCAACGACACGGTGCACGACGCGCAACGCGTGTTCCGCGCATTGCTCGATGCGCTGTCGCGGCCCGGCAGCATCGTTGCGATCGATGCCGCGCTGCCGGACAACCATGCGATGCGCGACGGCCTCGCCGGGCGCGTGCCGCTCGCGGCGTTCGCGTCGCTGCTCGCGCTGACGGATTATTCGACGCCGGTTTTCATCGAGCGCGAAGACAACGTGCTTGGCGATGCGCTGCGCTTTCACGCGAGCGCGCGCTTGACGCGCGATCGCCGCGAGGCCGCATTCGTCTATATCGACGATGCGCGCGACATGCCTTCGCTCGATGCTTTCTCGCACGGCGAACCCGAATCTCCCGAGCATGCCGCGACGCTCTTTATCCATGTGCCGTCGCTGACCGAAGGCGAGCCGCTCGTGTGGAGCGGTCCGGGCATCGCGCAATCGCGCAGCGTCGCCATTGCGGGCCTGTCACGCGAGTTCTGGCGTCAGCGCGCGGCGCTCACGGCGCTCTTTCCTTGCGGCATCGATTGCTACTTCGTCGCGGGCGGCGCGCTCGTCGGCCTGCCGCGCACGACGCAAGTGGAGGTGAACTGATGTACGTCGCGGTCAAAGGTGGCGAACGCGCCATCGAACGTTCGTGGGACGTGCTCGCGAAGAAGCGTCGCGGCGATGTTTCCGTCCCCGAGTTGTCCGTCGCGCAGATTCGCGAGCAGATGCGTCTTGCCGTCGCGCGCGTGATGACGGAAGGCTCCGTCTACGATGAAGACCTGGCCGCGCTCGCGATCAAGCAGGCAGCCGGCGATCTCGTCGAAGCGATCTTTTTGCTGCGTGCGTATCGCACGACATTGCCGCGTTTCGGCTACACGCTGCCGATCGATACTGAAGCGATGTGTGTCGAGCGCCGCATCTCGGCGGCCTTCAAGGACATTCCCGGCGGACAGATGCTGGGCGGCACGTACGACTACACGCAACGCCTGCTCGATTTCACTTTGCTCGCCGAAGGCCAACAAGTTGCGAATGCAACTATCTCGGCGAAAGAGACGGACGCGAGCGCGATGCCGCGCGTGTTGTCGATGCTGGACAAGGAAGGCCTGATCGAGCAGGAACGCGCGCACGAGAACGCGCCCGAGCCGGGCGATCTTTCGCGCGAACCGCTGTCGTTTCCCGCCGATCGCTCGACGCGCCTGCAAAACCTCGCACGCGGCGACGAAGGCTTTCTGCTCGCGGTCGGCTATGCGACGCAGCGCGGCTACGCGCACAGCCATCCGTTTGCGGGCGAGATCCGTCATGGCGAAGTCGCGGTGGAAATGATGGTCGATGAACTGGGCTTTGCGGTCGAGATCGGCGATATCGACATCACCGAATGTCAGATGATCAATCAGTTCGCGGGCAGCGGCGATGTGCCGCCGACGTTCACGCAAGGCTATGGTCTCGC
This sequence comes from Caballeronia sp. NCF2, assembly GCF_023631205.1. Classification (NCBI taxonomy): domain Bacteria; kingdom Pseudomonadati; phylum Pseudomonadota; class Betaproteobacteria; order Burkholderiales; family Burkholderiaceae; genus Caballeronia; species Caballeronia sp. NCF2. Next base: position 56,820 of record NZ_JALQDN010000055.1, on the reverse strand, counting down.
GTTTGGCCACTCCGAGCGCAAGGCGATGGCGATGGCGCTCGTGGATCGCGCGTTGCGTGCCGAAGAACTCGGCGAATCCGTCGGTTCACCGACGCAGGATCCCGAGTTCGTGCTGTATCACAGCGATAACGTGGAAGCAGCCGGTTTCGTGCAGCATCTGAAGTTGCCGCACTACGTCGATTTTCAATCCGAGCTGGAACTGCTGCGCCGTTTGCGCGCCGCGCACGGTTCGGACGACAACAAGGAGAATGCGGCATGAACGCACTCACCGAAGGCTATAACTTCGCGTACCTCGACGAGCAGACCAAGCGCATGATTCGCCGCGCGTTGCTCAAGGCGGTCGCGGTGCCGGGTTATCAGGTGCCGTTCGCATCGCGCGAAATGCCGCTGCCGTATGGATGGGGCACGGGCGGCCTGCAGGTCACGTCCGCGATCATCGGTGCAAGCGATACGCTGAAGGTCATCGATCAAGGCTCCGACGAAACGACGAACGCGGTGAACATTCGCCGCTTCTTCGCGCGCACGGCGGGCGTCGCGACCACCACGCGCACCGCCGATGCGAGCATCGTGCAGACGCGTCACCGCATTCCCGAGACGCCGCTCACGGACAAGCAGATCATCGTGTATCAGGTGCCGATGCCCGAGCCGCTGTTCCGCCTCGAACCGCGCGTGACCGAGTGCAAGAAGCTGCACGCGCTCGCGGACTATGGCCTCATCAACGTCAAATACTATGAGGATATCGTGCAGCACGGCAGCATCGCGACGACCTACGATTACCCGGTGCTCGTGAACGGCCGCTATCTGACGTCGCCTTCGCCGATCCCGAAGTTCGACAATCCGAAGATGCACATGAATCCCGCATTGCAGCTTTTCGGCGCGGGCCGCGAGCGGCGCATCTATGCCATTCCGCCATATACGAAAGTGAAGAGCCTCGATTTCGAGGATCATCCCTTCAGCGTGCAGAAGTGGGAGCACGCGTGCGCGCTGTGCGGCTCGCACGATAGCTTTCTCGACGAGATGATCGTCGACGATCAGGGCACGCGCATGTTCGTCTGCTCCGACAGCGATTACTGCCATAGCCGTCGCGACGACGAAGAGGTGACGCGATGAACGCACTCCTGAAAGCGACGCGCCTCACGAAGCGTTATGAAGGACGCGGCGGGTGCGTCGATGTCGATCTCGATGTTCATCCGGGCGAAGTGCTGTGCATCGTCGGCGAATCGGGATCGGGCAAATCGACGTTGCTGAATGCGCTCGCGTTGCGCAGCGACATCGACGGCGGTGCGCTCACCTACACGACGCGCGAAGGCGAAGCGCTCGACCTGCTGACGCTCGCCGAGCCGCGCAAGCGTCTTTTGTCGCGCACCGAATGGGGCTTCGTGCATCAGAACGCGCGCGACGGATTGCGTCGCAACGTATCGGCGGGCGCGAACATCGGCGAGCCGCTGATGGCGATCGGCGCGCGTCACTATGGCCGTCTGCGCGAGACGGCCGCCGACTGGATGAGCCGCGTCGAACTCGATGCCGCGCGCATCGACGAATTGCCTTCGGCATTTTCGGGCGGCATGCAACAACGTCTGCAGATCGCGCGTAATCTGGTGACGGGACCGCGCCTCGTGTTCATGGACGAACCCACCGCCGGCCTCGACGTATCGGTGCAGGCGCGTCTGCTCGACTTGCTGCGCACGCTCACGAGCAAGCTGCATCTCGCGGCCGTGATCGTCACGCACGATATCGGCGTTGCGCGTCTGCTCGCGCATCGGCTGATGGTGATGAAGGACGGGCGCGTCGTCGAAAGCGGGCTGACGGACCAGGTGCTCGACGATCCGCAACATCCTTATACGCAGACGCTCGTCGCGTCCGTGCTGCCTGTTTGAGGTTCGACCGATGACACACGATTCCTTCATCACCAACGACAAGCTGATGCTGCGCGCAATCGGCATCGAAAAGACTTTCACACTGCATCAGCAGGGCGGCGCGCGTATCGCCGCGCTGTCGGGCGTATCGCTCGATGTGGAACGCGGCGAATGCGTCGTGCTCGCGGGCGCGTCGGGCGCGGGCAAGAGCACGTTCCTGCGCTGCATGTACGGCAACTATCTCGCGACGCGCGGCACGATCGCGATTCGCGACGACAGCAAGCCCTCGCGTCATACGATGCTGACCGACGCCGCGCCGCACGAGATCATCCGGCTGCGCAACACGACGATGGGTTACGTGAGCCAGTTCCTGCGCGCGATTCCGCGTGTGTCGTCGCTCGATCTCGTCGCGGAGCCGCTCGTGTCGCGCGGCGTCGATGAAGACGAAGCACGTAAGCGTGCGAGCGCGTTGCTCGAACGCCTCAACGTGCCGCGCCGTTTGTGGACGCTCGCGCCCGCGACGTTCTCGGGCGGCGAGCAGCAGCGCGTGAACATCGCGCGCGGACTGATCGCGGCGCATCCGCTGCTGTTGCTCGATGAACCCACTGCGTCGCTCGATGCCGAAAACCGCGACGTGGTCGCCAATCTGATCGTCGAGGCGCGCGAGCAGGGCGCGGCGATCGTCGGCATCTTTCACGACGAAGACACGCGCGAGCGCGTCGCGACCCGCATCGTGCGGCTCGCGTCGAGCGCGGCCATCGCTCATCAAACCGATTCCGGAGTGTTGCAGACATGCTGATAACAAATGCGCGCATCGTGACGCGCGACGAGGATTTCGTGGGCACCTTGCGCGTCGAGGACGGATGCATCGCCGACATTGCGCCGGGCAATACGGCGGCGCGCGAGGCGCACGACTGGGACGGGGATTATCTGTTGCCCGGCTTCGTCGAGCTGCATACGGACAACATCGAGAAGCATCTCGCGCCGCGCCCCGGCGTGCTGTGGAATCACGAAGCGGCGATCATCGTGCATGACGCGCAAGTGGCGTCGGCGGGCATCACGACCGTGTTCGATGCGCTCGGCGTCGGTTCGCGTCCCGAAGACGGCGTGCGCGGCCGCGAGCTTCAGGTGCAATGCGCGAAGTCGATCGGCAAGTTCGTCGCGCGCGATCTCTTGCGCGCCGATCACTTCCTGCATCTGCGATGCGAAGTCGGCACGACGGATGTCGTCGAAGTGTTCGACCTGCTTTCGTCCGATCCGCTTTTCCGGCTTGCATCCGTGATGGATCACACGCCCGGCCAGCGTCAGTGGCAGGATCACGAGAAGTGGCGCAAGTATCAGGAACGTCATGGCAAATGGAGCGACGAGCACGCGAAGAAAATCCTCGCCGAACTCGCGGATCATCAGGCGCGTTACGCGGCGAAGCATCGCGCGGAAATCGTCGCGCGCTGCAAGAGCCTGAACATCTCGCTTGCGAGCCACGACGACACGCTCGTCGAGCATGTCGAGGAAGCGGCGCGCGACGGCATCGCGCTCGCCGAATTCCCGACGACGCTCGAAGCCGCGCGCGCCGCGCGCGAACACGGCATCGCGACGATCATGGGCGCGCCGAACGTCGTGCGCGGCGGCTCGCATTCGGGCAACGTGTCGGCGCTTGAACTGGCGCACGAAGGGCTGCTCGATATCCTGTCGTCGGATTACGTGCCGTCGAGTCTGCTGATCGCGGTGTTCGATCTCGTCGCCAAGGCGGGCTGGTCGCTGCCGCGCGCCGTCGCGACCGTTTCGTGGGCGCCCGCGCACGCGGCGGGTCTCGCGGACCGCGGCGCGATCGCGACGGGCCTGCGCGCGGACTTCGTGCGCGTCGCCTCGGTGGACGGCCTGCAGGTGCCGCGCGAAACGTATCGCGCGGGGCGGCGCGTCTCCTGACTGTCCGCAGATTCGCTGCCTTTTGACAGCCACACGTCAGCGCTTCGTCATACGCGGGAAAGCCCGCGTTGACGAAGCGCAAACTTCTTCAGTACCCTCACTCGCGAGTTCGCTATGTGAATCGGTGTTCGTCTAACGAACTTTTCTCCGATTTCCATGCGGTTTGACCGGGGTTCGCTGCTCGCACGACAACAACAAGAACGGCGGCGGGAAGCGGTTTCAGTTCCGGGACGCGGCCTTGCGAGGCGCGCGCCCATCACCGAAAAGGGAATGAAGTGAGTAGAAGTCCTGCCGTGAACGTACAGACGTTCATCAACGAGCATCCGTTCTCGCCGTTTCAGTGGCTCATCTTCGTGATGTGCTTCGTGATCGTGCTGCTGGACGGTTTCGATACCGCCGCGATCGGCTTTATCGCGCCGTCGCTCGTCGCCGAATGGCATATCAGCCGTCCGGCGCTCGCGCCCGTCTTGAGCGCCGCGCTGTTCGGCCTCGCCGCGGGCGCGCTGTTGTCCGGGCCGCTGTCCGACAAGCTCGGCCGCCGCGCGATGTTGCTTTCGTCGGTGCTGATCTTCGGCGTCGCGTGTCTCGCGTCGGCGTTCTCGGCCGACCTCACGCAATTGACGACGCTGCGCTTCATCACCGGCCTGGGGCTGGGCGCCGCGATGCCGAACGCCGTCACGATGATGAGCGAGTTCTGTCCGGACAGCCGCCGCGCGACGCTCATCAATCTGATGTTCTGCGGCTTTCCGCTCGGCGCGGCGTTCGGCGGCTTTCTCGCCGCGTGGATGATTCCGCAGTTCGGCTGGCGCAGCGTGCTGATGCTCGGCGGCATCGCGCCGCTCGTGCTGTCGGTGCTGTTGATCGTCACGTTGCCGGAATCGGTGCGCTACATGGTGGCGAAGTCGAAGCCCGTCGAGAAGATTCGCGCGACGCTCGCCCGCATTTCGTCCGACGCGATGAACGCCGGCTCGTTCTTCATGACCGAGGCCGCGCCCGCCGCGACGGGACAGAGCGGCATCAGCGTGGTGCTGTCGCGCTCGTATCTCGTCGGCTCGATCATGCTGTGGCTCACGTATTTCATGGGCCTCGTGATCTTCTACGCGTCGATCAACTGGATGCCGATTCTGCTGAAGGAATCGGGCCTGCCGCCGCAAAAGGCGACGCTCATTTCCGCATTGTTCCCGCTCGGCGGCGTCGGCGCGGTGCTGTGCGGCGTGCTGATGGACAAGTTCAACGCTAACCGCATCATCGCGGCGTGCTACGCGCTGACCGCCGTGAGCGTGTATCTGATCGGCCAGGCGGCGGGCAATGTCGGCATGCTCGTGCTCGTCGTGTTTGTCGCGGGCGTGCTGATGAACACCGCGCAATCGTCGATGCCCGCGCTCGCCGCGGCGTTCTATCCGACGCAAGGGCGCGGAACGGGCGTCGCGTGGATGCTCGGCATCGGGCGCTTCGGCGGCATCGCGGGATCGTTCCTCGTCGCCGAGCTGACGCGTCTGCATTTCACGTTCGGCGGCATCTTCGCGACGATCGCGGTGGCGGGCATCGTTTCGGCGGTCGCGCTGCTCATCAAGCAGGCCGCGCATCCGCAAACGGCGATGGCGAGCGACCTGAAATCGACAGAGCCGGTCGGGCACTGAAGCAGCATGGACCGACGCCCCGCATGACTTCGGTCATGCGGGGCGTTTTGCTTTGTGCGCCGCGTTCCGCGCCTCAAGATTCGACGCGCCTTGCCGTTAAATTGCACGCAGCTTTCGATAACGACGCGGCGTCGCACCCGCTCACGCAAACGTAAAATCGCCCGCGATCGGAAGCCGCAAAGCGAGCGCCTGCCCCGGCGCGTCCATCGGCTATTACAACCAGATCGTGAAAAAACTTTCTTTCAAGACCAAGCTCATGAGCATCGTGGGCTTCGTATGGCTCAGTCTGATTCTTCTGTGCGCGCTCAACGCGATCTCCACGAAACATTCGCTGATGAACAACCGCGAAGGCGCGCTCGCCGAACAGGTTCAGTCGGCGGCGAGCGTCGTCAGGTTCTATGTGAAGCAGGCGCAAAGCGGCGCGCTGCCCGAAGACGAAGCGAAGAAACGCGCGATCGCGAGCGTGCGCGCGATCCGCTACGGCACGAGCGGCTATGTCGGCATCATCGATTCGAAGATGTGGCAGGTGCTCGATCCGCCGCGTCCGCACTCCGAGGGCAAGATCAACGATTTCGTCGATAGCACGGGCAAGCACTTCACCGCTGAGATCGTCAAGCACGGTCTCGACGGCTCGCATATCACGACGTATTCGTATCCCAAACCGGGCGAGCAGGAACCGCTGCCCAAGGTCACGTACGGTGATTACGTGCGCGAATGGGACTGGCACGTCTACACGGGCGCGTGGATCGACGACATCGATCGCGCCTTCCATGCCATCGTGCTCAAGTCGCTCCTGCTGATCGGCGTGATCGGCGCGGCGCTGACGGTCGCGATGACGCTCATCATCCGCGGCGTGCTGAAGAGCATCGGCGGCGACCCGCGCGATGCGGCCGTCGTCTGCCAGCGCATCGCGGCCGGCGATCTCGCGCAGACCGTGCAAGTGCAGCGCGGCGACGATTCGAGCCTCATGCATTCGATGCACACGATGCAATCGCGCCTCACGCAGACGATCGCGCAGATCAAGCTCGTCGCTGACGGCATCACGGCGGCGTCGCGCGAAATCGCGGACGGCCATCACGATCTTTCGTCGCGCACGGAAGAGCAGGCCGCGTCGCTCGCGCAAACGGCGTCGAGCATGGAAGAGCTCACGTCGACCGTGCGTCTGAACTCCGATAACGCCGGCGAAGCGTGCCAGCTCGCGGCGAGCGCATCGTCGACGGTGGAAAGCGGCAGCGGCGTCGTGCTCGGCGTCGTCGCGACGATGGACAAGATCGCGGGCAGCTCGGAGAAGATCGTCGACATCATCGGCGTGATCGAAGGCATCGCGTTTCAGACCAACATCCTCGCGTTGAACGCGGCCGTCGAAGCGGCGCGTGCGGGCGAGCACGGGCGCGGCTTCGCGGTGGTCGCATCGGAAGTGCGGGCGCTCGCGCAGCGCTGCGCGGCGGCCGCGAAGGATGTGAAGACGCTCATCGACGAATCGGTGACGAACGTCACGGCGGGGCAAGACCTCGCGCAGCAATCCGGCGACACGATGAAGCAGATTCTCACGTCCGTTTCGCGCGTGACCGACATCATGAACGAGATCTCGTCGGCGTCCACGCAGCAGACGCAGGGCATCGAGCAGGTCGGCGTCGCGATCGTGCAGATGGACGCGGTCACGCAGCAGAACGCCGCGCTCGTCGAACAGGCGACGGCCGCCGCCGCCGCGCTCGCGACGCAGGCCGAAGAGCTGAAGCGCGCCATCGCGGTCTTCAAAACCTGACACGAAGACGCGAAGACGTTGGCGAATCGTCAGACCGTGGCATGTCGCGTGCTGACTCCTGACGTGCGAACGGCCGCTCGCGTGAAGCGCGGCGGCCAGCAGGCAGAACAAGCCGTGAGCATCGCATTTCGCAACCGCCAACAGGAGTCTTCGATATGAAACGTTTCGCCCTTTCCGCCGCTGCCGGCGCTTTCGCGCTGGTGTGCGCGTCCGCTTTCGCGCAGGACAATCCGCCGAGCTCGAACACGGGCCTGCAGGCCGGCGACAACGCGCAGACCACGACGCAGCCCGCGCAGCCGAACGCGCACGCGCACAAATCGACGCATTCGAAGAAGACGCACAAGAGCACGATGAACTCGGGTCCGTCCACGCAACCGGGCGGCACCGCGACGCCGAGCGGTCCGGGCGCGCCGGTCAGCGCGAGCGGCTCCGGCCAGTAAAGCGCGCTGCAATGACGAACGGGACGCCGCGCGGCGTCCCGTTTTTTATTTCGCGAAGAGCGACGACATATCGGCGAACGCTTTGATCTCGACGGCATTGCCCGACGGATCGAGGAAGAACATCGTCGCCTGTTCGCCGACTTCGCCCTTGAAGCGCACATGCGGCTCGATGATGAAGCGCGTGTCCGCCGCGCGCAGCTTGTCCGCGAGCTCGTTCCACTGCGGTATGGGCAGCACCACGCCGAAGTGGCGCACCGGCACGGCGTCGCCATCGACCGCGCTCGTCGTGCGATGTCCGCATTCCTCCGGCGCGAGATGCGCGACGATCTGATGGCCGTAGAAATCGAAATCCACCCATGCGTCGGAGCTGCGGCCTTCCGGGCAGCCGAGCAGTTCGCCGTAGAACTCGCGCGCGGCCGCGAGGCTATGAACGGGAAACGCGAGATGGAACGGCGGCATGGCGTGCTGGGTCGTGCTCATGGAGTTGAGTCCTTCAATCGACGTTCATGGGAACTGGAACCAAGTTTATTAATAAATATTTGTGTTGAAAAACGATATATTTCTGGAGTCAGCCCAAATATTTTCGATGAATCGACATGCTGCGCGAACTCCGGACTTTCATCGCGGTGGCGCGCCACGGCACTTTCGCGGGCGCAGGCGCGCAGATCGGCCTCACGCAATCGGCCGTGAGCGCGCAGATGCAGCGCCTCGAAGCGCATCTCGGCGCGAAGCTGTTCGACAGGACGGGCCGCTCCGCGACGCTCAACAAGGCCGGCAAGCGCACGCTCGAACTCGCCGATGAACTGATCGCGCTGTACGCGCGCCTCGCTGAGCCGGAAGGCGAGGACGGGCGCCGCGGCTCGCTTTCGGTGGGCGCGATCGCGTCGGCGCATGCGGCGCTTTTGCCCGATGCCATCGGCGCGTTCCGGCGCATGCTGCCGGCGTGGCGCATCCGGCTCGTGCCGGGCGTGTCGCTCAATCTGCTCGCAAGCGTCGATGCAGGCGAGATGGACATGGCCGTGATGATCCGCCCGCCGTTTTCGCTGCCCGCGGAACTGCAATGGCGCACGCTCGCCGTCGAGCCGTTCGTGCTGCTCGTGCCTGCCGCGAAGAAGGGCGCCGACTGGCGCGCGCTGATCGAATCGGAGCCGTTCATCCGATACGACCGGCGCTCGTTCGGCGGCCGGCAAGTCGACATGTTTCTGACGAAGCGCCGCATCGCCGTGCGCGATTCGATCGAGGTCGACGAGCTGCCGGGCATCGCGCAACTGGTGGCGCGCGGGCTGGGCGTGGCGCTCGTGCCGGTATCGGACGGCATCGGCGCGTGGCCGCGCGGCGCGGTCGCGCTCGATCTCGGCGGCGACACGTTTCATCGCGAGATCGGGCTTGTGGAGCGCGCGCGGCGCGTGCGCGCGGACGAGCCGGATGCGGCGGCGCGCCTCGCGGGCTGCATCGTCGAAGCGGCGCAGCGCGGCGGGCCGATTGCGGCCGTCAAACGCGCGCGCAGGCGCAACGCGTCCTAGAATGCGTGGCAGGTGCGTTACCTGTGGGGAAGCCAATGGATGACGAGCAGCCCATCGGCGACGCGAAAGCGCGTCTCGCGGATTCGTCGCTGACGATCGTGCAAGCGCTCGTGCAGCGCGTGCAGGCCGTGCTCGCGTGGCTCGATCGCGTCGATCCGGGCACGCATCGGCGCATCAAGGGATTGCGGCTCGTGACCGCGTACGGGCTGGCGGCGGCGCTCGGCGCGCTGCAGGACGTGACGCAAAGCGTGCCGGCGGGTGTGTCGGTGGGCGCGCTCGCGGGCGGCTTCGCGCTGTGGGCGAGCGTGTCCGAGGCGCGCACGACGCGTTTGGAGTCGAGCCGCGATCTCGTCATTCTGTGCGTCGCGGCTGCGTTCGGCGCGTTCACCTTCACGTTTTTTGCGCCGATGCTTCGTGAAACCGGACGCGGCGGCGCCGAGCTGATTCTCGTGACGGGCGCGTTCCTCGCGGGCTATCTGAAGCGCTTCGGGATGACGGGCGCGGGCGTCGGCTCGCAGCTCTATATCGGCCAGCTCCTCGCTTACGGGATGGATCTGCGCCCCGGCGATTCCTGGGCGATCCTGCTCGCGTTACTGATCGGCATGCTCGCGGCGATCGTGCCGCGCGTGCTGAGCGGACCGGCCGAGCATCCGGTCGTGCTGCCCGCGCTGGCGTCGGAGCCCGCTTACGGTCGGGACGCGATCTCGCCCGCCTTCGCGATGGGTCTGCAGGCGGCGTGCGGCGCGCTCGTCGTCGTGGCGTTGAATCGCCTGTTCGGGCTCGCGGAATCGGCGTGGGCGATCACGGCTTGCGTGTATGTCGTCGCGACGTCGGCGGTCGGGACGGCGGAGCGCGTACGGCGGCGCATCTACGGGACGCTTGTCGGCGTGCCGATCGGCATCGTGTGTCTGCCGCTCGCGGAACATTGGCCGCTCGTCGTGTGGATTCTGTCCGCGTTCGCGATGATCGCCTATGCGATGGCGCTGCCGGAGCGATACGACATCGCGTGCGGCGCGTTCGCGTTCGTGCTCATCGTGACGCTCGCGGCGAGCGGCGTGCATTCGCTCGAACTGCTGACGGCGCGCGCGTGGGAAACGCTGCTCGGCGGCGCGCTGGGGCTGATCGCGTCGCGGGTGATTTTTCCGTTGCGGGTGGTGAGGGCGTGATCGCCCTCACCGCTTCGCCACCTCCTCCAGCAACCGGTCCAGCACGTCGAAATCCACCGGCTTCACCAGATGCGCGTCGAAGCCCGCCTGCGCGGAGCGTTCCTTGTCGCTGTCCTGTCCGAAGCCCGTCATCGCGACCACCGTCGCACGCCCGATGAGCCGCTGCGAGCGCAGCGCGCGCAGCACCGCGTGACCGTCCATGTCGGGCAAGGCGAGATCGAGCAGAATCAGTTGCGGCGGGAAATGGCGGATCACGTCGAGTCCTTCCTTGCCGTGATACGCGGTACGCACGTCGTGGCCTTTCATCTGCAAGAGCAGCGCGAGGCTGTCGGCGGAATCCTGGTTGTCGTCGATCACGACGATGCGCAGGCCGCCGCCCGTGCCTAGCGTCGCAGTCTGCGCGAGCACGCGATGCGGCCGCGGCGCATCGTGGTCGGACGCGTAAGGCAGGCGCACGACGAACGTGCTGCCCTGATTCGGTCCGGCGCTCGCCGCGCTGATCGACCCCCCGTGCATCTCGACGATCGACCGGCACAGCGTCAGCCCGATGCCGAGGCCCGCCTCGCCGGGATTGAGATAGTGATCCTCCTGCACGAACAGATCGAAGATGGACGTGAGACCCTTCTGCGAGATGCCGCGCCCCTTGTCGATCACTTTCAGCAGCAGCGCTGTCGCCTCGCGCTCGACTTCGACGCGGATCGTGCTGGCGCGCGGCGAGAACTTCGACGCGTTGTTCAACAGGTTCTGCACGACCTGCACGAGCCGCGTGATGTCGCCCATCACATGAACGGGCTCGGACGGCAGCTTGCTGACGACGTTCTGCGCGCGTTCGTCGGTGAACGGATGCACGAGCTCGATGCTGCGCGCGACGATCTCGCTCACGTCCACGCGCGTCATGCGCAGATCGATCTTGCCGGTCGTGATGCGGCCCATGTCGAGCAGATCGTCGACGAGCCGGCCGAGATGCGAAGTCTGTCTGTCGATGATGTCGCGGCATGCGGCGATGCGTTCCGGCACGTCGCTTTCCATCTGCATCACGCCGATCGCATTGCGCACCGGCGCGAGCGGATTGCGCAACTCGTGCGCGAGCGTTGCGAGAAACTCGCTGATGCGCCGCGACGACACTTCGAGCTGATCGAGGCGCTTTCTGTCGCTCATGTCGCGCGTGACCTTCGCGAAGCCGCGCAGCACGCGATGCTCGTCGTACACCGCGTTGATCACCACGTTCGCCCAGAAGAGCGAGCCGTCCTTGCGCACGCGCCAGCCTTCGCTCTCCACGCGGCCCGTGCGGATCGCGGTCTGCAGTTCGATCTCGGGGAGGTTGGCTTCGAGATCCTCGGGGCAATAGAACATCGAAAAGTGCTTGCCCAGGATCTCCGACGGCTGATAACCCTTGATTCGCATCGCGCCCGTATTCCAGCTTGCGATATGGCCGGCCGGATCGAGCATGAAGATCGCGTAATCGCTGACGCTTTCCACGAGCAGACGAAAGCGCTCTTCCGAGAGCCGCAGCTTCTCTTCCTCGGCGCGCTTCGCGGTGAGATCGCGCGTGTACTTCGCGTAGCCGATGATCTCGCCCTGCGTATTGCGCGCCGCCGTGATGACGACATTCGCCCAGAACAGCGTGCCGTCCTTGCGCACGCGCCAGCCTTCGTCCTCGAAGCGCCCGGTCGCGTAGGCCTGCTTCAGCTCGTACTCGGGCCAGCCGCGCGCCACCGATTCCGCCGTGTAAAAGCGCGACAGATGCTGTCCGATGATTTCGTGCGCCTCATAGCCCTTGATCTTGCGCGCGCCCTTGTTCCAGCTCGTGATGCGGCCGCTCAGGTCGAGCATGAAGATCGCGCAGTCTTCGATCGCATCGACGAGCGCGTGATACTGCGGCTCGCTCATGGCGGGCTCGGATGGCGCGTGGCGGGCGAGGTCGAGGGGCGAGTCGGCTTTAGGTCTGGTCATGGTTCGGGTGGTCGGCGCAGCGGCGGACGTTTCCTGGACAAAAGGTCCGCCGACGCCACAGTCTACCCGGAGCCCCGGCATCGCTGCCATGCCTTTAGTGAGCGTAGCTATCGGCGTGCCGGGCCGCGAAACGGCGCGCGGCGATCGCACCACCCGTTTTCAGCCGTGCTTTTGGAGGGATTTCAACGCCGATGCACGCACGTAGACTGCGTTCACATTTCAGAAGGTCGGTGCTGGGCAGGCAGTGCGACGAGGCCGATGAAGTGGATTCGTGAAACCCTCAGGAGCACTACCATGACCGGCAATCTCAAAGGCATCATCTTCGTCGCGGCGCTCGCATGCGCTTCCTACGCGCTCGCAAGCGGATACGGCCCCGCGCCGCACTATTCGCCGATGGAAGGCGCGCCCGTCTCGCAGCAAGGCATGAACATGCAGACGATCGCGCAGGACGCTCAGCCAGGCAACGATGCAGGCGCCGGGAAGGCGAAGCAGGACAGCCCGCTCATTCAGGCGCAGGATTGAGCGCTTTTTGCATGAGACCGCGTTCCGCCGGTCGTCTCGGCGGGACGCGGCGCGTTCAATGAAACGCCTGATTTGCGGCGTTTTTCGCATCGGCCGCGCCGACCGTCTCGACCGTGCCCTTCGCGCGCCCGATGTCGATCTTCGGCATGAACAGCATCGAAATCACGGTGCCGAGCGCGATCACGAACATCGCCGTGAAGGTCAGATGCAGCGAATGGTGCAGCACGAGGCGAATCTCGTTGTTCATCGCGAAGTCGCCGGGCACCGACGACAGCAGTTGCTTCAGCTGATCCGCATGAACGGGCGGCAGGCCGGCCGTGTGCGTGAGGCCGTAGTTCTGCACCGCGCCGAACACGGCTGCACCGAGCGTATTGCCGAGATTGCGCGAGAAGAGGTTCGATGCCGTCGCGCTGCCGCGTTCCATCGGCTGCACGATTTCCTGTATCAGGATGAGGCAGGACACGCTTGTGATGCCCATGCCAAAGCCCAGCACCGCCGAACCGACGCCCGCCCAGACCGGGCTCGATTGCGGACCGAGCAGCACGAACGGCAACGCGCCCAGCGGAATGAAGACCGGGCCGATCATCAACAGACGCCTCAGGCCGATGCGGCTGAACGCGCGCGACGTGAAAGTGGCGCCGCTCGGCCAGCCGATCATCATCATCGTGAGCGCGAGGCCCGCTTCCACCGGCGTGCGATGCATCACGCCCTGCACGTACATCGGCAGGAAAGTCGTGAGGCCCATCATCGCCATGCCGGCGAGGACCGTCGCGACGTTGCTCGCGGCAATCGGCCGATGCGACCACAGCTTGAACGAGATCATCGGATCGGCGGCGCGGCGCTCCTGAATCACGAAGCACACGATCGCGAGCACGAACACGCCGATCTCCACGCCGACGCGCGCATTGCTCGCGTGGCCGGCGTCGGTGAGCGCCATCATCAGCGCGGCGACGGCGGCGGTGAAGAAGAACGCGCCCGCAAGATCGATCGCCGGACGGTCGTGGCGCTTTTCCTCGTGCAGAAAGAGCGTGAAAAGCAGCGCGGCCAGTATGCCGATCGGCACGTTGATCCAGAAGATCCACGCCCACGAGAACTGGCGAATCAGCAGGCCGCCCACCATCGGCCCGAGCACGGCGGACACGGCCCACACGCTCGCGAGATAGCCCTGCACCTTGCCGCGCTCGCGCGCCGGATAGAGATCGCCGACGACCGTCAGCGCGACCGGCAGGATCGCGCCCGCGCCGACGCCCTGAATCAGCCGGAAGACGATCATCGCGGGCATCGACCACGCGAAGCCCGCGAGCACCGAGCCGATCAGAAAGATCGCGATGCCCGCGAGGATCGCCGGCTTGCGGCCGTAGAGATCGGCGAGCTTGCCGAACACGACCGTGAGCGCCGTCTGCGTGAGCAGGAACGACGAGAACACCCAGCTATACAGATTGAGGCCCCCGAGCTGCGTCGCGATTTGCGGCATCGCGGTGGAGACGATGGTGGCTTCGATCGCGACCATGGCCATCGAGGCCATCACCGCGCCGATGACGAGGGGACGGACGGTTTTGCTGTTCTGTGACATGCGGGCAGGAAGGCATATCGCCCGCCGCGCGTACGAGACAACGATGTGCGCAGACGGGCCATGCTCGAAAAATGAAGATGCGGCGGCGACGCCCCGGCTTGCGGATTCCTTGCAGCCGAAGCAATGTCGCCGATGAGAAAGCGCCGGATGCAATGTTATCCCGCCGCGCGAATCGCTGCTCGATGCGCATTTGCGCGCTCATTCAACGCTAATTCTTCGGGCCTACCTTCTGTACGTGGACGGGCAGCATGCTTCCTCGAGCAATCCGGCGGCCCGTTTCACGTATTCTCCTCAGCCCTTGGCGCCGGCCGTGATTCGGACCGGCGCATTTTTTTCCGCGCTTACGCGCATCTGCCACGCACATGTCGTCTTTCAGACCTAAATCCCCGGGAATGTCGCCTAAAATCGAACGGGCTGCAGCTTTGCCCCGTTCCCTTCCGAAGCGGCGGACTCGCATGATCAAATCACTGAAGAATCAGCTGGTGCTCGCGCTCGGGCTGCTCGTCAGCGTGATCGGCGTCGTGCAGGGCGTGAGTTCGTATCAGTTGAGCAAGACCGGCATGAGCGCGCTGCTCGACATGCGGCTCGAACAAGTGGCGGCGCGTCTGCGCGACGGACTCGCCGACAGCCTGCCGAAAAATCCCGCACGCGGCACGCAGGACGAGCGCGACGTCGTCGCCGTGGTGTGGAAGCCGGGCGAGGCGCTGCCTTTCCGCACGACTGACCCGTCGCTGCACTTTCCGCGCGACGCGCAGCCGGGTTTTTCCGGCGTCGACGTCAACGGCGAGCATTGGCGCATGTTCACGCGCCGGGAGCCGACGATGACGATCCAGGTCGCGCAGCGCTCGTCGATCCGGCGCGAAATCACGCAGGAAGCCGCGACGCAAACGCTCTGGCCGATCGCGGTGCTTTTGCCGCTCGTGTGGATCGCGGTCGCGCTCGTCGTGCGGCGCTCGCTGCGTCAGTTGAACGAGCTGGGCGAGGAAGTCCGCGCCATCGACATGGGTCATCTGCAGCCGCTGCCGACCGTCGGCGTGCCCACGGAAATCGCGCCCTTCATCCATTCGATCAACACGATGATCGAGCGCCTCGCGACATCGATCGAGAAGGAGCGCAAGTTCATCGCCGATGCCGCGCACGAATTGCGCACGCCGCTCACCGCGCTGCAGCTACAGGCCGACAATCTCGCGCCGCATATCTATCCCGGCAATCAGGAGCGCTTTCAGGAGTTGCGCAAGGGCATCGCGCGCAGCGGCAAGCTGATTACGCAACTCTTGCGGATGGCGCGCGCCGATGCGCCGATGAACGGCGCGCCGCTCGCGCGCGTGAACATCGCGGACGTGGTCACGGCCGCCGTCGCCGACGTGCTGCCGATCGCCTTGTCGCGCGGCATGGATATCGGCGCGGAGGAAATGGTGAACGCGCACGTGCGCGCGGTGGAAACCGACATCGGCATGGCGGTGAAGAATCTCGTGTCGAACGCGGTGCGCTATACGCCCGATGGCGGCACCATCGACCTGCGCACGCGGCGCGATGGCGACATGGTCTGGATCGATGTCGTCGACACGGGGCCGGGCATCGACGAAGCCTTGCTGCCGCGCGTGTTCGACCGCTTTTTCCGCGCGAATCCGGACATCGAGGGCAGCGGGCTGGGGCTGTCGATCGTGAAGGCGATTGCCGCGCGTTACGGCGGCGACGTGACGCTCGAAAATCGCAGCGACGGGCGCTCGGGCATCGTCGCTTCGATCGGTTTTCCGGTCGAGGAAGTGAGCGAAAGCGTGCCATCGCCCGCGTTGAACCTTTAGTGTTTTGCGCGCTGTTTTCCGCCGATTACAATGCATTCGCTGCGTGGCGCGAAGCGATCGTCGCCGGTCAGTAGAACACTCAAAATGACCGGTCGTGCGTTTTCCGTTTTCCCAGATCCTTCGGGCCGCATTCCGGGCGCGTGGCGCGCGCCATTCTCGCGGGACGCGGGGTGGAACATGCGAATTCTTCTGATCGAAGACGACGTGCAGATCGGCACGAGCCTGATGCGTGCGCTCAAGGACGCCGATTACGCCGTCGATTGGGTCCGCGACGGCAACGCGGGCCGCGAGGCGATCAACGCCGCCGAGTACACCGTCGTGCTGCTCGATCTCGGCTTGCCGGGCATGACGGGCATCGAACTCTTGCGGCAGGCGCGCACGTCCGGCAACGCGACGCCGGTGCTGATCCTCACCGCGCGCGACGATCTCGACACACGCGTCCAGGGCCTCGATCTCGGCGCCGACGACTATCTGCTCAAGCCCTTCGACATGCCCGAACTGCTGGCGCGCATCCGCGCGGTGCTGCGCCGCAAGGCGGGCTACGCGGTCTCGCGCCTCGGCGACGATTCGCTCTGCCTCAATCTCGATCAGCGTACGCTTACGTGCGGAGAGACGTCGGGCGTGCTGTCCGCGCGTGAATTCGCGCTGATGCACGCGCTGCTCGAACGTCCCGGCACGATCTTCTCGCGCGATCAACTCGAAGACCGTCTCTACGGCTGGGGCAAGGAAGTGGAGAGCAACGCGGTCGACGTGCTGATCCATTCGGTGCGCAAGAAATTCGGCGCGGGCGTGATCCGCAACGTGCGCGGCCTCGGCTGGACGGTGATGCTCGGCCAGGCCGGCCGCGAGGAAACGAAATAGCGCGCGCGACATTGGCGGCGCGGGTCAATGCTCGTCGTATCGACGGCCGAGCGCGCCGCAAAAATACATGCTGTAGTCGTGATCCTGCGTTTCGATCTGACGCATGCGCCGTTCGAGATCCGCGAGATCGCTCGACGATGCGAGATAGTCGTCGCGGGCTTCCTGCGCGGTGCGGATCGAAAAGAGATGGTCGATGGAGTGAGTGAGACGTTCAAACATGATGTGCTCCCGTCGTTAGATGCAGGCCGATGAGTGGGGCCGACGAAAGCAGGTTATGCGCGCTGAATTAGCAGCGAATGAGAGCGCGAAGCAGCGACTCGCGGCATGCGCGATGCTGCTCTTCGCATGACGAAGCGTTCGCCAACGCACCGTGACGCGGATCACGCTGCGGGGAGGCACTGCCGCGCCGCACCATCCCGTGCTATCTTGTTTTAATAGGGGTTTCATACGGAACTGTGCGCTGTTCGCATTCGTCGATCGTCTCTCGTGAAGGCCGCCATGAACGATGTGTCTCGTACCCTCAGTGCCCGCGACCGCGTCGAGTTGCTTTGCTGGCTCACATGCGGCAGTCTCGGCGCGTATTACCTCAATGGCGACTGGCCGGCGGCCTCGTTTCACGTACAGGCCGCGCACAAGTGGCTCGACCGTCATCAGCGGCTCGCGGACTGGCTGACGGTCGCGAAGCTCGCGGCCATCGCCCGCGACATCGCCACGCAGCATTGCGCGATGCTCGAAGCCGACTGGGCCCGCGACGCCGTCGAGGAAATTCTCGATAGCGAAGACCTCAACTATCAATCGGATGTCGTGCGGCAGGTTTTCGACGATTGCCGCCGCGCGCTCGCGGAAAAGCGCACGCCGGAATGAGCCGGCCATCGCGACGGGCGGCCTCTAGCGCGAACACCTGTATGGATGTACAGTAAGCCATTTTTCTGCTCTCGTCGCCGCGATGGACGCGCTGTCCTCCACATCCGCACCGCGCCGCATCGCGCATCTCGACATGGACGCCTTCTTCGCGTCGGTCGAACTTCTGCGTTATCCGGAATTGCGCGGCATGCCCGTCGTGGTCGGCGGCGGGCGCAGCGCCACGCCTGAAACGTTGCCCGACGGCACGCGCCGCTTCAAGCGTCTGCGCGATTACGCGGGTCGCGGCGTCGTCACCACGTCTACCTACGAGGCGCGCAAGTTCGGCGTCTTTTCCGCGATGGGCATGATGAAAGCCGCCCAGCTCGCGCCCGACGCAATTCTTCTGCCGACCGATTTCGAGTCCTATCGCCATTATTCGCGGCTTTTTAAGGCGGCCGTCGCGACGTTCACCACGCAGATCGAGAATCGCGGCATCGACGAAATTTATATCGATGTCAGCGATCTACCCGGCGAATCCCCGGAGATCGGCCAGCGCATGAAGGACGCCGTGCACGACGCGACGGGCCTCACCTGCTCGATCTGCATCGCGCCGAACAAGCTGCTCGCGAAGATCGGCTCCGAGCTCGACAAGCCCGACGGTCTCACCATCCTCACGATGGACGATCTGCCAACGCGCATCTGGCCGCTCGCCGCGCGCAAGGTGAACGGCATCGGACCGAAGGCGAACGAGAAGCTCGCGGCGCTCGGCATCGTGACCGTGGGCGATATTGCCGCCGCCGATCCCGGTTTCCTGCAGACGCATTTCGGCCACACGTACGCCGCCTGGCTCGCGCGCATCGCGCAGGGGCAGGACGAGCGGCCTGTCGTCGTCACTTCGACGCCCAAGTCGATGAGCCGCGAGACGACCTTCGAGCGGGACTTTCATCCGAAGCAGGATCGCGCGACGCTTTCCGCCGAGTTCACGGGGCTGTGCACGCGCGTCGCCGAAGACTTGCAGCGCAAGGGCTACGTCGGGCGCACGGTCGGCATCAAGCTGCGCTTCGACGACTTCCGCACCGTGACGCGCGATCTGACCGTGCCCGTCGCGACCGCCGATCCCGTCGAGATTCGCCGCGCCGCGACCGAATGCCTGAAGCGCATCGTGCTCGATCGCCGCATCCGTCTGCTCGGCGTACGCGTCAGCGCGCTCGCCGGGCGCGACGAAAGCGGCTTCGTCGAGCCGGTGCAGGTCGAATTGCCGTTCGATATCGCCGGCGACTGAAGCGCGCCTTATTTCATAGGCGCATAACGTAATCGCAGATGCTTCGTTGCCGCGCGAATCGCCGCGCGTTAGATTGATCGCTTCCCCAAGCTATCGATTGCCACTAGTTCGACGTGACGATTCTCACTGCCCCCATTGCCGAGCACGCTGCCGCCGATCAATCCATCGAGATTCGCCCGTTCGATGCGCCGCTCGGCGCGGAAGTCATCGGGCTCGATCTGTCGAAGCCATTGTCACAAGCCGATTTCGCGCGCATCCATCGCGCGCATCTGGATCATCACGTTCTCGTGTTTCGCGATCAGCGCATCACGCCCGACGAACAGGTCGCGTTCAGCAAGCGCTTCGGTCCGCTGCAGATTCACGTGCTGCATCAGTTCGGGCTCGGGGGGCATCCGGAAGTGCTGATCGTGTCGAACATCGTCGAGAACGGCAAGCCGATCGGTCTCGGCGATGCGGGTCATTTCTGGCATTCCGATCTTTCGTACAAAGACAAGCCGAGTCTCGGCTCGATGCTGCACGCGCAGGAATTGCCCGCGACCGGCGGCGACACGCTGTTCGCGAATCAGCATCTCGCGTGGGACACGCTGCCCGCGCATCTGCGCGATGCAGTCGAAGGCCGCGTCGCCGAACACACCTATCTCGCCAAATACGGCGAGCTGCAAAAGCGCAGTCCGTGGCGTCCGAATCTGTCGGCGGAGCAGATCGCGCAAGTCAAGCCGGTGACGCATCCGATCGTGCGGACGCATCCGGAAACCAAGCGTCGCGCGCTCTTCGTGAGCGAGCATTTCACGACGCGCATCATCGGTCTGCCGGAAGACGAAAGCCGCGCCTTGCTCGCGGAACTCTTCGCGCATAGCACGCAAAGCGAGTTCGTCTATCGCCATCAATGGCGCGAACGCGACATGGTCTTCTGGGACAACCGCTCGGTGATGCATCTCGCCGCCGGCACGCCCGACGATCAGCGCCGCAAGCTCTATCGCACGACCATCGAAGGCGACGCGCCTTTCTAAAAAGCCACTATTTTTACGGGGTTTCATCGATGCATTCTCGAACCGGGAAGGGCGGCGCACGCGCGCTCGTCGCGGCGCTTTCGCTCGCGATCGGCGTCACGTCGGCGAGCGCGCATGCCGAAGGCACGTTGCGCATCGCCGAGCAATTCGGCGTCGTGTATCTGCTGCTCAATGTCGCGCGCGACCAGAAGTTCATCGAGCAGGAAGGCAAGAAGGAAGGGCTCGATATCAAGGTCGACTGGGCGAAGCTGTCGGGCGGATCGAGCGTCAACGATGCGCTGTTGTCCGGCTCGGTCGATATCGCCGCGGCGGGCGTCGGCCCGTTGCTGACGATCTGGGACCGCACGCACGGACGGCAAAACGTGAAGGGCGTCGCGTCGCTCGGCAACTTCCCGTATTACCTCGTATCGAACGATCCGCGCGTAAAAACCATCGCCGATTTCACCGACAAGGATCGCATCGCGGTGCCGGCAGTCGGCGTGTCGGTGCAATCGCGCGTCCTGCAATACGCGGCGGCGAAGCAATGGGGCGACAAGGAATACAACCGCCTCGACAAGCTCACGCAAGCGGTGCCGCATCCGGACGCAGCCGCGGCGCTCATCGCGGGCGGCACGGAGATCAACGCGCACTTCGGCAATCCGCCGTTCCAGCAGCAGGAACTCGCGGGCAATCCAAAAGCGCATATCGTGCTCAATTCATACGATGTGCTCGGCGGCCCCAGTTCCGCGACGGTGCTCTACGCGACCGAGAAATTCCGCAACGAGAATCCGAAGACGTATCGCGCGTTTGTCGCCGGTCTTGCCGATGCCGCGCGCTATATCACGCAACATCCGGAACAAGCCGCCGATATCTACCTGCGCGTGAACAACGCGAAGATCGACCGCGATTTGCTTATCAACGTGATCAAGGATCCGTCGGTGCAATTCAAGGTCGCGCCGCAAAACACGTTCGGGCTCGCGCAGTTCATGCATCGCGTCGGCGTCATCAAGAACGAGCCGAAGTCGTGGCAGGATTACTTCTTCACCGATCCCGCGACGAAAGACGGAAGCTGACGCCGCTTATCGGCGATTGCGGATTCGATATGCGCAATGATTGGTTCGCTCGAGCGCAGCGCGCCGGTATCGTGATCGTTTGCAATCGGGCAGATGAACATGGCCGCCAATCCCCAAGCGCTTTATTCGCACGAAGCCGATCGTGAGGCTGCGACGAGCGGCAAGCTTCTCAGCGCGAAGAACGTCACGCTCGAATACCGCACGCCGGAGCGGCTCGTTCGCGCGACGCACGATGTCAGCTTCGATGTCTACGGCGCCGACCGCTTCGTGCTGCTCGGGCCTTCGGGCTGCGGCAAGTCGACCTTGCTCAAGGCCGTTGCCGGCTTCATCGAGCCGGTTGGAGGCAGCATCGAAATCGGCGGTGAACGTGTGCGCGGGCCGGGCGCGGATCGCATCGTCGTGTTTCAGGAGTTCGATCAGTTGCCGCCGTGGAAGACCGTCGTGCAGAACGTCGCCTTTCCGCTGCGCGTCGCGCGCAAGCTCGGCCGCGCCGAAGCTCGCGAACGCGCGCTGCATTATCTCGACAAGGTCGGTCTCGCCAAATTCGCCGATGCGTATCCGCATACGCTGTCGGGCGGCATGAAGCAGCGCGTCGCCATTGCACGCGCCCTCGCGATGCAGCCGCGCGTGCTGCTGATGGACGAGCCCTTCGCCGCACTCGATGCGCTCACGCGACGCCGCATGCAGGAAGAGCTCTTGCGCCTCTGGAGCGACGAGCGATTCACGCTGTTGTTCGTCACGCACTCGATCGAGGAAGCGCTGATCGTCGGCAATCGCATTCTGCTGCTGACGCCGCATCCGGGACGCGTGCGCGCCGAGCTCAACAGTCATCAATACACGCAGGACAGCCTGGGTCGCGGCGAGTTTCAGCAGAGCGTCGCGCGCATTCATCGTCTGTTGTTCGAAGAGGAGCGCGCGCAATGAGCACGCCGCATCTGATCGTGCCGCCCGTGCGGCCCGAGTATGAAATCGCGCCTGCCGCGAGCGTCGCCGTCGAACATGAAGCGCCGTTGCCGCTGTCGAAGCGGCTAGCGGATCGTGCGTGGCTGCGCAAGTCGATCATCGCGCTCGTGCTGATCGCGTTGTGGGAAATCGCCGCACGCGCCGTCGATAACGATCTGCTGTTGCCCACTTTCAGCGCGACCTTCGTCGCATTCGTGCAGGGCATCGCGTCGGGCGAACTCATCGAGAAGATCGGCATTTCGATATCGGTACTGCTGCGCGGCTATGCGCTCGGCGCGGCGCTCGCGTTCGCGCTGACATCGCTTGCGGTCTCGACGCGCATCGGCCGCGACATCCTTTCGATGCTCACCGCGATGTTCAATCCGCTGCCTTCCATCGCGCTGTTGCCGCTCGCGTTGCTGTGGTTCGGCCTCGGCACCGGAAGCCTGCTTTTCGTGCTCGTGCATTCGGTGTTGTGGCCGCTCGCGCTCAACACGTATGCGGGCTTTCAGGCCGTGCCGACGACCTTGCGCATGACGGGCCGCAACTACGGTCTCGACGGCATGCGCCATGTGATGCTGATTCTGGTGCCCGCCGCGTTGCCTTCGATTCTCGCGGGCTTGCGCGTGGGCTGGGCCTTCGCGTGGCGCACGCTGATTGCGGCGGAGCTCGTGTTCGGCGCGAGCTCGGGCAAGGGCGGGCTCGGCTGGTACATCTTCCAGAACCGCAACGAGCTTTACACGGACCGCGTGTTCGCGGGACTGGCTGCGGTCATCGTGATCGGCCTTGCTGTGGAGCATCTCGTCTTCGATACGATCGAGCGCGTGACCGTGCGCCGCTGGGGCGTGCAGCAATGAGCGCGCTCAATTCCCCGCGCGAATGAAGTCGATGAACGCGCGCAACGGCCCCGGCATGTGCGCGCGGCTCGGATAATAGAGACGCGGCCCGGTGAAACTCTGCCACCACGGTTTGAGCACGGGCACGAGCGCGCCATCGTCGATGGCCGCGCGCACGAACTCGTCGAACGTATAGACGAGGCCCAATCCCGCGATGGCCGCGCTTCGGCTGATCTCGATCGACGACGTGACGAGCGGTCCTTCCGGCGCGATGCGTATCGTTTCCTTGCCGCGCATGAATTCCCACACGGCCAGCACGCCGCTATCGAAACGATGCCCGATGCACGCGTGATTCACGAGTTCGCGCGGATGCTTCGGGTCGCCGTGCGCCGCGAGATAAGCCGGCGACGCCACCGCGACGAAGCGTTGCGTGCGCGGCCCGATCGGCACGGCGATCATGTCGCGCTCGATGCGCTCGTCATAACGGATGCCCGCATCGAAACCGGCGGCGAGCACGTCGATGAAGGTATCGGTTGCGCTGATCTCCAGCTTGATGCCCGGATGCGCCGTCAGAAAACGCGCGACGATTGGCGGCAGGATCTCGCGTGACACGATGCGCGGGACGTTCAGGCGCAACGTGCCGGTCGGGCTGTCGCGAAAGCCGTTGACGGCATCGAGCGCGCCCGCGATTTCCGCGAACGCGGGCCCGAGGCGTTCGATGAGCCGCTCGCCCGCTTCGGTCGGCGTGACGCTGCGCGTCGTGCGATTCAAAAGCCGCACGCCCAGACGCGTTTCGAGCCTGCGTATGGCCTCGCTCAGCGACGACGCCGACACGCCGCGCAACAGCGCCGCCTGCCTGAAGCCACGCGACCGCGCGACGGCCAGAAACGCGTGAAGATCCGACAAATCCGGTTCGCTCATCTCTCACCCATTGTTCGCTGGGGCGCACAGCCCATTCGGATTGAGGCGGATTATCGCACGCGAGGTTTGCTCCCATAATCGTCTCCATTCTTCAAGGAGAGAACGAACATGGAACAACGCAAGCTCGGAAAGAACGGACCGCAATCGTCGGCGATCGGCCTCGGATGCATGGGCATGTCGGGCATGTACGGGCCGTCGGATCGCGCGGAGAGCATCGCGACGATACACGCGGCCCTCGAAGCGGGCGTGACGCTGCTCGACACCGGCGACTTCTACGGCATGGGGCACAACGAAATGCTGATCGGCGAAGCGTTGAGAAGCGCGCCGCCTTCACGCCGCGATGCGGCGATTCTCAGCGTGAAATTCGGCGGCATGCGCGATCCGGCCGGCCGGTTCATCGCGTTCGATGGACGGCCCGTCGCCGTGAAGAATTCGCTCGCGTATACATTGCAGCGGCTCGGCGTCGAACATATCGACATTTATCGGCCCGCGCGCCTCGATGCGAACGTGCCGGTCGAAGACACCGTCGGCGCGATCGCCGAGATGATCGACGCGGGCTATGTGCGCCACGTCGGATTGTCGGAAGTCGGCGCGGACACGATTCGCCGTGCCGCCGCCGTGCATGCGGTGTGCGATCTGCAGATCGAATACTCGCTGATTTCGCGCGGCCTCGAGGAATCGATTCTTCCGGCATGCCGCGAACTCGGCATCGGCATCACGGCGTACGGCGTGCTGTCGCGCGGACTCATCAGCGGACACTGGAGCCGCGACGCCGCGCAATCCGGCGACTGGCGCGCGAACAGTCCGCGCTTTCAGCAAGGCAACGTCGAACGCAATCTCGCGCTCGTCGATGCGTTGCGCAAGATCGCCGATGCAAAAGGCGTGAGCGTCGCGCAGATCGCGATCGCGTGGGTGCTCGCGCAGGGCGATGACATCGTGCCTGTCGTCGGCGCGCGCCGTCGCGACCGTCTGACGGAATCGCTCGGGGCGCTCGATGTCGCGCTCACGAAGGATGACCTCGCCGCGATCGAAGCGGCGGTACCGAAGGGCGCGGCGGCGGGCGATCGCTACGAGGCCGTGCAGATGGCGCATCTCGACAGCGAGAAGCGCTGAATCTCCCGGCGTGGTTCGCGACGCGGCACGCAAACTGCGACGCGTGTAGCATCGATCCCGATCCACCGATGGAGAGACGCCGAGTGAAAATCGCGACCTTCAACATCAACGGCATCCGTCCGCGGCTCGACGCCTTGCTGACATGGCTCGAACGCGAATCGCCCGATATCGTCTGCCTGCAGGAACTGAAAGCGACCGACGCGCAGTTTCCCGCCGACGCGATCGCGAACGCGGGCTACGGCGCGCTATGGCATGGGCAGCAATCGTGGAACGGCGTGGCGATTCTCGCGAAAGACGCGGAGCCGGTGCTGAGCCGGCGCGGGCTGCCGGGTTACGAAGACGATACGCATAGCCGTTATATCGAGGCGGCCGTGGGCGGCTTGCTGATCGGCTGTCTTTATCTTCCGAACGGCAATCCGCAGCCCGGCCCGAAGTTCGATTACAAGCTCGAATGGTTCGCGCGCTTCAACGCACATGCGAAGATGTTGCTCGATAGCGGACATCCCGTTGTGCTCGCGGGCGATTACAACGTCGTGCCGACCGATGACGACATCTACAACACGCGCTCGTGGCTGAAGGACGCGCTGTTGCAGCCGGAGAGCCGCGCGGCCTACGCGGATTTGCTCGCGCAAGGCTGGACCGATGCGCTGAAGCAGAAGTTTCCCGATGAGCGCATCTATACGTTCTGGGATTACTTCCGCAATCATTGGCAGACGAATTCGGGCTTGCGCATCGATCACATCCTTCTTAGCAAGGATCTCGCGAAGAAGCTGGAGGCGGCGGGCGTCGACAAATGGGTGCGCGGCGAGCCGCATGCGAGCGATCATGCGCCGGCGTGGGTCACGCTCAAGCTCGGGCGCACGCGCAGGAAATCGGCTTAGGCTTGCAGCGTGTCGCGCGTCGGTTGCAGTGACGCGAGGAATTGCATCGCGTGTTCGCGGCCGCCCATCGTCCAAACGTCGAGATGATCGGCGTCTTCGATGAGCGCGAGACGCTTGTCGCCGCGTGCTGCATCGAAGAGACGCTGGAAGTGTTCGGGCGGAATCACGCCGTCTTTCGTGCCGCCGTAGATCAAGAGCGGCGCATCGATCGATGCGATTTTCGCGAGGCTTTCGTAGCGATCGCGTGCGAGCAGCCGCACGGGAAAGAGCCGGAAGCGTTTCGCGGCGACATCGACGATGCTCGTGAACGGCGCTTCGAGCATCAGCGCATGGATCTTCGCGACGCTTGCAAGCTGCACGGCGACACCCGAGCCGAGCGAATAACCGTGCAGCACGATGTTGCGTGAACGCGCCGCGGCGTAGGCGTAGGCGGCGCGCGCATCGGCGTAAAGGCCGGCTTCGTGCGGCCTGCCGGGATTGCCGCCGTAGCCGCGATATTCGGCGAGCAGCACGCCATAGCCCGCTTCGATCATCTCCAATGCAACATGACCGCGCTGGAAAAGGTCTTCGCCATTGCCGTGAAAGAGGATGACCGTGGGCGCGTCGTCGTCGGGCGGCGCTTTGTAGCGCATGGTCAGGTCGAGGCCGTCATCGGTTCTGATGACGACTGCTTCGGTGCGCGCTTCCACATCGGCGTTCTTGAAGGCTTCGATCTGTTCCAGCGGATAGACGAGCCTTCCTTGCAGCCAATACAGGCCCGCGAGCGCGATCGTGTAGACCAGCGCTATGGCGAGCAGGGCGATCCAGAGGACTTCGCGCATCGGTGTCGGCGGCGGGTTGGCGTTCCTCGTATGGTAGTGGAGTTGCGGCGTGTGGATGCGTGCGCTTGCGCCTGCATTTCATGTACGGGCGGTGAATCGTTACCGACAGAAAAATGACCCAGATGAATTCCGCGGGATCCAATCGATCCAATTCGACGCGGACAACTTGTCGCTGTCAAATCGCCATCGAGTTGATCTGGCGCGCACGCTCATCGACGCTAACAACAGCGTCGCGCGGACTGACATTGCTGTTCTCCTATGGCTATTTTGAAAAGGGCGACGAGACGGAACGGCGGTCACAAAAAAGCGCGTTGAATCCGTCGTTAGCTATCTTCGTGCGCTCGGCGTCGAAGAGAGGCGTATCGAGGTCGACTATGAGATTTGGCCTACCGTTCCAAATGTCCCCGATTCGGAGCGCTTCCAGGTTCTGTTCGAATTCATCCCGGCCAAAAGCCCTTGCGGTTAGGTAGGGCGCGGTTGCGCGCGAGCGATTGCAGGCCGCTTGCGTGGCGCCATCGGCCGGATCTCCGGCAACTCGCTCACTCCCGCACATCCACATCCCCCTGCCGCAAGCTCAAAGGCATCTCCGCAGCGATCTCCTTCTCCACGTCCTCCGCTTCCCGCTCGCGATTGAACAGCGCGTTGAGCAGAATCGCGAACGCCGCGGCGAGCGTGATTCCGCTATGCGTCAGCGGCCCCGCCCACGCCGGCATGTGCGCGAAGAACGCCGGCGCGGCAAGCGGAATCACGCCCACGCCCAGACTGATCGCGATGATGAGCAAGTTGTTCTTGCTATCGAAATCGACCTTGCTCAGGATCTTCACGCCGGTCGCCGCGACCATGCCGAACATCGCGATGCCCGCGCCGCCGAGCACGACCACCGGTATCGAAGCAATCAGATTCGAGAGCTTCGGCAGCAGCCCGAGCAGGATCAGGATCACGCCCGACACCGCGACCACCCAGCGGCTTTTGACGCCCGTAATGCCCACGAGCCCGATGTTCTGCGAAAACGAGGAATGCGGAAACGTATTGAAGATGCCGCCGATCACCGTGCCGAGACCATCGGTGCGCAGTCCGCGCGTCGCATCGATGCGCGAAACGGGGCGCATCGCGAGATCGCCGAGCGCGAGGAACATGCCGAGCGATTCCACCATGATGACGACCATCACGAGACACAGCGAGGCGATCGCCGCGACATCGAAGACCGGCATGCCGAACGCGAACGGCCGCACCGGCGCGAACCACGCGGCTTGACCGACGCCCGCGAAATCGACGAAGCCGAGCGGCAACGCGATCACGAAGCCGATCGCCATGCCGAGCAACACCGAAATATTCGCGACGAAGCCCTTCAGATACTTGTTGATGAGCAGAATCGCGAGCAGCACGATGCCCGCGATCATCAGATTGCGCGGCTCGCCGAAATTCGGTGCGCCGCGTCCGCCGCCCGCCCAGTTGATCGCGACGGGAAAGAGCGTCATGCCGATCGTCAGAATGATCGTGCCCGTGACGATCGGCGGAAAGAAGCGCATCAGCCGTCCGAAGAACGGCGCGATCAGGACCGCGAACACGCCCGCCGCGATGGTCGCGCCGAAGATCGCCGGCAGGCCCGCACCGGATGATGCCATCGCGACCATCGGCCCGACCGGCGCGAAGCTCACGCCCATGATGACCGGCAGGCGGATGCCGAATTTCCATACGCCGATGCACTGCACCAGCGTGACGACTCCGCACGCGAAGAGGTCCGAGCTGATCAGAAACGCGACCTGCTCCTTCGGCAGCTTCAGCGCCGCGCCGATGATGAGCGGCACCGCGATCGCGCCCGCGTACATCACGAGTACGTGCTGAATGCCGACCGCGAGCATCTGACCGATGGGCAGCACTTCGTCGACGGGATGAATCGTTTGGGCCATGTGCGCTCCGGCAAGCTCGAATGTCTATGACGTTGAGTGGGTCGCCCGAGTATTGCACCGCGCGACGGCCGAAAAAATATTCGGGCCGCTATACATGGCATCGGACGCGCGCTTGACTTTGTTCAGGATATTTGACCGATATTGTCCATGCGATCGCGCGCGCACGGCAGCATTTGCCGATTCGGCGCAGCGCGCATCGCGACAAACGGAAGAAATCCTCGAATCCCTTGTGCCGCAAGGCTTGTCGCACTGTCGATTTTTGGGATGGCGTGCTACATTCCGAGCGCTTCGCGTTGCTTTATTTCGATAGCTTTCGCGGCGATGCAACAATCCAGCTTCCAGGGCTTGGCGCCCAATAACATCATTCGCACGGGGATCTCGGCATGGAAATGGTCGGCGGAACGCGGCTTGCCCAACTGTTCACCAGCAACCAGGAGCAATTGCTCGCGGAATGGTTCGCGCAGCAGCACGCCATCGCGGCGCGGCGCGGCCTCGTCGGCGAGGCGGAACTGCGCAATCAGTTCAGCCAGTTCACGTCGCTTCTCGTGACGGCGCTCGGCGCCTCCGAACGCGTCGATTTCAAATCGTCCGCATGGCAGGAAGTGCGCGCGTTTCTCGCGGAAATGTCGGCGCAGCGTGCGCGTCAGGGCTTCACGCCCGTCGAGACCGCGATGTTCGTGTTCTCGCTCAAGCAGCCGCTCTTCGCGCGTTTGCGCGACACGCTCGTCAACGATGCCCCCGCGCTCGCCGATCTCACCTGGACGATCAGCACGCTCTTCGACGAGCTCGGGCTCTTCACGACCGAAGTGTTCCAGGCGAGCCGCGAGCAGGTCATCGTGCGCCAGCAGCAGGAACTGCTCGAACTGTCGACGCCCGTCGTGCAGTTGTGGGACGGCATTCTCGCGCTGCCGCTCATCGGCACGCTCGATTCGGCGCGCACGCAAGTCGTGATGGAAAACCTGCTGCAGAAGATCGTCGAGACGGGCGCGGCCATTTCGATCATCGACATCACCGGCGTGCCGACCGTCGATACGCTCGTCGCGCAGCACTTGCTGAAGACGGTCGCGGCGGCGCGTCTGATGGGCGCGGACTGCATCATCAGCGGTATTCGTCCGCAGATCGCGCAGACCATCGTTCATCTCGGCGTGAATCTCACGAACGTCACGACCAAGGCGACGCTCGCGTCGGCGTTCGTCGTCGCGCTGCAGCGCACGGGCAAGTCGGTGACGGCCGGATCCGCGCAGGACGCCTCGCGCGGCAGCCGCGCAAGCGACGGCTTCGATTCGCTGCAAGCGGAATGACGCAGCCTTTCGCCATTCGAAGCACGCATCGAACGCAACGCGACTGAACGGGGTTTCAAGCGATGGAACGCATTCCGATTCTCACGATGGGCAGGCTCCTGCTCGTCACCATTCAGGTCGACATGCACGACCGGCTCGCGCTCGCGCTGCAGGACGATCTGACGAGCCGCATTGTGAAAGACGGCGCGCGCGGCGTCCTGATCGACATTTCCTCGCTCGACGTGGTCGATTCGTTCATCGGACGCATGATCGGCAACACGGCCGCCATGGCGCGCGTGCTCGATGCCGAGACGGTCGTCGTCGGCATGCAGCCTTCGGTCGCGATCACGCTCGTCGAACTCGGCCTCACGCTTTCGGGCGTACGCACGGCGCTGAACGTGGAGAAGGGCATGGCGCTCCTTTCGAAGGGCGGCACGGCCTGACGGCCGCATGCACACGACTCCATGACGATCTTCAATTCCACAGCCGCGCCGACGTCCTCGTCGCCGCCCGACACGCTGCCGATCCGCAACGACGAGCAGATCGTGCGGCTGCGCCAGTTCGTGCGCGAGAAGGCGGTCTCGCAGGGCCTGTCTCTCATCGACCAGACGAAGTTCGTGACGGCGGCGAGCGAGCTGGCACGCAACACGCTCATCTACGGCGGCGGCGGCGACGTGCATTGCTATCTCGTCGAGCGTAACGGCCGCCGTGGCCTCAAGCTCGAATTCGTCGACAATGGTCCGGGCATTCCGGATATCCCGCGCGCGCTCTCCGACGGATTCACGTCGGGCAGCGGCCTCGGGCTCGGGCTTGGCGGCGCCAAGCGCCTGTGCGACGAATTCGACATCCGCTCCGCGCCGGGCGAAGGCACGCACGTCTCGATCACAAAATGGAAACCGTTCTGAAGGAATCGATGGCCGCGCAGCAGCGCTACGAGATCGCCGAGGCGAGCCAGATCGCCTATGCGCGGCGTTCTATCGGCGAACTCGCGCGGGGGCTCGGTTTCAACGAGACGGCCGCGGGCGAGCTCGCGATCGTCGTCACCGAATGCGGCACGAATCTGCTGAAGCATGCACAGCGCGGCGAATTGCTCGTGCGTCCGCTCGTCGACAGGGGCGCCGGCGCGACTTTGCGCTACGGCATCGAAGTGCTGTGCATCGACAACGGGCCGGGCATTTACGATCTGCATCGCTGTTTCGAGGACGGCTACACGACGGCGGGCAGTCCCGGCAACGGCATGGGCGCGATCGAGCGTCTTTCCGACGAACTCGACATCTGGAGCGCGCCGCAACGCGGCACGGTGTTGCGCGCCGTGTTCTGGAACGCGCCGGGCGCGGCGAACACGCGTGCGCCGCAACTGACATACGGCGTCGTGAACCTGCCGCTGCAAACCGAAACCGTATCCGGCGATGCATGGTCCGTCTACGCGCATGACGGCGAATTCACCGTGCTCGTCGCCGATGGCCTCGGTCACGGACCGCTCGCCAATGTCGCGGCGATCGAGGCGGCCAAAGCGCTCGCCGCGAACGGCGACCAGGCGCTCGATCGCATCATGGAGGCCGCCAACGAGGCGCTGCGCCCGACGCGCGGCGCGGCGGTCGGCATCGCGCGCATGCCGGCTTTCGCGTCGATGCCGGGCATGGCGGTGAGCTTCGCGGGCATCGGCAATATTTCGGCGAGCGTGTGGACCGAAGGCACGCACAAGCATCTCGTGTCGCACAGCGGCATCGTCGGGCATGCGGCGCGGCGCGCGCAGATCTTCGACGTGCCGTATCCGCCGAACGCGCTCGTCGTGCTGCATTCGGACGGGCTCACGTCGCGCTGGGATCTCGCGCGCTATCCGGGCCTCGCGATGCGGCACCCGGCGCTCGTCGCGGCGGTGCTGTATCGCGACTTCGCGCGCGGCCGCGACGACATCACCGTGTTCGTGGCCCGCGCGGCCGGGAGCGCAGGATGACGCAACCGCTCTACACGATGCGGATCGATCACGAGCGCGATATCGTCGCGGTCCGCGTGAAGGCGCGCGATGCGAGCGCGGCGCTCGGCTTCTCGCCGCAGGATCAGACGCGCATTTCCACGTCCGTGCTCGAAGCCGCGCGCACCGTGCTGATCGCGGGGCAGGCGGCGCGCGCGGAATTTCTCGTCGATAACGCCGCGCGCCCGCCGCGCTTCGTCGTGCGTTTTCTGGCGGGCGGCGGTGCGGGCGAGCGTCTGCGCGCCATGCGCCACGACGACTCGCAAGCCGCGCTGGGCCTGCTCGCGGCGCAACGTCTGATGGATCAATGCGCGATCGCCGACGAAGCCGATGGCGACACCTCGATCTCGCTCGCGAAGGCTTTACCCGATGGCGTGCCGTGCGATGCGCAGGCGGTGAAGAACGCACTCGAGCGTCAGCCGAGCGAAGACACGGCCGCGGAATTGCAGCGCCAGAATCGCGAACTGATCGCCGCGCTCGCGGATCTGCGCGAACGTCAGGAGGAGCTCACGCGTCTTACGCGCGAACTCGAGGACACCAATCGCGGTGTCGTCGCGCTTTATGCGGAGCTGGATGCGCGCGCCGATCATCTGCGCCGCGCGGACGAATCGAAATCGCGCTTTCTGTCGAACATGAGCCACGAGTTCCGCACGCCGCTGTCGTCGATCCGCGCGCTCTCGAAACTCTTGCTCGAACGTATCGACGGCGATCTGACGGAAGAGCAGGAAAAGCAGGTGCGCTTCATCCGCAAGGCGGCGGAGGATTTGTCGGAAACGGTCGACGATCTGCTCGATCTCGCGAAGATCGAAGCGGGCAAGATCGAAGTGCGTCCCGCTGAATTTGAAGTTGATACCCTGTTTTCGGCGCTGCGCGGCATGTTGCGGCCGCTGTCGCCGGGCGGCGCGGTGGAACTCGTGTTCGAATCGTGCGAAGGCCTGCCGCCCATTCATACCGATGAAGCCAAGGTCGCGCAGGTGCTGCGCAACTTCGTATCGAATGCGCTCAAGTTCACCGAGCGCGGCGAAGTGCGCGTCGCGGCGAGCTATGACGACGCGCGCCGGCTCATCACGTTTTCCGTCAGCGATACGGGCATCGGCATCGCGCCGGAGCATCAGCAGGTCGTCTTCGAAGAGTTCGGGCAAGTCGAAAACCGCCTTCAGCAATACGTGAAGGGTACGGGCCTCGGCCTGCCGCTGTGCCGCAAGCTGTGCAAGCTGCTCGGCGGCGATGTGTCGCTCGCGAGCGAACCCGGGCGCGGCTCGACTTTCAGCGCGACGATTCCCGCGCATTACGGCGCGGACGTCGACGCCGCGCATCACGCCGCGAGCGATACGCGGCCCGCCGTGCTGATCGTCGCGAGCAATCCGATCGAGCGGCTCGACTGCGAGGCCGCGCTGCGCGCTTCGCCGTATCGCCCGATGAGCGCCGCGACGCTCGACGAAGCGAGCCGCCTGCTCGCGCGCACGCAGCCCGCCGCGTTGCTGCTCGCCGTGCGGCCCGCGCCGTCGGAAGCGTGGATCTGGCTCGCCGCGTTGCGCGCGCAGGCCGCGACGCGCAGCATTCCGATCGTGGTGCTCGGCGAGGACGAGGATCGCAATGAAGCGCGGGCGCTGGGCGCGACCGCGTTCGTTGAAAAGCCGGCGGGCGGTGGCGAGCTGCCGGGCGTGCTGGATGCGGTGACGGGCGAGGGACGAGCATCATCAGAAGCGACTGGAACGAGGTGCTGATCCTCAACGTCGACGACAACGACGGCGCGCGCTATGCGAAAACGCGCATCCTGTCGCGCGCGGGCTTCAACGTGATCGAAGCGCCGACGGGCACGGCCGCGCTCGAACGCGTGCGCGCCGAAGCGCCCGATCTCGTGCTGCTCGACGTGAAGCTGCCCGACATCAACGGGCTCGAAGTGTGCAGGCAGATCAAGGCATCGCCGGAGACGTCGGGCACGCTCGTG
This sequence comes from Caballeronia sp. NCF2, assembly GCF_023631205.1. Lineage (NCBI taxonomy): Bacteria > Pseudomonadati > Pseudomonadota > Betaproteobacteria > Burkholderiales > Burkholderiaceae > Caballeronia > Caballeronia sp. NCF2. Next base: position 22,973 of record NZ_JALQDN010000055.1, on the reverse strand, counting down.
CTGCAGACATCGGCGGCGGCGGTGCATAGTCTCGATCGCATTCGCGGTCTCGAAGGCGGCGCGGATAGCTATTTGACCGAGCCTGTCGAACCCGCGGAACTGATCGCGCATGTGCGCGCGTTGCTGCGCGTGCGGCTCGCGGAAAATGCGCTGCGCGAGAGCGAGGAGCGCTTTCGCCAGCTTGCCGGGAATATCGACGACGTGTTCTGGATGCTCGATCCGGCATCCAACGAACTGCTCTATGTGAGCCCCGCTTACGCGCATCTCTTCGATACCGGCGGCGGCGCGCCCGCGCCCCTGCCTGGCCCCGATCACTGGTCCGGCGACATTCTTCCCCTCGATCGCGATCATGTCGCCGAGGCGTATCGGCAACTGCTCGCGAACGGCACGCCGTATCAGGTCGAATATCGCATCGTGCGCGCGAACGGCGGGCCGCGCTGGGTCGCGGAGCGCGCGTTTCCGGTTCACGGCGCGGCGGGTCATCCGGCGCGGCCGTATCGCATTGCGGGCATCGTCAACGATATCTCCGAGCGCAAGGCCGCCGAACTGCTGTTGCGCGAAGCGGACCGCCGCAAGGACGAGTTTCTCGCGATGCTCGCGCATGAATTGCGCAATCCGCTCGCGCCGATCCGCAATGCGGTCGATCTGCTCGATCCGGATCGCGAGCCGTCCGTGCAGCACTTCGCGACGGTGCGCGCGATCATCGACAGACAGGTGCGGCATTTGAGCCGGCTCGTCGACGATCTGCTCGACGTTGCGCGCATCACGCAGGGAAAGATCACGCTGCGCCAGGAGACGGTCGATCTCGCGGCGGCGCTCGCGGCGGCCATCGAGACCGTGCAGCCCGCGCTCGAACGAAAGCGGCACGCGTTGACGGTGAAGCTGCCGGATGCGCCGCTCTACATCGTCGGCGACAGCGTGCGGCTCGCGCAGGTGTTCGGCAATCTGCTGTCGAATGCGTCGAAGTACAGCGTCGAGGAAGGCGAGATCGCCATCGAAACGGAACAGTTCGGCGATGAGGTGCGTATCGTCGTGCGCGACAAGGGCATCGGCATCGCGTCCGACATGCTGCCGCACATCTTCGATCTGTTCGTGCAATCGGAGACATCGCTCGAACGATCGGAGGGCGGGCTCGGCATCGGCTTGCCGCTGGCGAAGACGCTCGTCGAATTGCAGGGCGGACGCATCGAAGCATTCTCGGCGGGGGCGCAGGCGGGCAGCGAGTTCGTCGTGTGGCTGCCGCTCGCGAAGGATGCGCAAGTGGCCACGCAAGGCGCGCCGGCAACGCCCGCGACCGTCAACGCGGGCAAGCGCGTGCTGCTCGTCGATGACAGCGTCGACGCGGCCACCGCGATGGCGCTGCTGCTCGAGGCCGACGGCTTCGACGTTCGCACGGCGCACGATGCAACCGAAGCGCTCGCGGTCTCCGACACCTTCATGCCGCAGATCGTGCTGCTCGATATCGGCTTGCCGGGCATGGACGGATACCGGCTCGCGGCCGAGATGCGCGCGCGTCCCGCAACCGCCGATGCCTTGCTGATCGCCGTGACGGGATACGGGCAGGCGCATGATCGTCAGCGCTCGAAGGAAGCGGGCTTCGATCATCATCTCGTGAAGCCGGTGGCGTTCGCGGAGATTCAAAGGGCGGTGTCGGGAAAGTTCGCCTGAGGGCGGAGCCGAAAAATCTGAATTGCCGATGGAAATGGCGTAATCGCGCGCCGATTGCGGCACACTCCGCCGGGAACAAATCAGAACGGATTCCGGTTCCCATGACATCCTCACCGCTCGTCACCGTCGTCATGCCCGCGTTCAACGCGCAGGCCTTCATCGGCGAAGCAATCGCTTCGATTCGCGCTCAAACGCTCGAAGACTGGGAGCTCATCGTCGTGGACGATGGCTCGATCGATCAGACGTTCGCCGTCGCGCAGCAGGCAGCGGGCGACGACAGCCGCGTGCGCCTCATACGCTTCGGCCGGAACGAGGGCATCAGCGCCGCTTCGAATGCGGGTTTCGACGCGGCGCGCGGCGAGTTCATCGCGCGCATCGACTCGGACGACCGGGCGCTGCCGACGAGGCTCGCCGCGCAAGTCGCCGCTTTCCGCGAGTGCGCGCGCCTTGCCGCTTGCGGCGGCCATGCGCGCTTGTTCGGCGATGGTATTGCCAACGACACTTATGGGCTTTGCACGCTCGGCGACGGCGCTCTGAAGGCCCGGCTTTTCGAAGGCTTCAACACCATCGGCGGCGCAATGCTCATGGTGCGCCGTTCGTTCGTCCGCGAGCATCGCATCCGGTTCGACATGCAGATGGCGAGCGCCGAAGACCTGAACTATCTCGTCGCGATCATGGTGGCCGGCGGCGAGATCGGCAATGTCGATGAAGTCCTCGTCGAGGTCAGGTCGCACCGCACCAGTTTCACCAGAAGCCGGGAAGATCTGGCGGGCCCGGCGATGAAAGGCCTCCGCAAACGTCTTCTGGCGCTCTGGTACCCGAGCCTCGATCCGCGCGACATCGATCTCATCGTTGGCATGTGGTTCGGCCTGGAAGTCGGCACCGACGAATTGCTCGCCGTCGTGCGCGCGGTCGACAGACTCATTGCTGCCGACGCGAAGGACTTCGGGCAAGACGTGTCCGTCCTTCATGATCTCATCGTCAGGCGCTTGGTCGCGGTGGTCGACTTCTTTCGAGGCGCATTCGATGCGTCCCATTTTCAGGCAATCCGCGTGTTGGCCGCTCCGGCCATCGGCGTCGCGCTCGATGCGGCCCGTCTTTCGCACGAAGCGGTCTGAGGCGTCGCTCCGCGTTTTCACCTAGCAATTCAAGGTTGACTCGCGTGCTCGCGCGTCCGACACTTTAGCCATGCAAGTGTGATCACAGGTCACACCAATCGAAAGCATCGCAGCAGCCGAACGAAAGAACGGAGGCAAAAGTTGGCGACACGCTCGACGACGGACTTACCCGCGCTCGAATTAGTTGCACGCGAAACCATGGCCGGTCGCGTTTATGCGCAATTGAGGCAGGCGATCATGACGGGCCGCTTCGCGCCTGGGCAGTTGCTCAGCTTGCGCAGCGTCGCGGAAGCGGTCGGCTCGTCGACCATGCCCGTGCGCGCCGCGCTCACGCGCTTGCAGGCGGAAGGCGCATTGATCGACGGTCCCGGCCGCGCGCTGATGGTTCCGCCGATGACGCTCGAACTCCTCGATGAGTTGCGGGACGTTCGCATCGCACTGGAAGGCGCGGTCGCCAAACGCGCGGCGTCGCGCATGACACGCGCGCATCTCGACGCGCTGCAGGCCATCTTCGACACGATGGACGCACACGTCGAAGCGGGCGACGTGCCCGCGTATCTGCGCAGCAACTTCGAATTTCATATCGCCATTTACACGCACGGCGCGAGCGATCTCACGCTCGCGACCATCCAGAACCTCTGGATGCGCATCGGCCCGTTCCTGAATCTCGTCGCGCCCGACATTCCGCATATGCGCCGTTCGATGGCGGCGCATCGTCATATCGTCGAAGCGCTCTGGCGCGGCGATGGCGAAGGCGCGCGCGCCGGCATCGAGGAAGACATCGGCGATGCGGCCGCCGATCTGCAAGAGCGTTTGCAAAGCGGCGAACTAAGCAACAAGGCAAGCGCCTGACACGCATAACAACAACGGAGACATGGATGACGGTTCTTCAGATGCTGAAACCGCACGCGGGATTGCGCGTGCTCATCACGGGCGGCGCATCGGGCATCGGGCTCGTGATAGCGCGCGCGTTCATCGATGCAGGCGCGCGCGTGCACGTCTGCGATGCGAGTCCCGAAGCAATCGACGCATTGGCGAAAGCCGAAGCGAGCGCGGAGTGCAATGCGATCACGTCGACGCTCGCGGACGTAGCGGACAAGGAAGCGGTCGAGCGCGTATTCGTCGATGTGGAACGCGAGCTCGGCGGACTCGATGTGCTCGTGAACAACGCGGGCATCGCGGGGCCGACGGGCGGCATCGACGAGCTCGATGCGAACGAATGGGAACAGACCGTCGATGTGAATCTGAACGCGCAGTTCTACTTCGCGCGCCGCGCGGTGCCGCTCTTGCGCAAGGCGAATGGCGGCGGGGCGATCATCGCGCTGTCGTCGGTGGCGGGACGGCTCGGCTACGCGTTTCGCACGCCTTATGCCGCGACGAAGTGGGCCGTCGTCGGCATGACGAAGAGCCTGGCTATCGAGCTCGGGCCGTCGAACATTCGCGTCAATGCGATCCAGCCGGGCATCGTGAAAGGGCCGCGCATCGAGCGCGTGATCGCGGCGCGCGCGAAGCAACTGAACGTCTCCTATGAAGAGATGGAGAAGCAATATCTCGCGAAGATTTCGCTGCGCCGCATGACGACGCCCGAGGAAGTCGCGGCCACGGCGCTCTTCCTGTGCTCGCCCGCGGGCAGCGGCATCTCGGGACAGGCGATCTCCGTCTGCGGCAACGTCGAAGTCCTTTAATAGAACGAGGAGCACATGGCAACGAAACGCAAGGTCATCATCACCTGCGCGCCGACGGGCGCGATCCATACGCCTTCGATGTCGCCGTATCTTCCGCTCACGCCGCAGCAGATCGGCGATGCCGCGCTCGCGGCTGCAAAGGAAGGCGCCGCCATTCTGCACCTGCATGCACGCGACCCGAACGATGGTCATCCGACGCAGGATCCCGCCGTGTTTCAGGAGTTTCTGCCGCGCATCAAGGCGGAAACCGATGCGGTCATCAACATCACGACGGGCGGCAGCCCGCACATGACCGTCGCGGAGCGATTGAAGCCCGCGCATCACTTCAAGCCGGAAGTGGCGTCGCTCAACATGGGATCGATGAACTTCGGCCTGTACCCGATGCTCGATCGCTTCAAGGAATTCAAGTACGAGTGGGAGCGCAAGCATCTGGAAAACAGCCGCGATCTCGTGTTCAAGAACACGTTCGCGGATATCGAATACATCCTCACGTCGTGCAGCGATAACGGTACGCGCTTCGAGCATGAGTGCTACGACATCTCGCACCTGTACAACCTCGCGCACTTCGTCGATCGCGGGCTCGTCAAGCCGCCGTTCTTCGTGCAGAGCGTTTTTGGCTTGCTCGGTGGCATCGGGCCGCATCCCGAAGATCTGGCGCATATGAAGCGCACGGCGGATCGTCTCTTCGGCGACGACTATGTATGGTCGATTCTCGGCGCGGGACGTCATCAGATTCCGCTCGGCTCGATGGGCGTCGCGCAGGGATCGAACGTGCGTGTCGGCCTCGAAGACTCGTTGTGGATCGAGCCGGGCAAGCTCGCCGAATCGAGCGCGGCGCAGGTGAAGAAGATTCGCCAGGTGATCGAAGGACTGTCCCTCGATATCGCGACGCCCGCCGAAGCACGCGAGATGCTCAAGCTCAAAGGCGCGAGCGATACCAACTTCTGATAGCGGAGGGCATCGTGAGCACGAAGCTGAAGGTAGTCGCGATGCCGACGGGCTGGCTCACCGTCGATCGCTCATCGCAAGTGTATGGCCGCTACTTCGGCCAGCAGATGAAGGTGCCCGTATGGTCGACGGCGATTGTCGGCGCGCAGAAGAAGATCGTCGTCGATACGGGCATACACGATCCAGGCTGGGTGTCGAACTTCGTGTGCCCATGCGATCAGGCGCCGGAGGAAAAGCTCGAACGCGCGTTGAAGGAGTATGTCGGCTGGAGCGCGGACGAGGTCGATATCGTCATCAACACGCATCTGCATTACGACCATTCCGGCGGCAACACGCTTTTCAAGAATGCGCGCTTCATCGTGCAGGCGGCCGAGTGGGAATACGCGGGTCATCCGCTGCCGACGCAGGCCACGTATTACCAGGAGTTTCTGATCGGCCGCGAGCCGCTCGCGTATTTTCGCTGGCAGTTCGTGAACGGCGTGACCGATATCGTGCCCGGCGTGCGCGTCGTGCCGACGCCGGGTCATACGCCGGGGCATCAGTCCGTCGCGGTCGACACGGAAGAAGGTGTCGTGCTGATCGCCGGCGATTGCGCGAACTGCATGGAGAACATCGTCGATCTCGTTCCAGTGGGCATCGTGCATGAAACGCTGGCGGAGATCGGCTCGTTGTCGCGCATCCGTCAGATCGCCGATTTCGTCATACCCGGACACGACCCGAATGTCGTGCCCGGCAGCGCGGGCATCGCTCTGCCCGCGAGCGCTCGTCTGCCGCACATCCGAAGTTAGAAGCGCCCGCTTCATAACCATACGAATACCGGAGGAAGACATGAAAGCATTGACGCAGTCGATTCGTCATGCGGGACGGGCAGCGCTCGGCCTCGCGTTCGCGGCGGCGCTCGCCGTATCGGGCACGGCGCACGCGGCCGGCAAATACAAGATCTTTTTGTCGATGAGCTATGTCGGCAACGACTGGCAAACCGAAGCCGCGAACATGGTCAAGGCGATGGCCAATACGCCGGGGCTGAAAGACAAGGTCGATCTCGAAGTGCAGGTCGCGGGCACCGATGCGCAGAAGCAGATTCAGCAGATCAACTCGATGGTGCAGGCAGGCGCGAAGGCCATCGTCATCTATCCGATCTCGCCGACGGCGCTCAATCGCGCGATCAAGAACGCGTGCTCGAAGGGCGTCGTCGTCGCGGCGTATGACGGAGAAGTCACCGAGCCGTGCGCGCATAACGTGACGATCGATCAGCATCAGGCGGGCACCGTCACCGCGGAATGGCTCGCGAAGACCATCAACGGCAAGGGCAATGTCGTGATGATCACGGGCGTGCCGGGCACGTCGGTCGATCGCGCACGCACCGAGGCGGCGAAGGCCGTGTTCGCGAAGTATCCGGACATCAAGATCGTCGCGGAAGGAACGGGCATGTGGAGTCAGGCGACCGCGAAGACCGAGCTTTCGAAGATTCTCGCGACGAACAGCTGGGACAAGATCGACGGCCTGTGGATGCAGGTCGGCTGCTTCACGGCGGCGTCGATGCAGCTCGAAGCGGGCATTGCCGACGACAAGATCAAGCCGTGCGCGGGCGAATCGTCTAACGGCCATCGCGTGCAGATGCTGCCGCCGGGCGAAGTGAAGGGACAGGGCGGTTATCGCTCAATCGGCTATCGCTCGATCTCTTACGGCGCGCCTCCGTACTCGGGCGCGATGGCGCTCAAGATGGCCGTGAAGAAGCTCGACGGCGGCGACTTTCCGGCGCGCGTGACGCTCAAGCTGCCGCTTGTGCTGACCTCGGAATCGAAGCTGTGCAAGACGGGCAGCATCGACGAACTGAAGGCGGGCTGCACCGCGTTCCCGCCGGACAAGGTGCCGCCGGGCTGGTTCGCGGACATCTACTCCGAAGAGACGAAGGAAGTCGGCTTCAATGCGGCCTTGACGGGCAATCAGGACTGAGGCGGCGCGATGAACGACGCATCATTGGCGATCGATCTGTCGAAGGTGACGAAGCGCTTCGGCGCGACCGTCGCGCTCGATGGCGCGTCGTTCTCGGTGAAGCGCGGCGCGGTGCATGCGCTGCTCGGCGAGAACGGCGCGGGAAAGTCCACCACGGTCAAGCTGCTGTCCGGATTGATGCAGCCGGATGCCGGCAGCATCCGCGTAATGGGCAGCGACGTGACGATGAAGAGCCCGAAGGACGCGCATCGCGCGGGCGTGCAGACGGCGTTTCAGGAGATGACGCTCGTGCGCGATCTCACGGTCGCGCAGAACCTATTGATGTCGTACGAGCCGACGGGTTTTCTCGGGCGCATCAGAAAGCGCGACGCGCAGCGGCAAGCAGCGGAATGGCTCGACAGGCTCGAACTGTCCGATGTGCGTCCCGGCGCTTATATTCGCGATCTTTCGTTGCCGGTGCGGCAGAAGATCGAGATTGCGAAGGCCATCGTGCGCAAGCCGAAAGTGCTGTTGCTCGACGAACCGACGTCCGCGCTGTCGGGACGCGATGTCGCGTGGCTCTCACGGCGCATCGACGAACTGAAGGCGAGCGGCGTGACTTTCGTGTTCATCTCGCATCGCATGCAGGAAGTGCGCGAGTTCTGCGACAGCCTCACGGTGTATCGCAATGGCCGAGATGTGGGCGCGTTCGACGCTGCGGATATATCGGATGACGAAGTAATTCGACTCGTCATCGGGCGTTCGATGGAGGCGAAGTATCCGCCCAAGATCACGACGGTACAAAGCGACGCGACGCCGGCGATCGAGACGCGCAACGTTCGCGTCGATGGCGTCGTCGCCGATTTCGATCTCGCCGTGAAGCCGGGCGAAGTGCACGGCATCGCAGCGCTGCAGGGCATGGGGCAACGCGAGCTGTTCGAGGCGCTGTTCGGTGCCACTTACATCGACGATGGCGAGATTCGCATCGACGGCAAACCGGTGACGCTGACATCGACGGCGGATTCGCTGAAGGCCGGCGTATCGACGAGCTTTCTGCCCGAAGACCGCAAGACCGAAGGCCTGTTCCTGCGTTTGCCCGGCGGCGAGAATGTGTCGCTTCCCGTGATCGGCCGCTATGCGCGCTTCGGCCTCATCGATCGCAAGCGCGAGCAGGCCGCGATTCGTCGCTCGCTTGCGCAGATGGAGGTGAATCCGCGCGCGCTGTACAAGCCGTGTCTGTCGTTCTCCGGCGGCAATCAGCAGAAGATCGCGATGGCCAAGTGGCTGCTCACGCAAAGCCGCGTGTGGCTCATGTTCGATCCGACGCGCGGCATCGACGTCGGCACCAAGCATCAGATCTTCGTGCTGATGCGTGCATTCGCCGCGGCGGGTGGCTCCGTGCTCTTCTATTCGACGGACGTGCCCGAGCTCGTCAACGTGTGCGACCGCGTGTCGGTGATGTATCGCGGACGCAACGCCGGCGAGTTGAGCGGCGACGCGCTGACCGAAGAAAACGTGATGCGCAAGATGCTTTCCAGTTGAGAGGTTGCTCATGAAGATAGCCGTTGCGTCGCCCGAAAGCGAGGTCGTGCGGCCGGGCGCACGCGTGGGATTTGGCGCGCGCATCGATCATCATCGCGGGCTCATCATCGCGATCAGTGCGTTGCTTGCGATGCTCGCCGGATGGGTTTCGCTGTCCGCGACACCTGTCGGGCTCTACGACATCGGATCGGTAATTTCGAGCGCAACTACACTCGCGCTCGCGGCGATCGGGCAGACCATCGTCGTGCTGTCGGGCGGATTCGATCTGTCGGCCTCGGCGGTCGTGTCGCTCGCGAACGTGCTTGCCGTGCGCTTCGTGCAAGGATCGCCCGTCGAACAATGGGGCGGCGCCGCGCTGATTCTGGCGATCGGCGGCGGCATCGGCCTCGTCAACGGCGCGCTGATCGCATGGTTTCGCTTGCAATCGATCGTCGTCACGCTCGCGACGATGTTCATGGTGCAAGGCTTGACGCTGCTGATTCAGAACAAGCCGGGCGGCAGCGTCGGCGATCAGTTCGGCGCGGTGCTCACCGCCGATCTCATCCCCGACAAGATGCCGATGTCGGCGGGCTTGCTGATTCTTGCGCTGTTGATCTGGTCGTTCATCAAGCGCACGCGTTACGGCGTGGGTCTGTACGCGTTAGGCAGCGATGCCGACGGCGCGTATGCGAACGGCATGCCGGTCACGCGCTACCGCATCGCGACGTATGCGCTCGCTGGCATGTTCTACGCGGCGGCGGGTCTGTATGTATCGGCACAGACGGGCTCGGCCGATCCGCTCGTCGGCCGTCCGCTGCTGCTCTCGATGTTCACGGCCGTCGTGCTCGGCGGCACGTTGCTCGGCGGCGGACGTGGCGGCTGCGTCGGCACCGTGTTCGCAGCAATGACGCTGATGATCACCGTGAACATTCTGCTCGTGCTGAACGTATCGGCGTTCTTCACGACGATAGCCGAAGCGGTGATCCTGATTCTCGCGGTGCTCGGTTCGTCGATCGGCAAGCAATCGGCGGCGCATGAATGCGCGCGTCACGCGGCGCAGTGGCTCAAGGCGGTGCGAACGGGCACGCGCGCACGCGACGACAAGCATGCGCGGCGCGTTGCGTTCGAAGTCGACGATTATCGTCCGGTTGAAAACACGGAGCTGAAGGGACGACCGATCGCCGACTGGATCGAGCGCAATCGCGAATGGGTCAAGTATGTGGTGCCGGCTTATCTGCTGTTCTTCGCGGTGGTCGTCATCACGGGCTTTGTCTATGGGCCGGGCGTGCTCGTCAGCGCGAACTTCTATAGCAGCCTGCTCACGCTGACCTTGTTTCTCGCGATACTCGGCCTCGGCCAGGGCGCGGTGATCCTGACGGGCGGACTCGACTTGTCGATGCCCTGGCTCATCACGCTGTCGGGCGTGTTGCTGACCGGACTCACGCACGGCGTGAACGGCGCGGCCGCGTGGGCGGTGCCGATGGTGCTGCTGGTCGGCCTGCTCGTCGGCGTGTTCAATGGCGTGGGCGTCGTGATGCTCGGCTTGCCGCCGATCGTCGTCACGCTTGCGGCGAACGGTTTGCTGCAAGGCCTCACGCTGATCTATTGCAATGGCTCGCCACAAGGATGGTCGCCGTCGACGATCAGCGAATTCACCAACGGACGCTTCGGTCCGCTGTCGATCGCGGCGTGGAGCGTGCCGGTGTTTCTCGTCATCGCGTTGCTGCTCCTGCATCGCACGCCGTTTGGGCGGCGCGTGTATGCGGTCGGCAATTCGCCGGTCGCGGCGAAGCTGTCGGGCGTGCGCGTGGGCACGACGCTCATCGCCGTGTATTGCCTTTCGGGTTTGTGCTCCGCGATCGTCGGCCTGTTGCTCGCGGGGTTCAGCTCGCAAGCTTTTCTCGGCATGGGCGATCCGTATCTGTTGCCGTCGATTGCAGTGGTTGTCGTCGGCGGCGCATTGATTACCGGTGGACGCGGGCACTATCTCGGCGTGTTCGGCGGCGCGCTGCTGCTTACGGCGCTCGGGACGTTGCTTGCGGGAACCACGGTGCCGCCCGCGGTGCGCGACATCATCAACGGACTCGTCGTGCTGGCGGCTGTCATCACGCTGCGGGACAAGAAGGGCTAAACCAACTCGAACGAGGACCAGATGCAGATGCAAGCGAACAACATTGCGGTGATCGGTTCGGGCCGTATCGGCCGCGCGTGGGCGATCGTCTTTGCGAAGAGCGGCTTCAACGTCACGATCCACGATGCATCGAAGGACATGCTCGGCGGCGCGATTCCCGCGATCCGCGAAAGCGTCGAGGATCTGGCGTCGTTCGATCTGATCGATGAAGCCGTCGATGCGATCGTGGCCCGCATCACCGCATGCGAACATCTCGCCGATGCTGTCGCCGACGCGGATCTCGTGCAGGAGAACATCGCGGAAGTGGTGGAAGCGAAGCGTGCGTTGTTCATCGAACTGGACCGCCTCACGAAGCCTGACGCGATTCTGGCGAGTTCGACATCGGGATTGCCTGCATCGACCTTCACGGAAGGCATCGCAGGCCGCGCACGCTGTCTCGTCGCGCATCCGGTGAATCCGCCGTCGCTGGTGCCGCTCGTCGAGTTGTGCGGCGCGCCGTGGACCTCGCAGGACACGATGGAACGCGCACGCGCCATCTACGAAGGAGCGAAGCAAAAGCCCGTCACCGTGAATCGCGAGATCTCGGGCTTTCTGCTCAATCGTCTGCAAGGCGCGTTGCTCGACGAAGCGTTGAGTCTCTATGAACAAGGTTATGCGAGCGCCGCCGATCTCGACACCGTGATACGCGATGGACTCGCGATGCGCTGGTCGTTCATGGGCCCGTTCGAAACGATCGACCTCAACGCGCCCGGTGGCGTGGCCGATTACGCTGCGCGCTACGGCGGCACATACAAGAGCATCGCTGCGGGACGCAAGCCGTTCGACTGGTCGGCCGAGACGCTCGGCAAGCTCGATGCCGAACGGCGCGCGGTGCTGCCCGGCGAGAAGATCGAAGAACGCAGCCGCTGGCGCGATCGGCGTTTGATGGCGCTGCTCGCGCATCGGCGCGATATCGAGGACGGTGAAGCCTGAACAAAGGAGACGACGATGCCCGAAGTACGCTTGCTGGTCGATGCGAACAATCATCTCGGCGAAGGACCGCTATGGGATGTGAAGGAGGAACGGCTCTACTGGATCGACAGCACGGCCGCGGAAATCTATAGCTGCCGTGCTGACGGCGGCGACGTGAAGCGCTATTTCGTGCCGCGTCACATCGGTTCGATGGCGTTGCGCGAGCAGGGCGGCGCGGTGGTCGCGCTCGCGAACGGCCTGTATTTCTACGACTTCGATGCGCAGACCGTGCAGTTCATCGCCGATCCCGAAAGCGACGATCCCGAGACGCGGTTCAATGACGGAAAGGTGGATCGCCGTGGACGCTTCATCGCGGGCACCATGTCCTACGACTTCGACCGCTACGATGCCGATCGCGGCCAGCGCTCGACGCGCAGCGGCGGGCTGTATCGGCTCGATACGAATGGCCAGGTCACGCGGCTCGACAGCGGCATCAGTTGTTCGAACGGCCCATGCTGGAGCCCCGACAACAAGACCTTCTACTTCACCGACACATACAGCAAGGAGATGTACGCCTACGACTACGACATCGAAACGGGCGCGGCGACGAACAAGCGCCTGTTCGCATCGGCGCACGACATGGCCGGCACGTTCGATGGCGCAACCGTCGATGAAGAAGGCTATGTCTGGTCTGCTCTCGTCTTCGGCGGACGCATTCTGCGCTTCGCTCCCGATGGCAAACTCGATCGCGTCGTGCCGTTTCCCGTGCGCAATCTGACGAGCGTGATGTTCGGCGGACCGAGTCTCGACATCCTCTACGTATCGACGATGGGCCGCCCGATGTGGGGCATTCCGCAGAAAGAGCGCGACAAGGGCGGCCTTTTCGCGGTGACGGGCCTCGGCGTGCGCGGCATTCCCGAGCCGCGTTTCGCGGGATAGAGCATGAGCGTTTATCATTCGGGCCTCAGGGTCTCGAACGATATCGCTCGACATGGATACGAACAAGCTCATTGCGTCGCTGCCCGCGCGCATCGACGCGATCATCTCGCGCGGTGCGAAGGCGCATCCCGATCACATCGCGTTGCATGAGGACGCGCGCGCGTTGACTTATGCGCAACTCGACGATGCAATCGATGCGCTGGCCGCGCGTCTCGGTGCGGCGGGCGTGCGCGCCGGCGATCGCGTCATGCTGATCGGCGAGAACAGCGTCCTGCTCGTCGCATCGCTTTTTGCCGTGAGCCGTCTCGATGCGTGGGCGCTGATCGTGAATGCGCGATTGTCCGCAGTCGAGCTCGATGTGATCCGCGCGCATGCGAAGCCACGCATCGCGCTCTATACCGTCGATGTTTCCGACGACGCCGCGCATCACGCGCAACGTGACGGCGCTTCGGTCGAATCGCTCGATGCGACGCCGATCGGCGCGTTTGCGTTAAGCGATATCGATGCCGCGTCTGAGCAGGAGCCGCACGGACTGTCATCGGACAGGCAATGCGCGGCGCTCATCTACACGACGGGAACGACCGGCGCGCCGAAGGGCGTGATGCTGTCGCATCGTAATCTGCTGTTCGTCGCGGCAGTATCCAGCACGCTGCGTCGTGTCGGTACCAGCGATCGCGTCTATGCCGTACTGCCGGTATCGCATGTGTTCGGTCTTGCGTCCATGTGCCTCGGTTCGCTGTATGCGGGCGCGACGTTGCGTCTTGCGGCGCGTTTCGATCCCGCGCGCGCGGGACGCGTTCTCAGCGATGAACGCATGACGATCTTTCAAGGCGTTCCCGCGATGCATGCGAAGCTGATCGATCATTTCACGCCGCGCGGCGGCCTGAATGCGCCATCGTTGCGCTTCGTCTATTGCGGCGGCTCGCCTCTCGACATGACGCTCAAGGCCGCTGCCGAAGCGTTCTACGGTGTGCCCTTGCATAACGGCTATGGCATGACGGAGAGCAGTCCGACCGTATCGAACACGCTGCTCGATGCACCGGCGCCCGATTCGTCCGTCGGGCCGCTGATTCCAGGCGTCGAGGCGCGCATCGTGCCGCTCGCGCATCAAAGCGACGCCGACGATACCGGCGAACTATGGGTGCGCGGGCCGAACGTGATGCTCGGCTATTACCGCGATGCGGCGCAGACGGCGGCCACGGTGACGGAGGACGGCTGGCTCAAGACGGGCGATCTCGCGCGCTTCGAGAGGGGCAACCTGTATATCGTCGGGCGCAGCAAGGAGTTGATCATCCGCTCGGGTTTCAACGTGTATCCCGCGGAAGTGGAGCAGGCGTTCAACAGTCATCCCGCCGTGCTGCATTCCGCCGTGGTCGGACGGAGCGTGCAGGGCAATGAAGACGTGCTTGCGTTCGTCGAATTGAGGCCCGGCTGCACGGCGAGCGAAAGCGAACTCGCGGAGTGGGTCGGCGAGCGGCTCGCGCCCTACAAGCGGCCTTCTTCTATCCGCATACTCGATGCATTGCCCGTGTCCGCGAGCGGCAAGGTGCTCAAGCATCGGCTCGGAAAGCTCGCTAATTAGTTGCGGATGCAACCGGTTTGCTCGCTGCATTCGTGTCTTCGCCTGCGCCGCCCAGCGAGTGGAAAAGTGCCGCGGTGTCCGAGAGACGATTGGCGTGCGCGAGCGCGTAATCGAGTTGCGTCTGAAGCGCCTGACGTTGTGTGTCGAGCAGATCGAAGCGGCTCACGCCGCCCGCCGTAAAGCGCGCGCTGGCTGTGTCGAGATTGGCTTGCGCTTCGTTCGCCGCGATCTCGCGCGCGTGCAGGGCATCGGCATCGTTTTGAAGCGCGGTCAGGCTATCGGCGACCTGTTGCAGCGCGTCCAGCACGGTCTGTCGATAGGCTTGCATGGCTGCTTCGTAGGCCGCTTCGGACGATCGCTTCCTCGCGCGCAGCTCGCCGCCATGAAATAGCGGCTGCGTGAGATTCAGGCCGACGTTCCACACGTTGAGGCTATTGAGCATGTCGTGGATGTTCGTGCGCTGGCTTCCCACGCCCGCAGAGAGCGAGAACTTCGGATAGAGGTCGGCAGTCGCCACGCCGACGTTCGCGCTCGCCCGATGCAGCAACGCTTCCGATGCGCGGATGTCGGGTCGTTCGCGTGCGAGCGTCGAGGGCAAGGTCAGCGGAACGTTGCCCGGAACATGAAGCGAATCGAGCGTGATGGCATCGAAGTCGGCCTTGGATGGCTCGACGCCCAGCAACACTGCAAGCCGGTGATCGGCCTGATCGCGTTGCGTGACGAGCGACGGAAGGTTTGCGCGCGTCTGCTCGACGAGCGTGCGCTGGCTGCGCACGTCGAACGGCGCGACGCCGCCCGCCTTCAGGCGGCCTTCCATGATGGACAGTTGACGCATCTGTGCATCGACGAGACCTTCGGTGAGCGTGATCTGATGCTGCAACGAAGCGCGCCGGATCGCGGTGGCAACGACATTGCCCGCGATCGAAAGCCGCGCCGCATCGAGCTCGAACGACTGATAGTCCACTTGCGCACGCAATGCTTCGAGTGCGCGCCGCTCGCCGCCGAAGAAGTCGAGCGTGTAAGACACGCTCACCGAGGCATCATAAAGCGTGAACGGACCCGGACTCGGAATCGGCACGCCGAAGGCAGCAGGATCGACCTTTTGACGCGAGCCGGAGAGCGAGGCATCGACGACGGGAAAGTATGTCGCGCCCGCCTGCGCGCGATAGTCCTCGCGCGCCTGCACGAGCTTCGCCCGCGCCTCGTCGAGCGAGGGACTGTCGCTCAATGCGCGATCGACGAGACGGTTCAGCGTATCGGAGCCGAACTGCGTCCACCAGCGCGGCAGCGCATGATCGGCCGCGGGAAAGTCCTTTACCTCGACCGGCGTTTTGACATAGGTCTGCGTGTCCGGCGGCGCAGGCGCATGAAAATCGGGGCCGACAGTGCAGCCGCACAACATGAGCGCGCAGAGGGGAAGAATCTTTTTCATCGATGTTTCCCTAGTCGAGCGTGCGCCGATAGAAGCGCAACGCAATGCCCATCACGATGACGGTGAAGAGCGCCATCGGCCACACCGAGGGCCACAGGTCCGCCCAGCCGTTGCCCTTGAGAAGAATGCCGCGAATCAGGCGATTGAAGTACGTGAGCGGCAGCAAATTGCCGATGAACTGCGCCCACGCCGGCATGCCCGCGAACGGAAACATGAAGCCGGAGAGAAGGATGTTCGGCAGGAAATAGAACATGGTGAGCTGCATTGCCTGAAGTTGGTTCTGCGCGAGCGACGACAGCGTGATGCCCACTGTCAGATTCGCGGCGATGAAAAGCAGCGCGGCGAGATAGATCGCGAGCGGATTGCCGACGAGCGGCACATGGAAGACGAAACGCGTGGCCGCGAGAATGATCGACGCCTGAATGAGACCGATGAACACGTAAGGCACGATCTTGCCCGTCATCACCTCGACGGGACGCACGGGCGTGGCAAGGAGGTTTTCCATCGTGCCGCGCTCGCGTTCGCGCGTCATCGCGAGGCCGGTCATCATGACGAGCGTCATCGTGAGAATCACGCCCATCAAGCCGGGCACGACGTTGTATTGCGTGATGCCTTCGGGGTTGTAGAGGTTGTGGACCTGCACGTCGAATGGGGCGGGCGTTGCGTTCAAACGAGCAAGCGGGCCCGTGATGTCCTTGTCGGCAACGGATCGTACGAGCATGGTCAGCGCGTTGCTCGCCTTGCTCACCGCATTCGGATCGGTCGCGTCGGCCTCGACGAGCAGCGCGGGCCGCTCGCCGCGCAACAGCTTGCGCGAGAAGTCGACGGGAATGTTCAGCACGAAAAGCACGCGGCCTTGCGCAAGTGCGCGACGGCCAGCTTCGTCGTCGGGCAGCGTCTCGACGATGTCGAAATAGCCGGAGTGCTCCATTGCCGCGATGAAGCTGCGCGAAAACGGACTCTGATCGCCGACGATCACGGCCGTCGGCAGATGCTTCGGGTCGGTGTTGATTGCGTAGCCGAAGAGGGCGAGCTGCACGATAGGCAAGCCGACGATCATGCCGAACGTGATGCGGTCGCGCCGCAATTGCAGGAACTCCTTGATGACGATGCTCCACCAGCGCGTCACGGAGAAGCGCGCGAATATCGCGAGCGGGCCGCGTGCCTTCATGACGTCACCTTAAAGTTGTCGGTCGACCGGCTCATCAGATAGATGAAGACATCTTCGAGTCCGGTTTCGATCGGCTCGGCGCGCGTTGCGCCGTCTTTTGTCGCATCGCGCACGGCCGCCTCGAGCGCAGCGTGATCGCTGCCGCTCACATGCAGCGCAGAGCCGAATACGACGGTCTGATCGATGCCGGGCGTCTTGCGCAAGCGTTCGGAAAGTTCGCTCAAATGCTCGCCGTGAATGCTCCATGTCGCGAGGTTTTGCGATGCGATCACTTCGTTCGCGGTGCCTTGCGCAAGCAGCTTGCCATACGCGATATACGCGAGCTTGTGGCATCGCTCGGCTTCATCCATGTAGTGCGTGCTCACCAGCACCGAAATGCCTTTCGCGGCGAGACGATGCAACTCCTCCCAGAAGTCGCGGCGCGCGGTGGGATCCACGCCTGCGGTCGGCTCATCGAGCAGGAGCAGCTTCGGCTCGTGCAGCATGCATGCGGCGAGCGCGAGGCGTTGCTTCCATCCGCCCGAGAGCGAGCCCGTCAGCTGACTCGCGCGGCTCTGCAGACCGAGCGCTTCGAGCGCGCGATCCACGGTTTCGCGGCGATTGCTCATCTGATAGATGCGCGCGACGAAGTCGAGATTCTCGCGAATCGTCAGGTCTTCCCAGTACGAGAAGCGCTGCGTCATATAGCCGACGTTGCGCTTGATCTCTTCGCTTTCGCGCACGATGTCGTAGCCGAGGCACGTACCGCTGCCCGAATCGGGTGTGAGCAGGCCGCACATCAGGCGGATGGATGTTGTCTTGCCGCTGCCGTTCGGGCCGAGAAAGCCGAAGATCTCGCCGCGCGCGACTTGCAGCGATACATCGTTGACGACGTGTTTGTCGCCGAAGTGCTTGTTGAGATTCTGGACGTCGATGACGTATTGCGTGTCCTGCATGCTCGTTACACTCATTGCAACCTCACGCCGACGGGTTGGCCCGGATGCAGCTTCGATGCATCGGCCGGTTGAGGATGCGCTTCGACCATGAACACGAGCTTCGAGCGATTCTCGTTGCTATAGATGACCGGCGGCGTGTATTCGGCCTGATTCGAGATGTAGGTGATTTTCGCGGGCACGTCTTCCGTGCAGCCGTCGCAATGAATCGATATCGCGCGCCCCGTTGCGAGGCTACCCACCATGTTTTCCGCAACGAAGAAGCGCACTTTCACGTTCTGCGGCGGCAACATCTGCACGACCGGACTGCCCGCCTGTACCCATTCGCCGACACGATAAAGCGTGTCGTACACGAGCCCGTCCGCAGGCGCCGCAACGCGCTTTTGGTCGACCTTCCATTGCGCCTGAGCGACAAAGGCTTGCGCGGCTGCGACTTGCGCGCGTTGCGCCGCGATCTGTTGAGGACGGCCCGGCAGGCGTGCGATATCGACCTGTTCGGCGAGGTCGCGTACTTGCGCGGCGGCGGCATCCGCATTCGCGCGCGAATCGTCGAGCTGCCCTTTGGCGATGCCGCCCGCGCTGAACTGCGCTTCATCGCGGCTCAGTTGCAGCGCGGCCTTGCGAGCGTTCGCGCGTGCCTGCGCGAGTTGCGCGCGCACCGATGCGACCTCCGGTGCGCGCTTTCCCGTGAGGATGTCCTCGAGTTGCGACTGCGCGGCCGTGAGTTGACGCTGTGCCTGATCGAGGGCGGCGATTTCATCGGCCGATTCGAGCATGAAGGCGCTCGTTCCCGCCTTCAACGTTTGCCCCCGCGCGACGGACAGCGCTGTGAGCTTGCCCGATTGCGACGAGCCGAGGTAGACGAATTCACCTTCCACGTAGCCCTGATAGATATCGCGGTCCTGATGCGAGCACGCCGCGAGCGCCGTGGCGAAAAGCAAGCAGGTCGGGATGGCGGTGATGCGGCTCATGGCGCGCTCCGTGGAAGTATTCGTTACTTGGTTGGTCTACCAAACAATACGTGAGGCGGCTCGTCGGTGTCAAGCAGAGCGGCGGTGAGTCGCACGCGGGTGTGCCAAATCAAGGATAGACGGCGCGAGTAAAAATTACAGGCGGGGCGGATGCGCCGGCGTAAAACGACGCCATGAGCGAAAGTAAGACGAAAGCGCGAGCAGGCATTACGTGTGCTTCGTGATAGCGACACGAGGCGACTACGACATGGACAATCTTTTGAAGATCGCGCAGGACTGCGGCTTTTCAGTGGTGCTGGAAGGCCGGATCGGCACGCAGGAATACAACAGCGTGAGTGGTCCGCTGCAGGCGTTGGAGAAGTTCGCGGAAGTCATCCGCGATACGGCTTTGCAGGAGCAGCCGCGGCAGGACGAGTGAGCTCGAGTCGCTGTTCGAGAATGGCGTCATTCGGGTGAAAGCGTTTCGCGAATAGATTCGGCGTCCGAATTAAATAACCGCCGACAACCTTTGCGTGTCTCCTGCATTCGAATTACAGTGCGATATTCGTGTGACTGGAATCGACACTGATAAGAACGGAGACGCCAAGATGAATCGAAGAAAGGGACAACGCCTGATTGTGCTGACGATCGGCGCATCTCTAATCGCACCGCTCGACGCGCGAATCGCATTCGCCGATACACCGGGCGATGAAACGATTGCCGTTGCGGGTCTTTCGCAACCGTCGGACATCCTGATCGACCGTTGGGGCGTGCCGCACATCTTCGCCGTCAACGATAGCGACGCCTTCTTCGTGCAAGGCTTCAACGCCGCGCGTGACCGCATGTTTCAGATCGATCTGTGGCGCAGACGCGGCCTCGGCGAGCTTTCGGAGGTCTTCGGTCCCGCTTATGTGGAACAGGACAAGGCCACGCGGCTCTTTCTTTACCGCGGCGACATGGCGACCGAATGGCAGCGCTATGGTCCCGATGCGAAGCCTGCCGCGACACGCTACGCAGCCGGCGTGAATGCGTATATCGACTGGCTTGCCGCGCATCCGGACCGCATGCCTTATGAGTTTCGCAAGATCGGCTATTGGCCGGCGAAATGGAGCGCCGACGATATCGTGCGTATTCGCAGCCACGGTCTCACGCGAAATCTCACAAGCGAAGTCGCGCGTGCACGCGTGACGTGCAAGAGCTCGCTCGACGCGGACACCGTGCGTTTCGGACTGCAGCCGCAGTGGAAAGCGCAGATGCCCGCGGGCCTCGATCCCTGCCTTCCCGATGATGTCCTCAAAGTCTTTACGCTCGCAACACAAGGCGTGCGCGTGACGAAGGAGTCGATGAAGAGCACGGATGCATCGACGACGATGATCGCCGCAGCCGAGAATCCCGAGGAAGTGACCGAAGGCAGCAACAACTGGGTGATCGCGCCATCGAAGTCGGCGACGGGCCGCGCGATCATGGCGAACGATCCGCATCGTGCTTATGCCGCGCCGAGCCTTCGCTACATTCAGCAGATCAGCACGCCGACGCTCGATATCATCGGCGCGGGCGAACCTTCGGCGCCAGGCATTTCGATCGGGCATAACGGCTCGATCGCTTATGGACTCACGATCTTCAACATTGATCAGGAAGATCTTTATGTATATGAGTTGAATCCGGCGAATTCGCGGCAGTATCGTTATAAGGGCAAGTGGGAGCCGATGCGCGTCGTGCGTGAACAGATCGCCGTGCGTAATGGCGCTCCCGTCACCGCCGATCTGCTTTACACGCGACACGGTCCTGTGATCTATACGGAAGAACGCAAGCATCGCGCCTTCGCCGTGCGCACGGCGTGGCTGTCGCCCGGCATGTCGCCGTATTTCGATTCGATGCGCTATATGCGCGCGAAGAATTACGCGCAGTTCAAGGCGTCGCTTGCGACATGGGGCGCGCCGACTGTGAATCAGCTCTATGCGGACAAGGATGGAAACATCGGCTGGGTGCCGAGCGGCCTCGCGCCGAAACGCCCGAATTGGGACGGCCTCATGCCCGTGCCCGGCGATGGCCGCTATGAATGGGCGGGCTTCTGGCCGCGCGATGCAATGCCTTCGGTCTATAACCCGGCGCAAGCTTATTTCACCACGTCGAATGAAATGAATCTGCCCGCGGGTTATCCGTATGCGGAGCGCAAGCTCGGCTTCGAATGGACCAACGGGTCGCGGCATCAGCGTATCGACGAAGTGTTGAAATCGCTGCCGAGGGTGTCGATCGAAGACTCCGAGCGCTTGCAGAACGATGACGTTTCGATTCCGGCGCGCAGGCTCGTCGCATTACTCGCGCCGCTTTCGAGCGATGATGAAGACACACGCGCCGCGCTCGCGATGCTCAAGGACTGGGACGCGCACATGAGCGCGAGTTCGCCGCAAGCCGCGCTCGAAGAAGTATGGTTCTCGC
Organism: Caballeronia sp. NCF2; assembly: GCF_023631205.1. Taxonomy (NCBI): domain Bacteria; kingdom Pseudomonadati; phylum Pseudomonadota; class Betaproteobacteria; order Burkholderiales; family Burkholderiaceae; genus Caballeronia; species Caballeronia sp. NCF2. Next base: position 1,571 of record NZ_JALQDN010000055.1, on the reverse strand, counting down.
GTCATCTCGGACGCACGTTCAAGGAAGCGGTGTTGCCGAAGGACGCGGCGGCGTCGTTCGGCGCACCCGATACCTCGGTGATGCTCGATTCGCTCGAACATCCCGAGACGCGCTTCGGCGACGAGGCGCCGGCCAAACGCGATGCCGTTCTGCTTTCGAGTCTGCGCGATGCCTATGCGGAGATGCGTCATCTGCAAGGCGCCGATGCAACCCAGTGGCGTTGGGGCAAGCTGCAAACGAACCTCAACGCGCATCCTCTGGCCGATGTCGTCGATGCGGACATGCGTGCGAAGCTGAACGTCGGGCCGATCGGAAAGGGAGGCAGCGCTTACACGCCGAATCAGTCGACCTATCGCGCGAGCGACTTCCGCGAGACGAACGGACCGTCGTTTCGTGTGGTCGTCGATGTCGGCAACTGGGACAACTCGCGTGCGGTGAATCTGCCTGGCGAATCGGGCGATCCGGATAGCCCGCATTATCGGGATCTCGCGCAGATGTGGCTCGACGGGCAGTACTTCCCGTTGCTGTATTCGCGCTCGGCCGTCGAAGCCGCAACGGAGAAACGCGTGCATCTCGTGCCGGACGCGCATTGAGCACGGGCTGCGTGAGCGCCGATGATCTTCACGGCGCTTTGCATCACGATTACGATCGCGGTGGACGGGTGCTGGCTGGCGCCTTGCCGGACTCCTCATCCGGTCCGTCCTCCGCGCTTCCTTCCTTTTTCTTCTTATAGAGTCTGCTCGATGCGGGAATAGATCGCTGCGTACCCGGGTTAACCAGTCGAAGCCTCTACGCTTGAAACCTAGGTCGAGTGAGTCGAAGCCGCGCAAGGGCCCTGTGCGTTCGATGAGGTCGTGGATCGCGTGCGATCCGGTCAACCTTTTCTGTCGGAGTGAACATCATGAACGCCATCGCCAAAATCGTCGTGTCCGTCGCCGTGGTCGCTGCACCCACGTTCGTTTTCGCGCAGAGCCAGAACGCCCCTCTGACGCGCGAACAAGTCAAGGCCGAGCTTGTTCAGCTCGAACAGGCGGGGTATTCGCCGGCCACGGGCGAGCAAGCCAACTATCCCTCGGATATTCAGGCGGCGGAAGCGAAGGTCGCCGCGCGGCGGAACACGAACGAAGCGAATGAAGCGTACGGCGGCACCCATGCCGGCGGCGCGGCGTCGGGTTCAGGCGCGATGCGCAAGCCGATGTCGATGAAGCATGGTTCGATGTGGATGTCTACGTCGGATTGCGTCGGGCCCGCGAGTTATTGCACGCTGTTTTTCGGAAGCTGAGTCGTCGGGCTGTTGGTGAGCGCGGGGAGTCGGTCGGGACTTCCCGCGTTTGCATGTCTGGCTATTTGTACGTCCAGCGGCGTTTGGCGGGCGCAGAAAAATAATTTGCGAAAGGGGCTTGCGGAGATGTCATCGGCTCTTCATAATCTCGTTTCTCTGCTGCTGATGCAGCGACGCAAGACGGAAGTTGAAGTAAGGCTTGTCTTGCGATGTGCTCTTTAAAAACTAACAGCCGATAAGTGTGGGCGCTTGATGGCGAGTGCGGCTGGTTCTTCGGAATCGGTAATAG
>NZ_JALQDN010000054.1:0-377642 GCF_023631205.1 Caballeronia sp. NCF2 | reverse complement strand
GGACCGTGAAACGACTCCACGCCGATGATAGTGCGGATACCCGTGTGAAAGTAGGTAATCGTCAGGCTCCTCATGCTTCAAACAAAAACCCCACCCCAAAAGGTGGGGTTTTTGCGTTGGGGCGCGGCATTTGCATCAACGAAGTCTGTTCCGGTGCCGTTCCAACTCCGATGCGCTGCTTCAGTCGGTAGAATGGCATCGAAAGGTTGTACCCATCATGCCGACCCATCCCGGAGCGCATATGAGAACGAGCCTGTTGATTGCCGCCGTCAGCGCGACGCTGCTTTTTGCGGCGTGCGGCAAGAAGAACGATGCAAGCGAGTCCAGCCTCGGCGAAGCGATTTCCGCCGACATGAAAACGAATCGCGGCTTGCTATGCCTGAATCGCAGCGGCCGCGGCCCCTACGCGTTCCCATCGGCCTATAGCAATCGGGACCTCAACGAATATTCGGCTGCCGCGCTGCGCGAACAGCTCGCTGCGCTCGAAAAGAGCGGGCTCATCGCGCGAGCGGCCCCGACATCCGCGAACGCTAACGCCAAACAGAACGGCCTCGCGTACAGCCTTACGGGCGAAGGGCAAAAGTACGCGGTCGAAACCAACCGGCCCGCCGGCGATCCAAACGCGACGAGCGATCCGCGCGCCTGGATGCTTTGTTACGCGCACGTCAAGCTGGACAAGGTCGTGAGCTGGACCGAGCCCGATCCCACCGCTCACCGTTCCGACGTTACCTACACCTACAAGCTGGAGAGCGTGGCTCCGTGGGCCGACGATCGCGACATCAAGCGCGCTTTCCCGGAGGTAACCGCCTCAGACCGCGAAGCAGGCGCGACGAAGCTGCATGTCATCCTGGAACAGCGTGAAGACGGCTGGGTCCGCGTCGACTGAGGACCATCGCCGCATGTCCGAGCAAGACTTCGATCCTTCCGCCGGCCCGCCGCGCATGTCCGACGTCGCGCGTCTCGCCGGCGTGTCGAAGATGACCGTATCGCGCGTGCTCGCCGGACATAGCGTTGCGTTGGCGACGCGCGAACGCGTGCAGCAAGCTATCGACGAACTCGGCTACGTCGCCGATGCCGCTGCCGGCGCGTTGTCGTCCGGCCGTTCGGAATTCGTTGCCGTGCTGGTGCCGTCGCTTGCGAGCTCGAATTTCTCCGACACGGTGCGCGGTCTTTCCGCGTCGCTCGAACCGCACGGCCTGCAATTGCTGATCGGCGACACGGACTACCATCTGGATCGCGAGGAACGGCTCGTGCGCTCGATGCTGCGTCATCAGCCGCGCTGCATCGCGTTGACGGGCTCGCGTCACACCGAAGCGACGCGCGCGCTGTTGCGCCGCTCGGGCATTCCTGTCGTGGAGATGTGGGATTCGCCTTCCGATCCGATCGATGCCGCCGTCGGTTTTTCCAACGTCAGCGCCGCGCGCGCAATGGTGCGGTATCTGGCGGACGCAGGCTACCAACGCATCGGCTTCCTTGGCGGGGCGAGCGAGCTCGACCGTCGCGGTCTCGATCGTCTGAAAGGCTTTCGTGCGCAGATGAAGGCGCTCGGCCTCGACGATCGACGCATCATCCGTCTCGGCGATTCGCCCATCACGATGAGTCACGGCGGCCCGGCGATGGCCGCACTGTTCGAAGCATGGCCCGACACGCAGGCCGTGATGTGCGTGAGCGACATGTCCGCGTTCGGCGCGATAATGGAATGTCACCGGCGCGGCCTCACCGTACCGGACGATATCGCCGTCGCGGGCTTCGGCAATTTCGAGGTTGCCGCATGCTGCACGCCATCGATCACGACGGTTTCCGTCGACGCATACGGCATCGGCCTGCGCACCGGAGAGACCTTGCTCGCGGCGCTCGAAGCGCGCGATCAGGGCGTTGCTGCACCGCCGGCCAAGCGCGTGCGCGTGGCCTATTCCGTGATAGCGCGCGAAAGCGCTTAAGCCGAAGCAGTAACGCGATTGCGTGCTAACATTGATCGCGATGTTACCGGTAACACCACTATGAACACAGCGTCGAACGACTGTGAATGATGGAGAGACACCTCATGCCCCAACAGAATCCCAAGCGCCTGCGCAGCCAGGAGTGGTTCGACGATCCCTCGCACGCCGACATGACCGCGCTATACGTCGAGCGCTTCATGAATTACGGCCTGACGCGCGAGGAATTGCAATCGGGCCGCCCGATCATCGGCATTGCGCAGACCGGCAGCGATCTCGCGCCTTGCAACCGCCATCACATCGAACTGGCCGCGCGCACGAAGGCGGGCATTCGCGATGCCGGCGGCATCCCGATGGAGTTCCCCGTGCATCCGCTCGCGGAGCAGAGCAGGCGTCCGACCGCCGCGCTGGATCGCAATCTCGCATATCTCGGTCTCGTCGAAATCCTGCACGGCTTTCCGCTCGATGGCGTCGTGCTCACCACCGGATGCGACAAGACCACGCCCGCATGTCTGATGGCGGCCGCCACCGTCGACATGCCCGCGATCGTCCTCTCGGGCGGTCCGATGCTCGATGGCTGGTACGAAGGCAAGCGGGTCGGTTCGGGCACGGTGATCTGGCACGCGCGCAATCTGCTCGCGGCGGGCGAGATCGATTACGAAGGCTTCATGCGCCTGACGACCGCATCGTCGCCGTCGATCGGACATTGCAACACGATGGGCACCGCGCTCTCGATGAACAGTCTCGCCGAAGCACTCGGCATGTCCTTGCCGACGTGCGCGAGCATTCCCGCCGCGTATCGCGAGCGCGGACAGATGGCGTATGCCACGGGCAAGCGCATCGTCGACATGGTGCGTGAAGAGTTGAGGCCGTCGAAGATCATGACGCGCGAGGCGTTCATTAACGCGATCGTCGTTGCATCCGCGTTGGGTGCATCGACGAATTGCCCGCCGCACTTGATCGCGATCGCGCGGCACATGGGCATCGAACTGAGTCTCGACGACTGGCAGCGCCACGGCGAGCAAGTGCCGCTCATCGTGAACTGCATGCCCGCGGGTGAGTATCTCGGCGAGAGTTTTCATCGCTCGGGCGGAGTGCCTGCGGTCCTTAGGCAACTCGACGAGGCCGGACTCATCGCGCGCGATTGTCTGACGGTGTCGGGCCGCACGATCGGCGAGATCGCGAGCGATGCGCCCGCCGCCGACAACGAGGTCATCCGCACGGCGGACGATCCGCTGAAACACGGCGCGGGTTTCATGGTCCTGTCGGGCAATTTCTTCGATAGCGCCATCATGAAGATGTCGGTCGTCGGCGATGCGTTCAGAAAGACCTATCTGAGCGAGCCGGGCGCGGAGAACACGTTCGAAGCGCGCGCGATCGTCTTCGACGGTCCCGAGGATTACCACGCGCGCATCAACGATCCGTCGCTCGAGATCGACGAGCACTGCATTCTCGTGATTCGCGGCTGCGGCACCGTTGCGTATCCCGGCAGTGCGGAGGTCGTGAACATGGCGCCGCCCGCCGAGCTCATCAAGCGCGGCATCGATTCGCTGCCCTGCATGGGCGACGGCCGGCAAAGCGGCACGTCCGCGAGTCCGTCGATTCTGAACATGTCGCCGGAAGCGGCAATCGGCGGCGGTCTTGCGATGCTGCGCACGAACGACCGGATTCGCGTCGATCTGAACGCCCGCAGCGTGAACGTGCTGCTCGACGAAGCCGAACTCGAAAGCCGTCGCGCGCAATCGTCGTTCGCCGCGCCGGTTGCGCAGACGCCGTGGCAGGAGTTGTATCGGCAGACGGTCGGACAGTTGTCGACGGGCGGATGCCTCGAACCCGCGACGCTGTATCTGAAGGTCATCGAAACGCGCGGCAATCCGCGTCATTCACATTGAGCGAGCCGCCATGTCCTACGCCATCTATCCGAGTCTTGCGGGCAAGCGTGTTGTCGTGACGGGCGGCGGCAGCGGCATCGGCGCGGCGATCGTCGAGGCGTTCGCGAAGCAGGGCGCGCGCGTGTTTTTCATCGATGTCGCCGAGGCCGATTCGCGTCAACTCGAACAGACGCTCGCGAGCGAGCAGCATGCGCCGAAGTTCCTTCGTTGCGATTTGCGCGATGCCGGCGCGATCGAGCAAGCCTTCGATGCCATTGCGAGCGAAGCCGGTTCCATCGACGTGCTGATCAACAATGCCGCGAGCGACGACCGCCATCATTGGGACGATGTGAGCGCTGCGTACTGGGACGAGCGCATGGCCGTGAATCTGCGGCATCAGTTCTTCTGCGCGCAGGCGGCCGCGAAGCGCATGCGCGCGCAGAAGCAAGGCGCGATCGTGAACATGGGCTCGATCTCATGGCATCTCGCGCTGCCCGATCTCACGCTTTACATGACCGCGAAGGCCGCGATCGAAGGGCTCACGCGCGGCCTTGCGCGCGAACTCGGCGAGCATGGCATTCGCGTGAACACGGTGATTCCCGGCGCGGTGCGTACGCCGCGCCAGATGAAGTTGTGGCAGTCGCCGGAGAGCGAGGCGCAGCTGCTTGCGCAGCAATGTCTGCATGAGCGGATCGACCCGGAACACATCGCGCGCATGGTGCTGTTCCTCGCATCCGACGATGCGGCGCGCTGCACCGCGCGCGACTATTACGTCGATGCCGGATGGTTCGGCACCTGACGCGTCGCCCGATGCGTTACCTGATGGTTACGTCACGCGCACGTCGCGACGCCGCACCACTTTCGGCGTTGGCTTGACCGTCGGCATCGTGCCGCTTTCGATGTAGTGCTGCACGGCGTCGGCGGCTTCGTGGTAGTCGCGTTCATCGAGCCAATGCCAGACCGCAGCGAGAAAGAGGCCGAGCCCCGCGTTTCCACAATGGGCGATGACTTCAGTAATGCCCTCCGCGAGCGCTTCGTCGCGGCCTTCGGGCCGCATCGCGCTCGCGATGTGCGATGCCGCGCGGGACACCAGCATGGCGTGCATCGTATGCAATTGCGGGTTGAACGTGTTTGTTGCGTTTCTTCTTTGACTGCCACTCATGACGCCCCCGTCTCTGGCACCGGCCTGCTGCGTGCTGGGATGCGATGTCCGCATCGAAAAAGCAGCACGCGCCGCGATTGGATTTCGAAAACGCCTTGTTTCGGCGCTGGGGCAGTTGAACGCAAGAAGCGGGCCGACTCCGGCTTAGAGCGATGAATTATCTGGCCCGGCCTTGCGGGACGAGGCGCAACGCAATTTTCCGATGATCGGACCAGAGCGCGCACAGCGTGCTCTCCATGCATTCCGTACAATCGACTGCCCGCGATGCGCGCACTTCGTCAAAACATGCATCTCGTCTTCGCTTTTTGCTCCGATGTGTTCGCGCGACGTCCTCATGTCGCGTTGTGCGCGCTCGCGTTGCTCGCGGGTTGCGCATCAGGCACGCCGGCGCGCAGCCAGGAAGCTGCATCGCACGAGCCGCAGCCGCTGCATCACGCAAAACGCACTTCGTCGGGCTACGAGAACAACTATGGAACCTTGCCGCGCGAATCGTTCCTGAAGTGGCGCTGGGAGCGCTTTAAGCAAGGCTTGCCGAAGCCGCCGGCGAACGGCTATCACTTTCCGATGGCGCATCCCGACATCGCCTGGCTCAAGGCCAACCGCACCGCCGACACGCTCACCTGGATCGGTCATGCAAGCGCGCTCGTGCAGATCGACGGCGTGAACATCCTCACCGATCCGGTGTTCTCGGAACGCGCGTCGCCGTTCTCGTTCATCGGCCCGAAGCGCAAGACGCCGCCCGGCCTTACGCTCGACGAGCTGCCGCATATCGACATCGTGCTGATCTCGCACAATCACTACGATCACCTCGACAAGCCGAGCGTCGAAGCGCTCAACCGTCAGGCGGGCGGGCCGCCGCGCTTTCTCGTGCCGCTCGGCATCGAACAGTGGATGAACGCTATCGGCATAACGAATGTGGAAGAGCTCGATTGGAGCGACGAAACGCACGCGGCCGGCCTCGATATCTGGTTCGTGCCGAGCCAGCACTGGTCCGCGCGCACGCCATTCGATCGCGCGGAAACGCTGTGGGGCGGCTGGGTGGTGAAAACGCCGGCAGGCGCGGCGCGTCCGTATTCGTTTTACTTCGCGGGCGATACGGGCTACTCGCCGGACTTCCGCGATATCGCCGCGCGTTTCGGCGGCTTCGATCTCGCGCTCATTCCGATCGGCGCGTACGATCCGCGCTGGTTCATGCAGGCGCAGCACGTCGATCCCGAAGAAGCCGTGCGCATCTTCCAGGACGTGCATGCGAAAAAGGCGATCGGCATTCACTGGGGTTCGTTCGAGCTGACCGACGAACCGCTCGACGAGCCGCCGCGCCGTCTGGCCGAAGCCGTGCGCCGCGCCGGCCTGCCCGCGGACGCGTTCACCGTGCTGAAACACGGTGAAATGATTCATCTCGACACACCGGATTCAAGCGCAGCCACAATCGGCCGTTAACACGGTGTGGCAGCGCGTCTTTCACGCGCGGAAATCCATCTGCATCCGCGACGCCTCGCGTTTCTCGCGCGGCGCGCGGTCGTCCTTTTCCAGTTATAGGGCTCAAACGCGTGAAGCAACTGTCCATCCGGCATCGCATTCTGGCGAGCTTCGGCATCATCCTTACCCTGATGCTCGTCATGGCCGCATTGTCATACACGCTGCTCGGCGGAATCGATCGCGAAGCAAAGAGCCTCGAAGACGATTCGATGATCGGCTTCTCGGTCTCCAACGACCTGCGCGCGGCCTGGATCGAGAACTACACGCTGACGCAGCGGCTCGTCTTCATCGACCGCGACGAAGAGCAGATACGCCGCGACACGCAGCATCTCGCCGAAACGCGGGCGAGCATCGACAAGCTGCTGGAAACGTACGCGCCGACCATCTTCGAAGAAGACGACCGTCGCCTCTTCAACGAATTCAAGCGCCAGCGCGACCTCTACCTTCCGGTACAGGATCAGACGCTGCGAGAGCTCGCGAGTGCGAAGGACGCGGCCGTCGCGACCTTCAATACGCGTCTCACGCCGGCGTGGGAAGCGGGTCAGGCCGCGACGCGCGCGCTCGTCGAGCATAACGAAGTCTTCAACGCGAAATCGGTGCAAAGCATTCGCGGCTCGGTGCAGAAATCGGAAACGACGCTCATCGTCATCATGGTCGTGGCGATCGGGGCGGCGGCGGTGCTCGGCTTCATGCTGATGAAGGCGCTGACGGTGCCGATGCTGCGCATGGTCGACGTCGTCGACAAGATGCGTACCGGCGATCTCACGCAGCGCCTCGCGCTCGCGCGCCGCGACGAGTTCGGCACGCTGGAGGCGGGCTTCAACCGCATGACCGATGAACTCACGGGCCTCGTCGGCCAGGCGCAGAAATCGGCCGTGCAGGTGACGACGTCGGTATCGGAGATCGCCGCGACCGCGCGCGAGCAGCAGGCCACGGCGAGCGAAACGGCCGCGACGACGACGGAAATCGGCGCGACGTCGCGGGAAATTTTCGCGACCGCGCGCGATCTCGTCCGCACGATGAACGAAGTCTCGGGCGTGGCGGAGCAATCGGCGGCGCTCGCGGGCACCGGTCAGGCGGGGCTTACGCGCATGGAGGAAACCATGCGCCTCGTGATGGAAGCGGCAGGCTCGGTGAACGGCAAGCTCGCGATCCTCAACGAGAAGGCGGGCAACATCAATCAGGTCGTCGCGACCATCACGAAAGTTGCGGATCAAACCAATCTGCTTTCGCTGAACGCGGCGATCGAAGCGGAAAAGGCGGGCGAGTACGGGCGCGGCTTCGCGGTGGTCGCGACGGAAATCCGCCGCCTCGCCGATCAGACGGCGGTCGCGACGTTCGACATCGAGCAGATGGTGAAGGAGATTCAATCGGCGGTCGCGGCGGGCGTGATGGGCATGGACAAGTTCTCGGAGGAAGTGCGCCGCGGCATGCTCGACGTGCAGCAGGTAGGCGGACAGCTTTCGCAGATCATCCATCAGGTGCAGACGCTCGCGCCGCGCTTCTCGATGATCAACGAAGGCATGCAGACGCAGGCGACCGGCGCGGACCAGATTTCGCAGGCGCTCTCGCAACTCTCCGAGGCCGCGCAACAGACGGCCGAGTCGCTGCGCCAGTCGTCGCAGGCAATCGACGATCTCACGCACGTCGCGAACGGTCTGCGCACGGGTGTGTCGCGCTTCAGAATCGCCGCTTAAAGGCGCGCCGCGATGCTCTTCGTCCAGTTCACGCTCGACGCCGACCGCTATCTTCTCGACAGCGCGCAGGTCGAGCGCATGCTGCCGCTCGCGCCGCTGAAGACGCTGCCGGGCGCGCCCGCATGGGTCGCGGGCGTGCTCGACTACGAAGGCGCCAACGTGCCCGTCATCGATCTCGCGGCGCTCGCGCTCGCGCGTGCCTCGCACGAGAGAGTGTCGACGCGGCTCGCGCTCGTCGCGTATCCGCGTTGCGGCGACGACGGCGCGATAAAGCATCATCGGCTCGGTCTTCTGCTCGAACAGGCGACGCGCACCGTCACGTTCGATGCCGCTTCGTTCACCGATGCGGGCATCGACACGCCGCACGCGCGCTATCTCGGTCCGCTCGCGCGTGACGAGCGAGGCCTGCTGCAATGGGTTCGCATCGAGCATCTGTTGCCCGATGACGTGCAGACGCTGCTCTTCGCCGGGAGCGAAGCATGAGCGCGCTGCCGAGCGCCTTCGCGGACGAAGCATTCGGCGTCGGCCGCTTCATCGAGCTGTTGCATCGCACGATCGGCCTCGATGCCGAATCGATCGGCGCGAACGCCGTATCGCGCGCGGTGCGCGAACGCTTCCACCTGTGGCGCGACGAGCAAGGCGGCACGCTCGACGATTACTATCGCGCGGTGATGCAGGACGGCGCGCGCATGCAGGAGTTGATCGAAGCGGTGGTCGTGCCGGAGACGTGGTTCTTCCGCGATCCCGAAGCGTTCGCCGCCCTCGCGCGACTTGCGCGCGTGCGTCTGCATGAACGGCCCGCGAAGCCGCTGCGCGTGCTGAGCGCGCCGTGCTCGACCGGCGAGGAAGCCTATACCGTCGCGATGGCGCTGATCGAAGCGGGCATCGCTGCCGAGCGCTTCACCATCGACGCGATCGACGTGAGCGAACGCGCGCTCGCCATGGCGCGCCGCGCGCATTACCGGCGCAACGCGTTTCGCGGACGCGCGCTCGGTTTTCGCGACCGTCATTTCCGCGCGACCGATGGCGGCTGGCAGCTCGATCCCGCCGTCGCACAGAGCGTGCGCTTCTCGCAAGCGAATCTGCTGCAACTCGATACGCATGCGTTCGAGCGCTTCGATTTCATTCTGTGCCGCAACGTGCTGATCTATTTCGATCGCGATACGCAGCGCGCCGTTCTGCGCGTGCTCGATGGCTTGCTCGCAGAAGGCGGCACGCTGTTCGTCGGTCCGGCGGAGACGGGTCTTCTGATGCGCGAGGGCATGAGTTCCGCGAACATTCCGCTCGCCTTCGCGTTCAATCGGCCCGAGCGCGAGCGCGCGAACGTGTTCGATGGTGCATGGCCGAGTCCGCAGATCATCGCGAAGCCGATGAAGCCCGCGTTCGTGTTGCCCGCATGGGCGAGTGCGCCGACCGTCGTTCGTGCGATGCCGGTTGCGAAGCCGCACGCGGAACCGGCGCCGCCGGCAAGTCTTGCGCACGCGCGTCAACTCGCCGATGCCGGCCAGCTCGACACCGCTGCGAATGCCGCGCACGCGTATCTCGACGCGCATCCATCGAACGCGGATGCGTACTATCTGCTTGGCGTGATCGCCGATGCGCGTGGCGAGCATCAGGCATCGCGCGGGCATTATCGTCGTGCGTTGTATCTCGATCCCGCGCATCGCGAGGCGCTCACGCATCTCGCCGCGTGTCTCTCGCTCGACGGCGATGAAAGCGGCGCGCGTCTGCTGCTCGCGCGTGCGCAACGCGTCACGGAGCGCGCGCGATGAACGCACGCGACATCGGCGTCACGAACGATATCGACGATTGCTGGAACCGCATCGGCGTGCGCGGCGATGCGTCATGCCCGAAGCTCGAACGCTACGTGCATTGCCGCAATTGCCCGGTTCATGATGAAGCCGCAGCGCGCGTGCTGGATCGCGTGGAAGCGCGTACGTCGATCGTCGCTTCGGCGGTCGTCGAACGAGGCGACAAGCAAACCGATACGCTCTCATGTCTCGTGTTTCGCATCGGCGGCGAATGGCTCGGCTTGCCGACGAACGTCTGCGCGCAAGTGGCGCAATTGCGCCCGGTGCACTCGCTGCCGCATCGGCGCAATCGCGCGGTGCTGGGCGTCGTGAACGTGCGCGGCAGATTGATCGTGTGCGCTTCGCTGGCGCGGCTGTTCGGCATCGAAGCGGACGAAAGCGCTGCAAAAAAGGTATCGCTCGATGCCCGCGAACTCGGGCGTCTCATCGTCATGCAGTGCGGCAATGGCGATCACGAAGGACCGATCGCTTTTCCCGTCGATGCCGTCGACGGCGTGCATCGCTTCACGCAGGCGCAGCTTCAGCCGGTGCCCGCGACGCTCGCCCAGCGCCTGTCGTCGAACGCGCATGCGGTGGCCGCGTTCAGGCACGCGACCGTCGGCCTGCTCGACGCCGATCGACTCATCGACAGCCTGAACCGGAATCTCACATGACGAGCATCGATGCGGGACGTTCGTCGCTGCTCGACCTCTTTCAGGAAGAAGCGCGCGGGCAGGCGCAGATTCTTTCCGATGGCCTCATCGCGCTCGAACGTGCGCCGCGCGATCCCGTCACGCTCGAAGCGAGCATGCGCGCCGCGCATTCGCTGAAGGGCGCGGCGCGTGTCGTTGGCGTGCCGGTCGGCGTGACGCTCGCGCATGTGATGGAAGATTGTTTCGTCGCAGCGCAGGAAGGGCGCATCGTGCTCGATGCGGGTTACATCGACATGCTGTTGCGCGGTGTCGATCTGATCGTGCAGATCGGCGAGGCGCGCGATATCGATGCACAGACCGCGCTCGAACGCGAAGTCGATGCGTTCGTGGATGGCCTCAGCGCGCATATGGAAGGCGCAACATCCCAACGCGAACTTACACCGACGAAACCGTCCGAGCCAATTCCGGCACCATCGCGCACGAACGAAGCTCGCATGTTGCGCATGCGCGCGGACACGCTCGATCGTCTGCTGAGTCATTCGGGCGAATCGCTCGTCGAATCGCGGTGGCTGAAGCCGTTTTCGCAATCGATGCTGCGCGTGAAGCGCGTGCAGCACGATGCGAGCCGCGCGCTCGAACGCCTGCACGAATCGCTGACCGATTCGAACGCCGCGCAACTCGATGCACGCACACACGCCGCGCTCGACGAAGCGCGTCGTTTGACGGCGGAAGCGCATCGTCAGTTGAGCGAGCGTCTGGCTGAACTGGAAAACTACGACCGGCGTTCGACGCATCTCGCCCAGCAGATCTACGACGAAGCGCTCGCGTGCCGCATGCGTCCCTTCGTCGATGCAACGGGCCGCTTCGCGCGCATGGTGCGCGATGTCGCGCGCGGACTCGGCCGCGACGTGCGTCTCGTCATCGCGGGCGAATCGACGCAGGTCGATCGCGACATTCTCGATCTGCTCGACGCGCCGCTCGGGCATCTGTTGCGCAACGCGGTCGATCACGGCATCGAGCCGCCCTCATTGCGCCGCGCGCTCGGCAAGCCCGAAACCGGCACGATCACGCTCGAAGCGCGCCATAGCGCGGGCTCGCTTTTTATCAGCGTGTCCGACGACGGCGCGGGCGTCGATCTCGATGCGCTTCGCCGCGCGGTCGTGCGCAAGCGTCTCGCGAGCGAAGATACAGCCGCGCGCCTCACCGAAGCGGAACTGCTCGAGTTTCTCTTGCTGCCCGGCTTTTCGATGCGCGATGCCGTCACCGATGTATCCGGCCGCGGCGTCGGCCTCGATGCGGTGCAGGACATCGTGCGGCAAGTGCGCGGCAGCGTGCGCGTGACGCAGGAAACGCATGTGGGCACGCGCATCGCGCTGCAATTGCCGCTGACGTTGTCGGTGATCCGCAGCCTGATCGTCGAAGTGGCGGGCGAGCCCTACGGACTGCCGCTCGCGCATGTCGCGCGCACGCTGGTGCTGCCCGCGAGCGCCATCGACATGCTCGAAGGCCAGCAGCATTTTTCCTTCGACGGCAAGCGCATCGGCCTCGTCACCGCGCATCAGATTCTCGAAACCGCCGCGTTCGAAGCCGCGAGCGAAAGGCTCAACGTCGTCGTCATCGGACAAGGCGCGGCGAGTTACGGCATCGTCGTCGATCGCTTTCTCGGCGAGCGGATGCTCGTGGTGCAACCGCTCGACAAGCGCCTCGGCAAGGTGCGCAACATCGCGGCGGGCGCGCTGATGGAGAACGGCGATCCGCTGCTCATCGCCGATCTCGACGACTGGCTGCGTTCCGTCGAGAAGCTCGTCGGCAGCGGCGAGCTCGGGCGCGTCGGTGCCGGCGCTTCGCGTGCACGCGTGGCGAGCGCGAAGCGCGTGCTCGTCGTCGACGATTCGCTCACCGTGCGCGAACTCGAACGCAAGCTGCTCGCGTCGCGCGGCTACGACGTGTCCGTCGCGGTCGATGGCATGGACGGCTGGAACGCGGTGCGCGGCGCGGACTTCGATCTCGTCATCACCGATATCGACATGCCGCGGCTCGATGGCATCGAGCTCGTCACGCTCGTCAAGCGCGATGCGCAACTCGCCGCCCTGCCGGTGATGATCGTGTCGTACAAGGATCGCGCGGAAGATCGTCAGCGCGGCCTCGACGCGGGCGCGGACTATTACCTCGCGAAAGGCAGCTTTCACGATCAGGCGTTGATCGATGCCGTGCGCGATCTCATCGGCGAGGCGAAGACATGAAGATCGGCATCGTCAACGATGTTGCGCTGGCGGTGGAAGCGTTGCGTCGCGCGCTCGCGTCGCGGCCCGACTTCGACATCGCGTGGATCGCGCACGACGGCCAGCAGGCGATCGACTATTGCGCGGCGCACACGCCCGATGTCGTGCTGATGGATCTCGTGATGCCGAATGTCGATGGCGTGCAGGCGTCGCGGACCATCATGGCGCGTTCGCCGTGCGCGATTCTCGTCGTCACGGTCGATGTCGGCGCGAACGCATGGCGCGTCTATGAAGCGATGGGCGCGGGCGCGCTCGATGCCGTCGATACGCCCGCGCTCGCCGGCGCCGATGCGCGTCGCGGTGCGGCGGCGCTGATCGCGAAGATCGATCAGATCGGCGCGCGGCTCGCATTGTCGAGCGTTTTGCCCGCCATGAAGAGCGGCGATCGTCTCGTCGCGATAGGCGCATCGGCGGGCGGACCGTCCGCGCTCGCGACACTGCTCGGCGCGTTGCCGAAGCATTTCGCGGCGGCGCTCGTCATCGTGCAGCACGTCGATCGCGCGTTCGCCGAAGGCATGGCGCAATGGCTCGATGCGCAATCGGCGCTGCCCGTGCGTATCGCGCGTGAAGGCGACAGGCCCGCGCCCGGCGAAGTGCTGCTCGCCGCGACCAACGATCATCTGCATTTCGCCGACGCCACGCGCCTAGGCTACACCGCGCATCCGGAGCAATTGCCGTATCGCCCGTCCGTCGACGTGTTCTTTCAGAGCGTGACCGAGCGCTGGACCGGACGCGCGGTCGGCGTGCTGCTGACCGGCATGGGCCGCGACGGCGCGATCGGACTGAAGGCGATGCGCGCGAAGGGTTATCACACCATCGCGCAGGACGAGGCGACGAGCGCGGTGTACGGCATGCCGAAGGCGGCGGCCGCGCTCAACGCGGCGGCGTCGATACTGCCGCTGCCGCGCATCGCGGATGCGATCGCCAAGGCGTTCGACTGAGCTCAGCGAAGCACATCAACCAAGGACACACGTTTCATGAAAACTCCTCATCCCGATCCGCTGGCCGAGCGCGCGAAACGGGCCGCGGCCGCCGCGTCGGCGAGCATCGAGCGCGCGGGCTCGCGTGCAATCGCGGACGAGCGCGCCGTGTCCGATCTGCTCGCCGCCGCATTGAACGCGCCGCCCGCCGCCGAGTTGCCGGTGATGGTGCTGCTCGTCGACGATCAGGCGATCATCGCGGAAGCGTTGCGCCGCGCGCTCGCCGAAGAGCGCAACGTCGATCTGCATTACTGCGCGAATCCGGAAGAGGCGTTGCGCACCGCGCAGGAAACGCGGCCGACGGTGATCCTGCAGGATCTCGTGATGCCCGGCGTCGATGGCCTGACGCTCGTGCGTCAGTACCGCGAGCATCCGGCGACGCGCGATATCCCGATCATCGTGCTCTCGACGAAGGAAGAGCCGCGCATCAAGAGCGCGGCATTCGCGGCGGGCGCGAACGACTATCTCGTGAAGCTGCCCGATACCATCGAGCTCGTCGCGCGCGTGCGCTATCACTCGCGTTCGTATCAGAACCTGCTGCAACGCGACGAAGCGTATCGCGCGCTGCGTCAGTCGCAGCAGAAGCTGCTCGAAACGAATCTGGAATTGCAGCGCCTGACGCATTCGGACGGGCTGACGGGTTTGTCGAATCGCCGCCGTCTCGACGATTATCTGAACGCGGAATGGCGGCGCGCCGCTCGCGAGCATGCGTCCATCGGCTTTCTGATGATCGATGTCGATAACTTCAAGTCGTACAACGACACGTATGGCCACGTCGCCGGCGACGATGTGCTGAAGCTCGTCGCGCATACGATCGAATCGAGTCTCGCCAGTCCGACCGATCTCGCCGCGCGCTTCGGCGGCGAGGAATTCGCGGTCGTGCTGCTCTCGACATCGGCGCCGGGCTTGCGTCTGCTCGGCGAGAAAATACGCATCGCGGTCGAGGCGCTGGACGTGCCGCATGCGGGTTCGTCGAGCGGGCGCGTGACGATCAGCGTCGGCGGCGCGATACAGATGGCGATGCACGACGATGCGTCGAAGCAGCTCGTCGAAGCCGCCGATCTCGCGCTGTATCGCGCGAAGAGAGACGGGAAGAACCGGGTGATCGTCACCTGACGAAAAAACGCGCGGCCTTCGTCGAAGCCCGCGCGTTTTGCTTTACGGCGTGTGCTGCGTGAATGGCGTCATCGCCTGAACACGCCGAGCAGCAAGGTCGCCAGAAAGATCACGATAAAGATGAAGAACAGGATCTTGGCGATTTCCGCCGCGCCCGTTGCGATTCCGCCGAAGCCGAAGACGGCCGCGATGATCGCGATGATGAAGAAGATGACAGCGTAACGGAGCATGTTGCCCTCCTTGGTGGATCGGATGATCGGTTGATCGGTCGATATGCAGGCGGATCGATGCCGCCGCTTTCGCTCATCGGTTTTCCCGCGCATCGTTCAAAGCAACGGACGTGCCCAGCGCATCGCCCGCGTGCCGGAGATGCAAAAACGCCGCAATGAAAGGAACATTGCGGCGTCGCGGATCGCGCTTGCCTTCGCGCGATGTGTCCGGCTGTCGAGGCTAACGGCCTAGTGTGCGATCGGAGTCGGTTTCATCGTCGTCGTCTTCGTCGTCGACGCTGTTGAGCGCATCCGGCAGGTTGTTCTCCAGTTCATCGCGTTCGATCTGATCGGCTAGGTCGAGGGATTTGCGCGTGGCGGGACCGGACGGGCGATTGGCTCCAGACATGGCGTACTCCTTGAACAGATTTCAAAGCCGCGCCGACGATTCGGCGCGAACCAACGGACTAGCAAGGCTTGTACGCGCCGGGCTGAATAGTCCGCCTTAAAGGATCGCTTAAGGATCAGTTGAGGATCGTTCGGGCGGAAAGGTGAACAGACCGTGCTGACGATAAAGAAACGCAGTCCCAATCTTGCAAGCAGGACGGCAGATTTTGCGTGCCGGCGCGTAAGGCCAGTATGCACCGGGACGCGCGTCGAGGCAAAGACGACGCGCATGTTTCGGATCGCGCATCAAGCGAAAAAATGGGCGACGATCGGATACAGCGACAACACGAGCAAGACGGCCATCGTGATGTTGAACATGCGCAACCGGCGCGGATCCGCGAGAAAGCGGCGCAGCGACGTGCCGAACGCGGCCCACATCGTGATGCACGGCAAGCCGATCACGACGAGCACGACGGCCATCAGCGCGGCGTTCAGCGAAAGACTCGCGTGCAGGTGGATCGTGCTCGCGGCGGTGAGCACCATCATCCACGCTTTGGGATTGATCCACTGGAACGCGATCGCTTCGTGAAAGCGCATCGGGCGCGCCTTGCTGTCGCGCATCTGCACCGACGACGACGTGCCGATCTTCCACGCCAGATACAGCAGATACGCGACGCTCGCCGCTTCCAGCACCGTGTAGAGGATCGGCAGACGCTCGAACGCCTGCGCGAGCCCGAGGCCGACCGCGATCATCAGGATCGCCATGCCCGCGCTGATGCCGAGCATGTGCGGCAGCGTGCGCCTCAACCCGAAATTGACGCCCGAGGCGAGCAGCATCGTGTTGTTGGGACCGGGCGTGATGGTCGTCACCAGCGCGAACAGCGCGGCGGCTGGAAGGGCGTTCAGAAGTTCGGCGGGCATGGCGCGCTCCGCAATGAAGGATTCGATGAGCGCCAAGTGTACGGAAGGTGTCCGGTACAGTACCGGTACAGATTGTCAGGTGACTTCCTGTACGGTGTCCGGACGCGACGGGCCGTCGCGCCCAGCCAACCTCCTTACACGGGGAACGGATTGCGTTCCGCGAATCCCTGTTGATGCCAGTACGGATACGCGGGCCGCACCGCACTCGCCTCATCGAGCTTCTTCACCTGTTCCGCCGTGAGGTTCCAGCCGACCGCGCCGAGGTTCTGCCGCAGTTGCTCCTCGTTGCGCGCGCCGATCAGCACAGTCGCGACCGTGGGGCGCTGCAGCAGCCAGTTGAGCGCGATCTGCGGCACGGTCTTGCCGGTTTCCTCGGCGATGGCGTCGAGCGCATCGACGACGCGGTACAGATATTCGTCCGGCACCGGCGGCCCCATGTCGGCGGTTTTGTGCAGACGGCTCGTCGCGGGCAGCGGCTGGCCGCGCCGAATCTTGCCGGTGAGGCGTCCCCAGCCGAGCGGGCTCCAGACGATCGCGCCGACGCCCTGATCGATGCCGAGCGGCATCAGCTCCCATTCGTAATCGCGGCCGATCAGCGAGTAGTAAGTCTGATTCGCGACATAGCGCGGATAGCCGTAACGGTCGGCCACATCGAGCGATTTCTGCAAATGCCAGCCCGAGAAATTCGACACGCCCGTATAGCGGATTTTTCCGGCGCGCACGAGATCGTCGAGCGTGGAAAGCGTCTCTTCGACGGGCGTTTTCGCATCGAAGCCATGCAACTGGAACACGTCGATGTAATCCGTTTGCAGGCGTTCCAGTGCCCCGTTCACGGCCTTGATGAGATGAAAGCGCGACGAACCGACGGCGTTCGGGTCGTTGTCGTCGAAGCGGAAGGTCGCCTTGGTCGAGACGATGACCTTGTCGCGCCGGCCCTTGAGCGCCTCGCCGAGTATCGATTCCGACGTGCCGCGCGAGTAGATGTCGGCGGTGTCGAACATCGTCACGCCCGCGTCGAGGCAGATGTCGACGAGCTTGCGCGCTTCGCTCACGTCGGTCTCGCCCCACGCCTGAAAGAGTTCGCCCTTGCCGCCGAAAGTGCCGGTGCCGAAGCTCAGGACGGGAACCTTGAAGCCCGAAGCACCGAGATGTCGATATTCCATTGCGTGTCCTCGTGGATGAAGTCCATCGACGAGACTACCGCAACGGCTCGACGCATGCAGCGTCCGCGTCAGCGATGCCGCGCCGCGCGTTCGCCGAGCGAATCGTAGATCGGCGGCACGCGCAGGAGCATCGGCACGATCATCGCGGTGAAGCAGGCGGTGAGCATCGGCAGAAGCAGCGTGAAGCTCGCCGTCATTTCCGTGACGAGCACGATGCCCGTCACCGGCGCGCGCACCACCGCGACGAAGAACGCCGCCATGCCGACCACCGCGAACGTGGCGGTGTCGCCGGCGGGGTTCGCCATGCCGGGAAACCAGTCGAGACATACGCGGCCGAACACGAGGCCTGTCTGCGCGCCGAGCGCGAGCATCGGCGCGAAAAGGCCGCCTGGCGTGCCCGCCGCATACGACACCGGGCCGAGCACGAAGCGCAACGCGAACATCGCCGTCACGCTCGCGACGGTTCCCGCGCCGAGCAGCGCGCGCTCGGTGAGCGCATCGCCGCCGCCGGCGAGAGCCGGCGCGAACCACGCGAGCAGGCCGACCGCCGCGCCGACCACGGCGGCGCGCGCCGTCGCATGTTTCACCGATGCGGGCGGCGCGATCGAGTCGGCGACATCGATCGTCCAGAGAATCACGCGGCTGTACAGCGCGCCGAGCAGCCCCAGCAACAGGCCGAGCACGAGATGCGCGCCGGTCATCTCGAAGCCGGGAAACGGCTGCGCGGGCAGATGAAAGTCGGGCAGATCGCCATGCAGCAGACGCGCCATCGCGATCGCGCTCGCGGATGCGCCGAGCGCCGCGACCGCCGTGCGGGTATCGAAACGGCGCATCAGTTCTTCGAGCACGAACACTGCGCCCGCGATCGGCGCATTGAACGCCGTGGCGAGCCCCGCGCCCGCGCCGGCCGCGAGCAGCACACGGCAATCGCCGGCATTGCGCCTGAAAGACGTGCCGATGGCATGTGCGATCGATGCACCCATCTGCACGGTCGGACCTTCGCGGCCGAGCGCGAGCCCCGCGCCGATGGCGAGCACGCCGCCCACGAACTTGATCGGGATGAGCACGAGCGGCGCAGGCGGCACGCTGCCGTGCAGTACCGCTTCGACGTGTGGAATGCCGCTGCCGCTCGCCATCGGCGCGAAACGCGCGACGAGCCATGCGGCGAGCGCGGATGCCGCCGTCGCCGCGAGCACGACGAGCACGATCGCCGCATCGTGGCCCGCGTGCGCCCACGCGACGAACGCGTTGCGCCAGATATCGCCGCGTTCGAGCGCGAAGCGAAAGAGCACGCCGATCGCGCCCGTCGCCGCCCCCACGACCACCGATGCCGCCGCGAGCGGAACGAGTCCTGCGCGCTCATCGTCCTGATTGGTGACTTCGTTATCGTTCATCGCGCATGTCGCTCCGGAATCGGCATGTGCAACGAAGCGTAACATCGCGCGGCGCGGCGGGCATGGGGCTTGCAAAACGAAAGTTATTTCGCCGCGAAGCCCGTCGCGGGGTATGCAGAGGCACACAGAGGCACATGAACCACGCAAACGACGAGCCGTTTTTTCAGCCAGGGCGCAATTGCGCGAGCGTGCGTCACGCAGATCGCTTCAGTCTGCTCATCGATGGCGCCGATTATTTCCGCGTGCTGCGCGAGGCGCTCACGCGCGCGGAGCGCACGGTGTTCATCCTCGGCTGGGATATCGATAGCCGCATGAAGCTCACGCCCGAAGGCGCGGACGACGGCTATCCCGAAGCGCTCGGCGATTTTCTGCACGCGCTCGCGGGCGACAAGCGGCGGTTGCGCATCTACATTCTCGCTTGGGATTTCGCGATGCTCTACGCATTCGAGCGCGAATGGCTGCCCGTCTACAAGATGGGCTGGCGCACGCACCGGCGCATCGCGTTCCAGATGGACGGCAAGCATCCGCTCGGCGGATCGCAGCATCAGAAGATCGTCGTGATCGATGATCGCGTGGCATTCGTCGGCGGACTCGATCTCACGCGCTCGCGCTGGGACACGTCCGCGCACGCGCCCGACGAGCCGCTGCGCCGCGATGCGAACGGCGCGGCATATCAGCCGTTTCACGACGTCCACACGATGTTCGATGGCGACGCCGCGCGCGAAATCGGCCAGCTCGCACGCGAACGATGGGCCCGCGCATGCGGCAAGCGCCTCGCGATTCGCGCGCATCGGGCGACGCTGCAGAACGATCCGTGGCCGCCTTCGCGACGCGTCGATCTCGAAGATGTCGATATCGCCATCTCGCTCACCGAGCCGGATTATCTCGGCCGCGAACCGGTGCAGCAGATTCGCACGCAGTATCTCGACGCCATCGCGCGGGCGCGGCGCAGCATCTATATCGAGAACCAGTACTTCACTTCGGGGACGATCGGCGCGGCGCTCGCGGATTCGCTCGCGCGCGAGGACGGACCCGATCTCACGATCGTCGTGCCGCGCAATCAGAGCGGCTGGCTTCAGGAAGTGACGATGGGCGTGCTGCGCGCGCGCCTGCACAGGCTTCTGAAGAGCGCCGACGTGCACGGGCGTTATCGGCTGCTGTGCCCGAGCGTGCCGAAGCTCGGCGACGCGATCGTCAACGTGCACAGCAAGCTGATGATCGTCGACGACGAATTGCTGATCGTCGGTTCGGCCAATCTGAACAATCGCTCGATGGTCCTCGACAGCGAATGCAACGTCTCGATCGATGCGGGCGCGGATGCGCGTATCCGCCGCGCGATCGCGACGATGCGCGACACGCTGCTCGCCGAGCATCTCGGTTGCGATATCGCGGATGTGGTGCGCGAACGAGAGGCGCGCAACGGCACGAATGCGGGAATTCAGGCGCTGTTGCGCGACCGCGACGAACATCGCACGATGGTGCCGCTCGATCCGCAAGTGTCGACGGAGCTCGACCAGCTGATTCCGCCCGAGGCGCTGATCGATCCCGAAACGCCGATCGCCGCCGACGAACTCGTCGATCAGTTCGTGCCTGCGGAAAAGACGCGTCCGCTCATCGGCCGCTTCGCGCTGCTCGGCATGTTCGCGCTGATGGTCGTGGTCGTCGCGGGTCTGTGGCACTGGACGCCGCTCGGCGATTACGTGAACCTGAAGTCGCTCACGAACGCGACGCGCCATATCGATTCGCTGCCGCTCGCGCCGGTCTGGATCGTGCTCGGCTATGTCATCGCGGCCGTCATGGCCGTGCCGATCACGTTGCTGATCGCGACGACGGGCATCGTTTTCGGCGCGTCCTGGGGCGCGGCTTATGCGTTCATCGGCACGACGATTGCAGCGGCGATATCGTATTCCCTTGGCAATTGGCTCGGCCGTGACGCGGTGCGCAAGCTCGCGGGCGCGCGCGTCAACCGGCTGTCCGAACGCGTGGCGAAGCGCGGCATCGTCGCGGTCGTCGTGTTGCGGATCTTGCCCGTTGCACCATTTGCGATCGTCAATCTCGTGGCGGGCGCATCGCATATCCGCATGCGCGACTTCATGATCGGCACGATGCTCGGCATGGGCCCCGGCATCTTTCTGACGGTCGCGTTCGCGCATCAGTTCGTCGCGTCGCTGCATCGGCCGACGGTCGGCTCGTTCGCGGTGCTGATCGGCATCGGCGCGGCGCTGATCGGCGCGTCGCTGCTGCTGCAGCGCTTTCTCGGCGGCAAGAATCGTCACGACGCGCACGAAGGCGCACCGAGCGATGCGGACAAATCGCGCGCCAGCGACGAAGCCAAACGCGCGAGCGAACTGCGCGAGAACGGCACGATGCCGCGCGAATCATCGACGAAAAACGAGCGCCCCGACGAGGTCAACTCATGACGCTGATGCGCGAGACCGTCATCGAACGCGAATATATGAAGGACGCGCGCGCACGCGAGCTGCGCATCGCCACATACAACTTGCATGGCGCGATAGGCATCGACGGCAAGTTCGCGCCGGAACGCATCGGCGCAGTGCTCGCCGAGATCGATGCGGACATCTTCGCGCTGCAGGAAGTGCCGCTCGGCGGCAGCGGCGCGCCCGATGTGCTCGACGTGCTGCAACGCATGACGAACCTGAACGCGGTCGCGGGCCCGACGCTCGACACGCCCGAACGGCGTTACGGCAACGCAGTGCTCACGCGCTATCCGGTGCGCGCGGTCCGCACGCTCGATCTTTCGTTCAGGAGCCGCGAGCCGCGCGGCGCGCTCGATGCCGACATCGATTGCGGCGGCGAACTCTGGCGTGTGGTCGCGACGCATCTCGGGCTTGCATCGAGCGAAAGGCGCGCGCAAGTGGAGCAAGTGCTGCAAAGCTTCGATACGCCCGCGCTGCCCGTGATCCTGCTCGGCGATCTGAACGAATGGTTCGTCTATGGCCGCACGTTGCGGCGGCTCGTCACGCACTTTCATCGCGCGAGTGCGTTACGCACCTTTCCGACGCGCTATCCGCTCTTCGCGCTCGATCGCATCTGGGTGCATCCGGGCGAACGTCTCATGCGTGTCGATGTGCATCGCACGCCGCTTTCGCGTATCGCATCGGATCACTATCCGCTCATCGCGCATATCGCGCATCGCGCATTTGCATCGTCGATGCAGCGATAAAGCGCGCGACGTATGCGATGTAAACGCGGCTCCATGACTTGCGTGTCAGCGCGACGCCACGAAAAACCCCTATAAAAACGATATAAAAGCGCAAAAGACTCGCACGAACTCGCTTGGCCTATGTAGAATCCGGCGTGATACGAACGCATCGGTGCGAACGTATTCGAATATCACTGACCAAAAACAGGTAGGAGAAACATGCCGACTTCCGCTAAAACCGCTGCCAAGAAAGCCCCGGCCAAGAAGGCCACGGCGAAGACCGCTGCCGCACCGGTGAAGAAAGCAGCAGCACCGAAAGTTGCCGCGAAGAAAGTAGCCGCGAAGAAGACCACGAGCGGCGCTCCCACGCCGATCAAGGACACGTTCACGAAGGCATCGCTCGCAACGCATCTCGCAGATCGCGCCGCTGTCGACGTGAAAGCGGTGAAGGCCGTGCTGGTCGCGCTGGAAGACACCATCCTCGGTTCGATCCACAAGAAGGGCGCTGGCGAATTCACGCTGTCGGGCCTGCTGAAGATCACCGCGCAAGCCGTGGCCGCGAAGAAGAAGCGCTTCGGCAAGGACCCGTTCACGGGCGAGGAGCGCTGGTTCCCGGCCAAGCCGGCAAGCGTTCGCATCAAGGCGCGCGCGCTGAAGAAGCTGAAGGACGCAGCGGCTTAAGTCTCTTTCGCCGGCATCACGGCTTCGGTTTCGTTGGCGAAATCGAAGCGCGTCGAACAAGAGGCCAGCTTCCCTTCATTGGGATGCTGGCCTCTTTTGCTTTCTCGTCCCTTGCTTTTGCGTTCCTTGCTTTTGCTTTCCTTATGACGCGCGCGCGTTGAAAGGCGCGAAGATCTCGCTCAACCAATCCGCGAAAACCCGTACGCGCGCGGAGAGCTGCCGGTTATGCGGATACAGCACGGAGATCGGCATCGGTGGTGGCGGAAGGTTGGGAAGCACGAGTCGCAGACGGCCGTTGTTCAAAGCATCGTCGACGTGATAGCGCGGCACCTGCACGATGCCGAGTCCGGCGAGTGCGGCTTGCGTATAGAGTTCGACGCCCGACACCGAAACCGACGCCTGCAATTCGATGGTCTCGATACGCCCGTCGACGCTGAACTCCAGCGGCAATGCACGACCCGTCGCGCTCGATACGAAGTTCACCGCGCGATGCGATGCAAGCGCTTCGAGATCATCCGGCGTGCCTTCACGCGCGAGATACGCGGGACTCGCCACGGTGACTTGTTCGAGCAGCGCGACGCGCCGGCCGATCATCGACGAATCCTGCAACATGCCCGCGCGCAGCACGCAATCGACGCCTTCGCGCACGAGATCGACGAGCCTGTCGTCCTCGCCGATATGCAGTTCGATCTGCGCATGACGCTCGAGAAACGCGGGCAGTCCCGGCATGATGAAATGCCGCGCGAGCGTGCCTTGCAGATTCACGCGCAACAAACCCTTCGGCTCCGCGTGCTTGAACGAGCCTTCCGCTTCTTCCAGATCGGCGATGAGACGCACGCAACGCCGATAGTGCTCTTCGCCATCGGGCGTGAGGCGCACCGTGCGCGTCGTGCGTTCGAGCAGGCGCGCGCCGAGCCGCTCTTCCATGCGCTTCATCAGATTAGTGACGGTGGCGCGCGGTATCTGCAGATCGTCGGCCGCTTGCGTGAAGCTGTGCCGCTCCGCGATACGCACGAAGACCTGCATTTCCTGGAATCGATCCATGGCGAATGGGCGGTGAATTGTTAAAGCTACTGGAACGATGATACTAATCCACGCACGATGATCGCGAAAACGGAATGATTCATCATGCTTCTCATCGAACAGCCACTTTGAGGAGCCCATCATGAGTCAGACTCAATCGAAACGCGTGGCGATCGTCACGGGCGCGTCGCGCGGCATCGGCGCCGAGATCGCGCGGCGTCTTGCACGCGACGGCTTCGCGGTCGCGGTGAACTATGCGTCGAGCGCGAAGGAAGCGGATGCGCTCGTCGTGCAATTGCGCGAAGCGGGAAACACGGCGATCGCCGTAAAAGCGGATGTCGCCAAAGCCGACGACGTGCGCGACATGTTCGAGACCGTCGAAGCGCAGCTAGGCAAAGTCGATGCGCTCGTCAACAACGCGGGCGTTCTGAAGACCGCGCCGCTCGCCGACACAAGCGATGCGCTTTACGACCAGACGTTCGATATCAACGTGCGCGGCACGTTCAACACGCTGCGCGAAGCGGCGGCGCGCATGAAGGGCGGCGGGCGCATCGTGAACTTTTCGAGCACGACGCTCGCGCTCAACATGCCCGGCTACGCGATCTACAACGCGACGAAGTCCGCGGTCGAATCGTTCACGCATGTGTTCGCGAAGGAGTTGCGCGGACGCGGCATCACGGTGAATGCGGTCGCGCCCGGACCGGTGGCGACGTCGCTGTTCCTCGAGGGCAAGACCGACGAGCAGATCGCCACGTTCTCGAAGATGCCGCCACTCGAACGTCTCGGTCAGCCGGACGATATCGCCTCGATCGTCGCGTTTCTCGTCGGGCCCGATGCGGGCTGGGTCAACGGGCAGGTGCTGCGCGCGAACGGCGGCATCGCTTAAAGCATCAGCGCGAACTGGTCGTCGGCGGGTGCGCGGCGCTTCGTCGTCGCGCGTTTCGTCTGCTGTGTGACGGCGGCGCGCGCGGGCGCGTCCTGTACGACGAGTTGGAACGCAGGCCGCGCATCGCATGCGATCCATTGCAGTTGTTCCGGCGCGAGGCGCTTCGCGATCAGGCTGTACACATCCGAGTCGAACGGGCGTAGGTCGGGCGAGTCGGCGAGGAGCGGCGCGATGCCGTCGCGTGTCGGGCATGTGCCGATATAGCACCATCGATCGATTACGTGCCACGCTTCGCGACCCGATGCTTCATCGCGCTCGCAGACGGCGATCGGCCCTTCGTGCGGCCATTTCACGAGGCGCGCGCCTTCGAGCGCATCGAGCGCACGCGAGGCGTGATCCGCGAGCGTTTCGATTCCCGCACACGACCCGAGGCAGCGTTTCACCTGATAGCCGAAGCAGCCGCGCCCCGGCGAAAGCGGCGCTTTTTCGAGGCCGAGCGTCGCGTGACAGAGATTGTGTTCATCCGCCAGATGGCGCATGAACGCATGCGCTTTCGCGCGCGACGCGAACACGCCGAAGAGATGTTCCTCGCGCGACAGATCGCGTTTGTTCGCCTTCACGAGCGTCGGCGCGTGCGCGCCCGGTAGCCACTGCCACGCACACGTTGCCGATGCGCCTTTGAGCAAGCGATTGTGCGTCGGCTTCAGCTCCTTCACGAGCTTCGCTTCGAGCAGCAGCGCGCCGAGCTCTCCGACCGTCTCGCGGCATTCGATGCGACGGATCGCCTGCGAGATCGACAAGTCCTTCTGAAGCCTGTGATCGCCCGAAAAATGCGCCGCAACGCGTTGTTTCAGGTTGATGCTCTTGCCGACATAGAGCGGCACGTCGTCGTCGCCGTGAAAGAGATAGACGCCGGGCGCCGACGGCAACGCATCGAGCGCGCCTTCGGGCAGCGCGGCGGGCAAGCTCGCGCGGCGCACGAGCGTTTTGATGGCTGCGTCGACGAGATCCTGCGAATAGAGCGCGTGAATCTTCTGCCAGAACTGCCAGAGCAGGTCGGCGTCGGCGAGCGCGCGATGGCGTCCTTCGGGCGCGAGGTTCAGCCGCGCGATGAGCGCATCGAGACCATGTCTTTCGACCGACGGAAAGAGCGCGCGCGACAGCCGCACCGTGCACAGCGTATCCGCGCGAAACGCGATGCCCGCGCGGCGAAAGGCGTTCTTGAGGAAGCCGTAATCGAAGCGCGCGTTGTGCGCGACGAAGAGCTTGCCGTGCAGCCGCTCGGCGAGCGCGGGCGCGAGCGATTCGAAGGTGGGCTGGCCGCGCAGCATGGCGTCGTCGATGCCGGTCAGGCGCGCGATGAACGGCGGGACCGGCACGCCCGGATCGACGAGCACGCTCCAGCGCTCGATGCCCGCCGTGCTCGCTTCAACGACGCCGATTTCGGTGATGCGGTCCTCGGTCGCGTTCGAGCCGGTGGTTTCCAGATCGACGAAAACGATCGGGCGCGCGAGTCCTGCGAGAAGGGCATCGGCGAGGGAATCGGCTTCGTCTTCGAAAGCGTCGGACATGATGAAACGTTGAGCGTTGAGCGGGCAGTCTAGCGCGAAACGGCCGTGCACCATGAACGCGCGCTAAAAAAGTGGCGCACGTCGCGCACTTTCGTCCGATACTGCAAGGAAATGCGGTAAAAAAACGAAGGACGCAATGATGCAGATCTACGATGAAATGCGTCAGGACGACACCGTGCGCAGTCACTACGCGCGGTTTTCACGCTGGCTCGCGCA
Source organism: Caballeronia sp. NCF2 (assembly GCF_023631205.1). Classification (NCBI taxonomy): domain Bacteria; kingdom Pseudomonadati; phylum Pseudomonadota; class Betaproteobacteria; order Burkholderiales; family Burkholderiaceae; genus Caballeronia; species Caballeronia sp. NCF2. Next base: position 351,061 of record NZ_JALQDN010000054.1, on the reverse strand, counting down.
GCAGCGCCCCGAAACCATCGCGAGAAAGCGCGCCGAAGCGGACGTGCTGTTCCGGCGCGTCGGCATCACGTTCGCGGTGAATGGCGATCTGTCCGGCACCGAGCGGCTCATTCCCTTCGACATGATTCCGCGCATCATTCCCGGCGACGAATGGCGCGTGCTCGAAGCCGGTTTGCGGCAGCGCGTGCAGGCGCTCAATCTCTTTCTGCACGATATCTACCACGACGGCGACATCGTGCTCGCCGGGCGCGTTCCGGCCGAACAGGTCTACACGAACGCGCAATATCGGCCGGAAATGCAGGGCGTCGACGTGCCGCTCGACGTCTACGCGCATATCGCGGGCGTCGATGTGGTGCGCGCGGGCGCGGCGGGCGAGTTCTACGTGCTCGAAGACAATTTGCGCGTGCCGTCGGGCGTGTCGTACATGCTCGAAAACCGCAAGATGATGATGCGGCTCTTTCCCGAACTCTTCGTGCAGAACCGCGTCGCGCCGGTCGCGCATTATCCCGACCTGCTGCTGGAAACATTGCGTTCGATCGCGCCTGAAGGCGTCGACGATCCGGCGGTCGTCGTGCTGACGCCCGGCATGTACAACTCGGCGTACTTCGAGCACACCTTCCTCGCGCAGCAGATGGGCGTGGAACTCGTCGAGGGCAAGGATCTTTTCGTCGACGACAACTATGTCTTCATGCGGACGACGCACGGCCCGCGCCGCGTCGACGTGATCTATCGCCGCGTGGACGACGACTTTCTCGATCCGCTCGCGTTTCGCGCCGATTCGGCGCTCGGCATCCCTGGCTTGCTGACGTCGTATCGCGCGGGGCGCGTGACGCTCGCGAACGCGATGGGCACCGGCATCGCCGACGACAAATCGATCTATCCGTTCGTGCCCGACATGATCGAGTTCTATCTCGGCGAGAAGCCGATCCTGAACAACGTGCCGACGTTTCAGTGCCGCAAGCCCGACGATCTCGCGTACACGCTCGCGCATCTGCCGGAGCTCGTCGTGAAGGAAGTGCACGGCGCGGGCGGCTACGGCATGCTCGTCGGGCCGGCATCGACGCAAGAGGAAATCGAAACCTTTCGCGCGTTGCTGCTCGCGCGGCCCGAAGGCTATATCGCGCAGCCGACGCTCGCGCTCTCCGCGTGCCCGACCTTCGTCGAGGCGGGCATCGCGCCGCGTCATATCGATTTGCGGCCGTTCGTGCTGTCGGGCCGCGAAGTGTCGATGTGCGCGGGCGGCCTCACGCGCGTCGCGCTGCGCGAAGGCTCGCTCGTCGTCAATTCGTCGCAAGGCGGCGGGACCAAAGATACGTGGATGGTCGAATGACATGCTGAGCCGAACCGCCGATCACCTGTTCTGGATGGCGCGTTACATGGAGCGCGCCGAGAACACCGCGCGCATGCTCGACATCAACATGGAAGGCGCGCTCCTGCCGCAAACGCCCGAGCAGGAAGCCCGCGCGCAGCGTTCGGTGCTGAAGATATCCGAGCTGGAAGACATGTTCGACGCGCGTCATCCGGGATCGCGCTCGCGCGAGGACATGCTGCACTTCATGGTCGCCGATGCGCGCAATCCGTCGAGCATCCTCTCGTGCCTGCAGGCGACGCGCGAAAATGCGCGCGCGGTGCGCGGCACGCTCACCACCGACGGCTGGGAAACGATCAACTTCACCTGGCTCGAATTCACTCAGCGCCTCGCGAACATGGAACTGCAAACGAGCCCGGATGCACTGTTCGAATGGGTCAAGTACCGCTCGAATCTGTGCCGCGGCGTGATGCAGGGCACCGCGCTGCGCGACGACGCGTTTTTCTTCATGCAGCTCGGCGCGTATCTCGAACGCGCGGACAACACGGCGCGCATTCTCGATGTCCGTTTCGCCGATGCCACGCCGAACTCGCGCGAAGCCGCGCGGCAGCTCGAAGACTTCTACTACTGGACGTCGATACTGAGTTCCGTGTCGGCGCTGGAGATTTATCGCAAGGTGTATCGCGATGTCGTGACGCCCGCGCGCGTCGTCGAACTGCTGATCCTCAACGAGCAGATGCCGCGTTCGCTGCTGGCATCGCTCGACGGCGTCTGCGACACGCTCGCGAAATTGCGCACGGACGCGTCGAAGGAATGCGAGCGTTTCGCGGGCAAGCTGCGCGCCGATGTGCTGTATGCCGACATCCGCCAGATACTCGAAACGGGCGTGCACGCGTGGCTGACGCAGTTTCTCAAGCGTGTCGACGAACTCGGCCTGCGCGTGATGCACACCTTCCTCATGTTGCCGATCGCGTGAATCATGCTGCTGACCATTCGCCACGACATCCGCCATCGCTACGCCACGCCGGTCACGTATTCGATCCAGCAGTTTCGCGTGAGTCCGGCGAGCGGCGCGTCGCAGATCGTGCGGCACTGGCATGTCGAAGCGCCGGGCAAGCTCGACCTCACGCGCGACGCCTACGGCAACGCGCTGCACACGCTCGTGCTGACGAAGCCGCACAGCGAGATTCATGTGAGCGTGGCGGGCGAGATCGAAACGGAGGCTTTATCCGATGGCCGTCTCTTCGATGAAGCCGGTCCGATTCCGCTCGAACATTTCACCTGTCCCACGCGGCTTACCGCGCCCGATGCCGCGATCCGCGAGCTCGCGCACGGCGTCGACGCGCTCGATACGCCCGCGTCGCTCATCGCGCTGACGGAGCGTATCGGCGAGCGCGTGCGGTATCGCAAGGAGCCGGCGTATGCGGCGGGCACGGCGGCGCAGGCGCTCGCGAGCGGCTTCGGCGATGCGCGCGATCTCGCGCATCTGATGCTCGCGTGCTGCCGCGCGCGGGGCGTGCCGGCGCGCTGCGTGAGCGGCTATCTGGATGCGGACGTGCACGCCTGGACCGACGTGTGGATCGAGCACGGCTGGGTGTCGATCGATGCGACCCGGGCGGCGTTCGCGGGCGAGCGTCATTGCCGTCTTGCCGTCGCGCGCGATTACGAATCGGCGGCGCCGGTGCGCGGCTCGCGCGTCGGCGGGAAGGAGGAAACGCTGACGGTGCATGTGAGCATGGATACACAGCCGGATCAGTGAACGCATCGATGCGACGGGCGGTCGCGCTCAGTACAATGTGGGTTTGCTTGTTTCAGGACGGATCGACATGACTTATTGCGTGGGCATGTGCGTGGACGAGGGACTCGTGTTCCTGTCCGACACGCGCACCAACGCCGGCGTGGACCACGTGAGCGCCGCGCGCAAGATGGCTGTTTTCGAACAGCCGGGAGAGCGCGTACTCGTCCTGCTCGCGGCGGGCAATCTCGCCTTGACGCAGGCGGTGACGCATCTGCTCGTGGAGCCCTCCGATCCGAACGCGCCCACGCTGTATAGCGTCCAGACGATGGCGGAAGCCGCGCGCATCGTCGGCGATGCGGTGCGCGAGGTGCATCGGCGCGACGCGCTGTCGCTCGCTGAATTCAGCGTCGACTTCAATTGCAGCTTCATCCTCGGCGGACAGATCTTCGGCCAGCCGCCGCGACTCTTCATGATCTACGCGGCGGGCAATTTCATCGAATCGACGCGTGTGTCGCCGTATTTCCAGATCGGCGAATCGAAGTACGGCAAGCCGATCATCGATCGCGTCATCACGCCGTCGTCGCCGCTCGACGAAGCCGCCAAATGCGCGCTCATTTCGATGGATTCGACGCTGCGCTCGAATCTCTCGGTCGGTCTGCCGCTCGATCTGCTGGTCTACGAGAAGGACTCGCTGCGCGTCACGCGCTTCGCCACGCTCGACAACAACAGCGCGTACTACCAGATGATCAACAAGACCTGGGGCGAGCGTCTGAGGCAGCTTTTCGGCGAGATTCCGAACCCTTCGTGGACCGAGCTCGACAATGTTCCGCTGCGTCCGCGCGAGACGCGCAGCACGGTGCCGCGGCTCGTCATCGGCGATCTGCCGTGCCCGGGCGCGCCCGCGCAGACGCTCGCGCAAGACGTCGAATCGAACGGCAACGCGCCGCATCAGTGAGCGGCTTCAGGGGCACGGCAGCGGCAGCGCAATGCCCGACCTGACCGCTTGCATCTTTCGCGGCGAATCGGTGAGCACGGCCGTCATGCCGATACAGGCGGCGGCGCGATAATCGTCGGCGTTGTCGATGCCGATCGCGAGGATCGGGGTCTCGCCTCTGGTGCGAAAGCACTGCACCGCTGCGGGCGTCCAGAGTCTCGACGTCACCGCCGAGCGCGCTTCCCCGAGCGTGAACGTTTCGACCAATTCCATCTTTCTCGCATACTCGAACGCGGTCCATCTTCCGGGCGACGGTGCGTCCTTGCACGTGGATTCGAGCGCCACGTAGGCGAGGCGGGCGCGTGTCGCATCGCGCGACTCGAACAGCCGCGAACGTGCCTGCGGATAGGCCGAGAAGGCCCGTTGATAGGCGGCATCGGTCGAATAGATCAGCACGCGTGACCACGCGTTTTCCTCGTCCAGCACGCGCGCGACCGCCGCCGTCTGAGGTCCGGCGGGCAATGCCTTCATGTCGAGCATCACGGGTACGTCGGGCGGAATCACGCGCAACGCCTGCGCGAGCGATGGAATACGCAGCGCGTGATCGCGATACGGATAGCGCGTCACGCCGTTTCCATCGGCGAGGGCGAAGTTCCGTCCGGCGTCGAGATGTTGCAGCGCGCCGAAGTCGTGGTCCGCGACCGTTCCGTTGCCATCCGTGTTGGTCGAGAGATCGGCCGGGCGATAGAGCACCGGCACGCCATCGCGGGTGAGTTGCACTGTGAGCCAGATCGCATCGGCGCGATTGTGCAGCGCGCCCTGGATGGCGATCAGCGTGTTCTCCGGGTAATCGGCTGCGCCGCCGCGATGCGCGATGATCATCGGCAAGGCGGACGCGTGCGCAGTATCGGACCGATGCGCGGCTGTCGTGCAGGCGGTTGCGGCGATGCACGCCGCCATTGCAAGCGGAGCCAGAAGTCTTGAGCGAAGCGGCATTCAGCGAACCCCCGGTGCATTGAGATTCGGCCGATTCTGCCGCCGTTGTCCGGGCGGGATGACGCGCACGCGGTTGATTCAACACTTTGTTGCGCTTGCCGCTTTCGGACGCGAAAAAAAAACAGCCATCGGAAAACCGATGGCTGTTCGAGGATGCTGCTGTCCTTCCGGCGCGGCACTCGCGTGCCACGCCAGTCGGTTGTTCTTAGAACTTGTGGCGCAGGCCGATGAGCACCAGTTCCTGGTGGCTGCGGCCGCTTGCGAAACCGAAGTCGCTGATCGAAGCTTGCGCTTCTTGCGTCGAGCCGTCCGCGTTGCGCTGCGTGCCGCTTGCGTGCTGATACGCGCCGACAGCGTAGACGTCCGTGCGCTTCGACAGCGAGTAGTCCGCGCCGATCGAAACCTGGTGGTAGTTGGCCGACGTGTCGCCGCTGCCGTGCGTGTACGTGTAGCCCAGGCCGAGCAGCGTTGCCGGCGTCAGCTGGAAGTTCAGGTACGCGTTGGCGACGTTGAACTTCTCTTGTTCCGTGAACGTCGAGCTGCCGTCGTTCTTGTACTGAGCGAAGCTGTACGAAGCGCCGGCCGTGAACGGACCGAACACGTACTGGCCTGCGCCGCGCGCGATGGCGACTGCGTGGGCCGTCTGGTAGCCGACGTTGATCACCGTGTTGAACAGCGAATCCGACGACGGGCTGTTCCAGCCGGTGGTGCCGGTCGTGCGGCCAGCCGTCGGGTTGTTCACGTACAGGTAGCTGGCGGCCAACGAGAACGGACCGTTGCCGTACGTTGCAGCGGCACCCCAGGTCTGGCCCTGGCCGGTAGCGCCCGCGAGGTTGCTGAAGCCGTAGATGCCTTCGAACTGGAAGCCGGAGAACACCGGCGACACGTACTTGACGGCGTTGCTCACGCGCAGGCTGTTGTCGTAGTTGTCGACGTCGCCCGGCGTTGCGAAGGCAGCGCCCCAGTAGTTGTCGGCCGTGAGGCCCTGAACCATGTCGACCGACGGGTCATACTGACGACCCAACGTGACCGTACCCCACTGGTTGCCGCTCAAACCGACGAACGCTTGACGGCCGAACAGACGACCACCCTGGTTCGACTGACCCGTGCCCGGATCGAAGCCGCTTTCCAACTGGAAGATTGCCTTGAGGCCGCCACCGAGGTCTTCCTGACCCTTCAAGCCCCAACGCGGGCCGGACAGCGTGCCGTTGACCATGCCGAACAGATGGTCGCCGTTTTCGTTGGCGTGGCTCACATATGCGAGACCGGTATCGATCACGCCATAGAGCGTCACGCTCGTTTGTGCTTGCGCCGCGCCTGCTGCGCCGAGCAGCGCCAGCGAGAGGGACGTCAGTGCGATTCGTTTCATCGAATTCTCCACGCGAATGATTAATCGTTGTTGCCGGCGCAGAGAATAACGCAACGTTTCGTAACTTCAGAAACGAAAAAATATTGACTGTCTCGAAAAACACACACTTGGGCGCGAAGCCCGCCTGTCAAGGTTCTCAGGCAGTCGCAAGGGGAATTTTGGGAGACAGGGCTATCGCGGAAAAGTTCCGCGCGCAATCGGACATTTGAATCGGATTTCCCGGACGCCGATATTCGATTACTTGCTTTTCAAATAACAAATCGCTTTCCCGGCGCGCGATCTTTCGGATTCGACGGACAGCCGCGCGACATAGCGCGCAAGCGCCTCAGCCTCGGTCGTTTTCACGCGCGGCATCGCGACGCGAAAGCAATGCGAGCGCCATTCCCGCGCCTGCCGCCACGAGCACCGCGCGCCACGGATGCCGCCGCACCGCAGCATTCGCATGCGATGCCTTGCGGCCAGCGCCGACCATCGCGAGCGCGGTGGCGCGCGTGGCCGTCGATTCGGCGCGCGCGAGCTTGCGCGACAACGCCAGCGCCCGCGCGACGGCGGATACCTTCTTGCGCGCCTGTCCCGTCAGTTGTTGCGCGTGTTGTGCGCGGGCGCCGATCGCGCGGCGCGCGCTCGCGGTGGCGGGGGCATCGTCAGGAGCGCTTGCCGGCGTGAGCGGCGCGGCGGCGGATGCGGCGCCCGCGACCGGCACAGCCGTGCGCGTCGAGGCCGCGAGCAGCGAGCCAATCTTCGCGCGGCTGCCCGGCGGCACGCGGCCATTGTTCTGCTGTCCCCATGCGCCGCGCGGATCGTGCATTCGCGCGCGCGCCGCCGAAAATTCCGCGCCCAGCAGGAGCACGGCGGCGGAGAAGTACAGCCACATCAGCAGCACGGCGAGCGAACCCGCCGCGCCGAACGCGCTCGCGGTGCCCGCGTGGGTCAGATACAAGGCGAACAGCTTCTTGCCCGCCGAGAAAAGCAGCGCGGAGACGAGCCCCCCGACGAGCGCATCGCGCCATTGCACGGGCGCATCGGGGAGGAACTTCATCAATGCGCCGAACGCGGCGGTGAGAATCGCGAGCCCGACCACGAGCTGCACGACGTCGCCGACGATCACGAACGGCGAATTTGCCCACAGCCACATGCCGACCGCCTGAATCGCGGTATCGAGCACGAGCGAGACGATCAGCAGAAAAGCGACGCCGAGCACGAGCCCGAACGACACGAGCCGCACGCGCACCAGCGTCATGATGCTGGAGCGCTGCTCGCCGCTCATCGGCCAGACGATGTTGAGCGCCGTGTTGAGCGATGAAAACGTCGCCGATGCACCGACCGCGAGCAGCACGAACGAGATGATCGCGGCGATGCCGGTCCCGCTGCTGCGATGCGCGTTCTCGACGATGCTCTGCACGCCCGCCGCGGCCTGATCGCCGATGAGTCCGTTCACTTGATGAAAAAGTTGCCCGCGCGCCGCCTCCGGTCCGAAGATCCAGCCCGCGACGGCGATCACCATGACGAGCGTCGGCGCGAGGGAGAACGCCGAGTAGAACGCGATGCTCGCGGCCATCGCGGCGCAGCGGTCTTCCGAGAACTGCTTGAGCGCGCCGAGCGCCCACGAAGCGTCTTTCTTCACCACCGCTTCGATCTTCTGGGTTGAGACGGAACTCATGGCGACCTCTCGGTTCGATGAATGGAGCGCGAATGTTTCACCCCGTCGAGCACGTTCCATTCCAGAACATGCGTGGCCAGGCGCGGCGCTTGCTAAAGCGACAAGGTTGCGTATGAAGTATTCGTTGCATGCAACGCGCGCAAGACCTGTGATTGGTGCAAATACCGTGTCAACCTGTCTGCGGGATGTAATCGGGCACCATATACTTTAGTAACCCAGTAACCCACATTACGACGCGCCGAGGGCAATCATGCTCCAAATGTCACGGCGACAGTTCCTCAAGGTCTCTGCGAGCACGCTCGCCGGTTCGAGCCTGGCGGCAATGGGCTTCTCTCCGGCTCCCGCGCTCGCCGAAGTCCGGCAATACAAACTGTCGCGCACCACGGAAACGCGCAACACCTGTCCGTACTGTTCAGTCGGGTGCGGCATCCTCATGTACGGTCTCGGCGACAACGCCAAGAACGCAAAATCGAGCATCATCCACATCGAAGGCGATCCGGATCATCCGGTCAATCGCGGCACGCTCTGCCCGAAAGGCGCATCGCTCATCGACTTCATACATAGCCCGAGCCGGCTGACGTATCCCGAGCATCGCGCGCCGGGGTCGAACGAGTGGAAACGCATCTCGTGGGAAGAGGCGCTCGATCGCATCGCCGAGTTGTTGAAGGAAGATCGCGATGCGAATTTCGTCGAGAAGACGCCCGACGGCAAGACGGTCAATCGATGGCTGACTTCGGGCTTTCTGGCGGCGTCGGCGGGAAGCAACGAAGTTGGCTATCTGACGCACAAGACGGTGCGCAGTTGGGGAATGCTCGCATTCGATAATCAGGCGCGTGTCTGACATGGCCCGACGGTGGCAGGTCTTGCCCCGACGTTTGGCCGTGGAGCGATGACGAACCATTGGGTCGACATCAAGAACACGGACCTGATTCTCGTGATGGGCGGCAATGCAGCCGAGGCGCATCCGTGCGGCTTCAAGTGGGTGACGGAGGCGAAGGCGCATCGGCGCGCGCGTCTCATCGTCGTGGACCCGCGCTTCACGCGCACGGCATCGGTCGCGGATTTCTACGCGCCGATTCGCACCGGCACGGACATCGCGTTCCTCGGCGGCGTCATCAACTATCTGCTCACGAACGACAAGATCCAGCACGAGTACGTGAAGAACTACACGGACATGTCGTTCATCGTGCGCGAGGACTTCGCGTTCAAGGACGGCGTGTTCTCGGGCTATGACGCGGAACATCGCAAGTACGACAAGACGAGCTGGGATTACGAGCGCGGCGACGACGGCTATGTGAAGACCGATCCGACCTTGCAGCATCCGCGCTGCGTCTACAACCTGTTGAAGCAGCACTACGCCGCCTACACGCCGGAAATGGTGACGAAGGTTTGCGGCACGCCGACCGACAAGTTCCTCAAGGTCTGCGAGATGCTCGCGACGACCGCGGCGCCGAATCGCGCCGGCACGATTCTCTATGCGCTCGGCTGGACGCATCACTCGGTCGGCGCGCAGATGATTCGCACGGGCGCGATGGTGCAGCTTCTGCTCGGCAATATCGGCATCGCGGGCGGCGGCATGAATGCGCTGCGCGGGCACTCGAACATTCAAGGCCTGACCGATCTCGGCCTGATGTCGAATCTGCTGCCCGGCTACATGACCTTGCCGATGGAAGGCGAGCAGGAATACGAGGACTACATCAAGAAGCGCGCGTCGCAGCCGCTGCGGCCGAATCAACTGAGCTACTGGAAGAACTATCGCGCGTTTTACGTGAGCTTCATGAAGTCGTGGTGGGGCGATAACGCGACGGCCGACAACAACTTCGGCTATGACATGCTGCCGAAGCTCGACAAGTCCTACGACATGCTGCAGGTCTTCGAGCTGATGGCGCAGGGCAAGATGAACGGCTACATCTGCCAGGGCTTCAATCCGCTTGCGGCGGCGCCGAACAAGGCGAAGATCGGGCTCGGCCTGTCGAAGCTGAAATGGCTCGTCATCATGGATCCGCTCGCGACCGAGACGTCGGAGTTTTGGAAGAATCACGGCGAATTCAACGATGTCGATTCGTCGAAGATTCAGACCGAAGTGTTCCGTCTGCCGACGAGTTGCTTCGCCGAAGAGCGCGGCTCGCTCGTCAGTTCGTCGCGCGTATTGCAATGGCACTGGCAGGGCACGACGCCGCCGGGCGAAGCGCGAAGCGATCTCGAGATCATGTCGGGATTGTGGCTGCGCATGCGCAAGGCATATCAGGAGAAGGGCGGCAAATATCCCGATCCGATCCTGAAGATGACGTGGCCGTACGCGGACCCGGAAAGCCCGACGCCGGAGGAAATCGCGATGGAGTTCAACGGCCGCGCGCTCGCCGACGTCACCGATCCGACCGATCAGACGAAGGTCCTCGCCAAACGCGGCGAGCAACTGGCGAGCTTCGCGCAACTGCGCGACGACGGCTCGACCGCCAGCGGATGCTGGATCTTCTGCGGATCGTGGACGCAGGCGGGCAACCAGATGGGCCGGCGCGACAACTCCGATCCGACGGGCATCGGGCAGACGCTCGGCTGGGCGTGGGCGTGGCCGGCGAATCGGCGTGTGCTGTACAACCGCGCATCGTGCGATGTGAACGGCAAGCCGTTCGATCCGTCGAGAAAGCTCGTCGCGTGGAACGGGCGCGCGTGGGGCGGTCCGGATGTCCCCGACTTCAAGGTCGACGAACCGCCGGACAAGGGCATGAGTCCGTTCATCATGAATCCGGAGGGCGTGGCGCGATTCTTCGCACGCGACGGCATGAACGAAGGCCCGTTCCCCGCGCACTATGAGCCGTTCGAGACGCCGCTCGGCCATAACCCGTTCTTCCCCGACAACAAGGCGGTGACGAGCAATCCGGCCGCGCGCGTCTTCCCCGACGATCGCGCCGCGTTCGGCACCGCCGACAAGTTCCCGGACACCGCGACCACGTACCGCCTCACCGAGCACTTCCACTACTGGACCAAGCACGCGCGGCTCAACGCGATCGTGCAGCCGCAGCAGTTCGTGGAGATCGGCGAGGAGCATGCGAAGGAAGTCGGCGTCGTCGCGGGGGATCGCGTGAAGGTGTCGAGCAATCGCGGGCATGTCGTCGCGGTGGCGCTCGTCACGAAGCGCATCAAACCACTGACTGTGGAGGGCAAGAAGGTGCACACCGTCGGCCTGCCGCTGCACTGGGGCTTCAAGGGCCTCACGCAGCCGGGCTATCTCGTCAACACGCTCACGCCTTCCGTGGGCGACGGGAACTCGCAGACACCCGAGTTCAAGTCGTTCCTCGTGAAGGTCGAGAAGGCATAGGGAGGACGAGATGGCTCTGCAATCGCTCGATATCAAGCGTCTCTCCGCGACGACCGTGCCGCAGACGCAAATACGCGAGCCGGTGACGGGCACGGTGGCGAAGCTCATCGACGTGTCGAAGTGCATCGGCTGCAAGGCGTGTCAGACGGCGTGCATGGAGTGGAACGACCTGCGCGACGATATCGGTCACACGACCGGCATCTACGACAATCCGCGCGACCTGACGGAGCATTCGTGGACGGTGATGCGCTTCACCGAATACGAGAATCCGAAGGGCGATCTCGAATGGCTGATCCGCAAGGACGGCTGCATGCATTGCGAGGATCCGGGTTGCCTGAAGGCGTGTCCTTCGCCGGGCGCGATCATTCAGTACACGAACGGCATCGTGGATTTTCACGAGGAGAACTGCATCGGCTGCGGCTATTGCATTACCGGCTGCCCGTTCAATATTCCGCGGCTTTCGAAGGAAGATCATCGCGTGTACAAGTGCACGCTATGTTCGGATCGCGTCGCGGTCGGGCAGGAGCCCGCGTGCGTGAAGACGTGCCCGACCGGCGCGATCATGTTCGGCACCAAGGTCGACATGCAGCAGCAGGCGGCCGATCGCGTCGAGGATCTGAAGGAGCGCGGCTTTGCTAACGCGGGCCTCTACGATCCGGCGGGCGTGGGTGGCACGCATGTGATGTACGTGCTGCATCACGCGGATCAGCCGGAGCTGTATCACGGGCTCGCGAAGGATCCGCACATCAGTCCGCTCGTGTCGATATGGAAGGGCGTGACGAAGCCGCTCGCGATGATCGGCATCGCGTTGGCGGCGTTTGCGGGCTTCTTCCATTACACGCGCGTCGGGCCGAACGAAGTCAGCGAGGAAGACGAACTCGAAGCGCATCGCGAAGCGGAAGAAGTGCAGCGTCGGCGTGAAGGCGGACAGGAGCGTACAGATGAAACACGATAGCGAACTGCGTGACGTGAAGGGCCATCGGCTGATCGTGCGCTACACGCCGAACGAGCGCACGAATCACTGGATCACCGCGATCACCTTCGTGCTGCTCGCGCTGTCCGGACTCGCGATGTTTCATCCGTCGATGGCATGGCTCTATGCCGTGTTCGGCGGCGGGCAATGGACGCGCATCCTGCATCCGTTCGTCGGCTGCGTGATGTTCATCTCCTTCATGATCCTTGCGCTGCGCTTCTGGCATCACAACTATCTGGACAAGAACGACGTCCAGTGGATGAAGCAGATGAACGACGTGCTCACCAATCGCGAGGATCGCCTGCCTGAGATCGGCAAGTACAACGCCGGGCAAAAGCTGTTGTTCTTCGTGATGGTGGCGAGTCTCGTGTTGCTGCTCGTGAGCGGCATCGTGATCTGGCGCAGATACTTCGCGTTCTATTTCCCGATTACCGTGATTCGTCTTGCTTCCGTCGTGCACGCGGCGACGGCGTTCGTGCTGATCGTGTCGATCATCGTGCATATCTATGCGGCGCTTTGGGTGAAGGGTTCGATCGGCGCGATGACGCGCGGCACTGTCACGTATGGATGGGCGCGCAAGCATCATCCGCGGTGGTTCAGGGAGATGATCGGGAAGTAGAAATCCGGCGCGACGTTGGGCCAATACGTGCGGGGTGCGGTCCATTTCATATCCGTTTTGCTGATATGCTCGGTCGACCGTTCACCCCGCGAGGAAACCTTCCGTGGTCCAACGCATAGTCGAAGCCTCGCGAATCGAATCGCTCGATCCGTCGGCCATTCCGCGTTTGCGCATGCCGGAGCGCGCGACGATATTCGCCACGCGCGCCGCACGTCTTCGGCAACTCGCCGACGCAAGCAATCCCATCTCCGGTTATCTGCGCCTGATGGCCGCGCTCGCCGACGCCCAGCAGCGCGTGCTCGCGCATTTCAATGCGCCGATGCCCTCGCGCGAGTCCATCGAACTGAATCAGCGTCATTCGATGCCGATCGTTCCCGCGCTCACGGATGACCGCGATCCCGCCTGGCGCGACGTACTCTTCATGCTGCTCGACGGCATCGAAGCCGCCGGCGCGCTAACGCCCGCGCTCGCGCAACTCGTCGCCCGTCTGCGCGCGCTCGACGCCGCCGCGCTCGACGACCAAGCCGACGCGATCCTCGCGCTGCGCTTCGCCGAAATCGATCCGGCCGCCGCGCCCCTCATCGCGGCCGCGCTGCAAGTCGTGTGGACCGATCTCGCGAGCCGCATCGACATGCGGGACGTGCCGTATCTCGACACGCCCGGCGTATGTCCCGTCTGCGGCTCGGTGCCGGTCGCGAGCATCGTGCGCGTGGGCGGCGCGTATGAAGGTTATCGCTACGTGCAATGCGGACTGTGCGCGACGGAGCTTCACGTGGTCCGCGCGAAATGCACGAACTGCGATTCGACCAAAGGCATCGCGTATCACGTGATGGGTACGGGCGACGAACCCGAGGAAGAAAAAACGGCGAAGGCGACAAGCGCGCCGCTCAAGGCGGAATCGTGCGACGAATGCGGCACGTATCGCAAGATCGGCTATCAGGAGAAGGCTTACGACTTCGAACCTTACGCCGACGATCTCGCGAGCCTCACGCTCGATCTCCTGATGGGCGATGCGGGTTTTCGGCGCGCGGCGCCGCATCCGTGGCTCTGGCCCGAACAACAGGAAGGCGATCGATGAGCGATGTCACAGGCGACGGCGGCGAGTTGCGCGCATTGATGGCTCGCGTGCCATCGGTCGAGCGCGTGCTGGCATCGGCGGAGTTCGAGGCGGTGATCGCCACGTACGGCCGCACGCAGGCGCTCGCCGCATTGCGCGCGACGCTCGATGCATGGCGCGCCGATGCGCAAGCGGGCCGCGCGTCCGTCGATGCACTGAGCGATGCGCAACTCGCGCTCGCCGTCGACGCGCGGCTCGCGAAACGCGCGCGCAGCAACGTGCGCAGCGTCTTCAACCTGACGGGCACGGTGCTGCATACGAATCTCGGCCGCGCGCTGCTGCCCGACGAAGCGGTGCGCGCGGTCGCCGAAGTGCTCACGCGTCCGGCGAATCTCGAGTTCGATCTCGACACCGGCGCGCGCGGCGATCGCGACGATCTCATCAACGGCCTCATCTGCGAGCTGACGGGCGCCGAAGCCGCGACCGTCGTCAACAACAACGCGGCCGCTGTGCTGCTGACGCTTTCCGCGCTCGCTTCGCGCAAGGAAGTGATCGTGTCGCGCGGCGAACTCGTCGAGATCGGCGGCGCTTTCCGCATTCCCGACATCATGAATCGTGCGGGCGCGAAGCTGCGCGAAGTCGGGACGACGAATCGCACGCATCTGAAAGACTACGACGAAGCGATCAACGCGAAGACCGCGCTCCTGATGAAGGTGCATTGCAGCAACTACGCCGTGAGCGGCTTCACGAAGGAAGTCACCCTCGCCGAACTCGCGCCGCTCGCGAAAGCGCGGAACTTGCCGGTCGCGGTCGATCTCGGCAGCGGCACGCTCGTCGATCTCGCGCAATGGGGCTTGCCGCGCGAAGCGACCGTGCGCGAGACGGTCGCGGCAGGCGCGGATCTCGTCACGTTCAGCGGCGACAAGCTGTTGGGCGGGCCGCAAGCGGGCCTGATCGTCGGGCGCGCGGATCTCATCGCGAAGATCAAGAAGCATCCGCTCAAGCGCGCATTGCGCGTCGGCAAGCTCACGCTCGCGGCGCTCGAAGCCGTGCTGCGTCTCTATCGCGCGCCTGAAACGCTGGCCGAGCGTCTCACGACATTGCGTCTGCTCACGCGTCCCGCCGACGCAATGCGCCTCGCCGCCGAACGCATCGAACCTGCGTTGCAGCGCATGATCGGCGATGCCTTCACGGTCAGCGCCGAACCGATGTTCAGCCAGATCGGCAGCGGCGCATTGCCCGTCGACGTGCTGCCGAGCTACGGCCTCGCGGTGCGTCTCGCGAGCGGCAAACGCGCGGGCGGGCAACTCAATCGCATCGAGAAGCGGCTGCGCGAGTTGCCGCGTCCGGTCATCGGGCGCATCGCCGATGGCGCGCTGCGTCTCGATCTGCGCTGTCTCGAAGAAGCCGATGAAGCCGCGTTCATCGCGCAGTTGGATGCAGGCGAGGACGCACGCGAATGATCGTCGGCACGGCGGGGCATATCGATCATGGCAAGACGACGCTCGTGCGCGCGCTCTCGGGCGTGGACACCGACCGGCTTAAGGAAGAGAAGGCGCGCGGCATCTCGATCGAACTCGGCTACGCGTACGTGCCTTTGGACGACGGCGGCGTGCTCGGCTTCATCGACGTGCCCGGACACGAGAAACTCGTGCACACGATGGCGGCGGGCGCGTGCGGCATCGACTTCGCCTTGCTCGTGATCGCCGCCGACGACGGCGTGATGCCGCAAACGCGCGAACATCTCGCGATCCTCGAACTGCTCGGCGTGACGCGCGGCGCGGTCGCGGTGACGAAGTGCGATCGCGTGGAGGCATCGCGCGTGCGCGACGTGCATGCCGAAATCGCGGCGTTGCTCGCGCGCGGCCCGTTGCACGGTGCGCCCTTGTTCGACACCGATGCGACCCAAGACGATGACGCGGGCGTCGCTTTGTTGCGAGCGTATCTTCACGATGCCGCCGCGCACTGGCGCACGCGCCGCGACGATGGCTTCTTCCGGCTCGCGGTCGATCGCGTGTTCACGCTGACGGGGCAGGGCACGATCGCGACGGGCACGGTGTTCGCGGGCCGCGTGAACGTCGGCGACATGCTGGCGCTCGCGCCGCGCGAATCCGGCGGCGAGCCCGTGCGCGCGCGGAGCATTCACGCGCAGAATCGCGCCGCAGAGACGGGCCGTGCGGGCGAGCGCTGCGCGCTCAATCTCGCGGGCATCGACAAGGATGCGCTCGCACGCGGCGACTGGATCGTGGATGCGCGGCTCGCGCGGGCATCCGAACGGATCGATGTCGAACTGAGCTTGCTCGGCGATGCGCAACTCACGCTCACACATTGGGCGCCCCTGCATGTGCATCTCGGCACGACGCATCGCGTCGCGCATGTGGCGCTGCTCGAAGCGGATACGCTCGCTGGGGGAAACACGGCGCGCGTGCAGCTCGTCTTCGATCAACCCGTTTGTGCGCTGCCCGGCGACCGCTTCATCGTGCGCAACGCGCAGGCGAACCGGACGGTCGGCGGCGGGCGCGTGCTCGATCCGTTCGCGCCCGCGCGCGAGCGCCGCACGCCGGCGCGCCGCGCGTGGCTCGATGCGCTCGTCGCGATGCTGGATACCGGTCGCGCCGATGCGCTTTTCGACGAAGCGCCGTATGGCTTGCCGCGCTCGCTTGTCGAGCATTTGTACGGGCGCGGCCTGTCGCCCGAAGGCGTGCGCGCCGTGCCCACGCACGATGACATGCTCTACATCGCGGCGCGTCACTGGGATGCGCTCAAGGCGCGCCTGCTCGATGCGCTCGCCGCTTTCCACGAACGCTTTCCCGACGAGCAAGGCCCCGACGCCGCGCGTCTGCGCCGCATGGCCGCGCCGCTGGCGCCGGACGCGCTGTGGCGCGCGCTCGTCGACGATGCGGTGACGAGCTGCGCGATCGCGAAGAGCGGGCCGTGGCTGCATCTGCCGTCGCATGCGGTGACGCTCGACGACAACGAGGAAGCGCTCGCTCGCGCGGTGCTCGCATCGCTCGAAGAAGGGCGTTTCGATCCGCCCTGGGTGCGTGATCTGGCGAAGGCGCAGGGCGTCGGCGAGGACGAGATGCGCAGGCTGCTCAGGAAGCTCGCGCGCCGCGGCGACGTGTATCAGGTGGTGCGCGATCTGTTTTATTGCCGCGCGTCGATCGGCGCGCTGGCGCAACTCGTCGCGCAATCGGCGCAAACGCAGGGCGGCGCGGTCGGTGCGGCCGCTTTCCGCGATGCGAGCGCGCTCGGCCGCAAGCGCGCGATACAGATTTTGGAGTTCTTCGACCGGGTTGGGTACACTCGATTCCACCGCGACCTGCACCTCTTGCGCGCCGATAGCCGCTGGCACGAGTCCGTCTGACGATTGCGCGCTCGTCCTTCCATCACGATGGAGCATCTCTACTTCAGGCTGCTGCATGTCATGTCGAGCCACCCCGAGTGGGCGCTCGCGGTCGTGCTGCTCGCGTCGTTTCTCGAATCGGTCGCGTTCATCGGCACGTTCGTGCCGGGCAGCACGGCCATGTTCATCGCGGGCGCGCTCGTCGGCGCGGGCGCGCTGAATCTCGGCTGGGTATTCGTCTGCGCGATCGCGGGCGCCATTGCGGGAGACGCCGCGAGCTTCTGGTTCGGCCAGCACTACGCGGACCGCATCGCGCAGATGTGGCCGTTCCGCTCGCATCCGGGCGCGCTCGTCGCCGGCAAGAAGTATTTCGACAAGCACGGCGCGAAGAGCGTCGTGCTCGCGCGCTTCGTCGCGCCGATGCGCGCGGTCGTGCCGGTCGTCGCGGGCGTGACCGGCATGACGCCGGCGCGCTTTCTCGTCGTCAACATACTGAGCGCGCTCATCTGGGCGCCGACGCATATCCTGCCGGGCGTCGTGTTCGGCGCGTCGATCGAACTGGCGGGCGCGGTCTCGATCCGGCTCGTCGTGATTCTGATTCTCGTCGCGGCGCTAGCGTGGATCGTGTTCAATCTCGCGCGCGTGATCGTTTCGCACGCGATGCGCTGGACCATCGCGTCGCGCGACGCGCTGCTCTCCTGGGCGCGGAAGGGCAACGGCCTGCCCGCGCGGCTCGTCTCGCGCGCGCTCGATCCGGGCAATCCGGCGACGGGCCTCATCGTCATGATCTCGGTGCTGCTGCTCGCGTCCGCGATCCTCTTTTTCTCGGTGCTCGCGAACGTGGCGCGCGGCGCGTCGATCGTTCAGGTCGATGTGTCGATTTACCGGCTGCTGCAATCGTTCCAGTCGACCTGGACCGATTCGATCCTCGATGTCGCCGCGACGCTCGGCAGCACGCAGACGCTGCTCGCGCTCGGCGCGACGGTCATCGTGTGGATGAGCTTCGAACGGCGTTGGCGCACGGTCACGTACTGGGTCGTGGCCGTGGCGTTTTCGCAATTGCTCGTCGCGGCGATCCGCTTCACCGCGCACGAGCCGGCGCTCGTTTCGTTCGCGCCGTCGGAGCATCGCTTTCCGAACAGCGACGTCGCGGCGACGGTCGTGATCTACGGCTTTCTCGCGTTCCTGCTGCTGCGGCGCGTGGGCATCCTGACGGGCGTGTTCATCGCGACGGCGACCTCGGCCATCGTGACGGCGGTCGGTCTGGCGGGGCTGTACTTCGGCCGCTTCACCATCTCCGATGCGCTCGGCAGCGCGGCGCTCGCCGCCGTCTGGGTCTTCCTGATCGCGCTCACGGCGGTATGGCGCAATCCCGGCAAGCCGCCGCCGCGGCCGCTGATGCCGGTCGCCGTGCTTGCCGTGATCTGCGCGAGCGTCGCGCTGCAAACGAGCGATGAAACGGAGGCGCACAGCGTCGTGCCATCGACCGTCGTCATTACGCCGATTCAGTGGACCGATTCGGTATGGCGCACGTTTTCCTGTTATCGAGCGAGCATGGAGGGCGATCGTCGCGAGCCGATCACCGTGCAATGGGCGGCGACGCCCGAGCAGATTCGCGCGCAACTGGCATCGCGCGGCTGGACGGAGGTGTCGCACGTGAGCCTGAAGAGCGTGATGTCGGTGGTGTTGCCGAATGCGCCCGCCATCGCGTTGCCCGCGTTGCCGCGCCTGAACAACGGCGAGCCGTCGAAGCTCGTGTTCGCGCGTTCCGTGCGCGGCGCCGACGAGCGCGACGTGCTGCGCTTCTGGCCCACGCATTACGAAGTGCGCCAGGACGCAGGCGCGCCGCCCGCGCCGATCTGGCTCGGCTCGGTCGTGCACGAGCGCCTGCGCCGTCCGTCGTGGCCGTTCAACGTGCTGCGCCCGGACCGGCGCGTCGATCCGATGGCCTTCGATCATGGCGAGGGCACGCCCTGGCGCGGTATCGAAATTGCGAGCAGCGCGGGGTGCGGCAACGTGCCGGTGATGCTCGTCGAGTCGAGGTCCGAATGATGTTGCGATCGAGAGGTGCCGGTTGATCCAGATTCCTCCGTCGGCGATCGTGCAATGGGGCGGCGCTGCCGTCTTCGCGAACGTTCTGCTGACGCGCCTCGGCGTGCCGCTGCCGTCCGCGCCTTTGCTCGTGTTCGCGGGCTCGGCCGTGGCGAGCGGACGCCTCTCGTTCGCGCATGTGCTGTTCGCGGCGCTGTGCGGCGCGTTGCTCGGCGACAGCGTGTGGTTCTCGGCGGGGCGCATCTACGGACGTCGGCTCGTCGCGGCGCTCTCGCGCAGATCGTATGCGGTCGACAGCGGGATGCGTACGACCGGCGAACTGTTCGAGCGTCATGGCGCGCCGATCGTCGCGGTATCGAAGTTCGTGCCGGGTCTCGGTCTCGTCACGCCGCCGCTGATGGGCACGACGCACATCGCCGCGCTCGCGTTCTTCTTCTGGGATACGGCTGGAATAGCCGCGTGGGCGTCGTTCTGGGTATTGGGCGGCGCGCTTTTCGAGCGGCAACTGCATGTCGCCGTGCTCGAACTGGAATCGCATGGCGCGACGGTGGTGGATGTGCTCGTCGCGGCGGCGCTCGTCTATTGCGTTTATCGGCTGATGCGGCGGCGACAGCCGCGCTCGCGCGATGGCAACGGCTGAGAACGCGCCGTTATAATCGGACGCCCGGTCGAAATTCGATCGGACGTGCAGCGCCGTGGTTTTCAAAGGAAGGCATCCGTATCCGGTGGTGCGGCCGGGCTTCAAACCCGGTTGGGGATGTCAGACATTCCCAGGTCGGTTCGACTCCGGCTGCCTTCCGCCAAGCAAGCCTGTCTCGCAAGGAACGCCAATTGCGGATGTCATTGCGCATCCACGATCCGCGTTACCTTCGAATGAACGACAGAGCCGACATCCACACGCAATCGCGCAAGCCGCTCGATCGCGAACTCGAAACCGCGCTGCGCAAAGTCTTCGGCTTTCCGCACTTGCGTCCCGGACAAGAAGACGTGATTCGCAGCGTGCTCGACGGCAACGACACGCTCGCCGTCATGCCCACCGGCGCGGGCAAGTCGCTGTGCTATCAATTGCCCGCGCTGCAATTCGATGGCATGACGGTCATCGTGTCGCCGCTGATTTCGCTGATGCGCGATCAGCTCACGAAGCTGGTCGAAGCGGGCATTGCGACCGCCATGCTCAACAGCACGCTCTCCGCGAGTGAACAGCGCGACGCGATGCAGGCCATCGCGCGACACGAAATCCGCATGCTCTTCGTCACGCCCGAGCGTCTCGTCGATGCCGAATTCACCGCCGAACTCACCGCGAAGGACATGCCGCCGATCGCGCTTGCCGTCATCGACGAGGCGCATTGCATCTCGCAATGGGGCCACGATTTCCGGCCGGCATATGTCGAACTGATCCACGCGATCAAGACGCTCGGCCGTCCGCCCGTGCTCGCCCTCACCGCGACGGCGACGCCCGCCGTCATCGTCGATATCGTGCGCGAACTGGAGATGAAGCGCGCGAACGTCATCCATACGGGCGTCTTTCGCGACAACCTGCATTTCAGCGTCGAACAACTCACGAACCCGGATGACCGGCGCCGGCGCGCGATCGAGATCGCGACGGGCGAAGCGGGGAGCGGCATCGTCTATTGCGCGACGGTCGCGGAATGCGAGGCGCTGCATGCCGCGCTCGTCGATGCGGGTGTCGAGGCCGAGCGCTATCACGGCAAGCTGTCGTCGGGCGCCCGCTCGTCATCGCAGGACGCGTTCATGGAGAACCGCGCGCGCGTGATGGTCGCGACCAATGCGTTCGGCATGGGCATCGACAAGCCCGACATCCGCTTCGTCATTCACGCGCAGATGCCCGGCAGTCTCGATGCGTACTATCAGGAAGCGGGGCGCGCCGGCCGCGACGGCGAGACCGCGCGTTGCACGCTGTTGTTCGAAATGAAGGACAAGCAGGTGCAGCAGTTCTTCATGAGCGGCCGATATCCGAGCGCGGAGATGATTGCGCGCGTCGCGGAGAAAGTGCGCGAACTCGCGAGCGACGATGCCGCCCGCACGCTCGACAAGCCGCTTGCGCGTCTGCGCGAAGCGTTGCCGAACATCGGCGCGAACAAGCTGCGCGTGGCGGCGGCGCTGCTCAACGATCTCGGCATGACGCGTCGCACGCGGCGCGGCGGCATGAAGCTCGTCGACGACGATGCGGCCATCGCGAAGCTCGAAGGGGCGTCGCAGGAATACGCGGCGCGCAGCGAACGCGATCGCGCGGTGCTCGAGCGCATGATCGCGTATGCGCAGAGCGCGCAGTGCCGCTGGCGCATGCTGCTCGACTACTTCGCCGACGACATGAACGACGCGCGCACGTCCGCGCCGCTGCGCGCGAGCGATGTGCATTACCGCGCGCCCGACGACGAACTCGACGGCGGCCACTGCGGCGTGTGCGATAACTGCGTGCATCCGCCGGAGGTGATCGAGAGCCCGCGCGAAGTGCGCGAACAGATGCGCGCCAAAGAAGAAGAGCAAGCCGATCGCAAGACGAAGGCGTTCGCGCCGGGCGAGCGCGTGAAAGTGCGTCGTTATGGCGAAGGCATTGTCGAAATGATCAGCGGCGAGCGCGTCGCCGTGCGCTTTCCCGATGACGAGACGCGCACCTTCATCGCGCGCTATGTGAAGCGTGCCGCTCGCTGATCTGCGCAATCGCGATGCGCGCGGCCTTGCGCACTTCCGGATCGCCGTCGTCGAGTGCGGCTTCGAGCACGGCGAGCGCATGCGTATCGCCGAGTTCGCCCAGTGAAAGCGCGGCCTCCTTGCGCACGTTGCTGATCGGAAACGTCAGCAGTTCCGACACGGCATGCGTGCTTGCGACATCGCGCAAACGTCCGAGCGCGCGTGTCGCCTGCAACGTGACTTGCCAATAGTCGTCGGAGAGGGCGTCTTCCAATGCATTGCGCGCGGCGACGAGACGCAGCTTGCCGAGCGTCGCGGCGGCTTCCTCACGCACACGCCACGCTCGATCGGAGAGCGCGTGGATCAACGTTTCGATCACGCCGTCGTCGGTGGCGAAGCCCAATGCGCCGACGGCAGCGTGACGCACTTCCGTCGAAGCATCGGTGCGCGCGATGTGCTTCAACTGCGGCAGCGCATCCACATGACGCAGCCAGCCCAGCACGCCGATGGCCTCGCGCCTCACGAACGGCGACGCATTCGCTAGCGCCGCAAGCGCAGGTCCGGCCGCGCTCGGCAAGCGCAATTCGCGCAACGCGCGCAAAAGGGCCGCGCGCTTGAACGCGTCGGCATCGGTATCGGCATCGGCGAGATGCGGCAGCAGGCGTTCGCCCGCGACGGGATCTTTCAACGCAGCGAGACTGTCGGCGGCGGCTTCGCGCGTATCGGTATCGGCGTCGTCGAGCGCGGCGCATAGCGCATCGACTGCTTCGTCCGTTTCCCACGCGCCGAGACGTTGCGCCGCGGTGCGACGCACGTCGGCATCCGTGTCGTGGCGCAGGGCATCGGCGAGCAGGGGCAGCCAGGCTTCGTCTTCGAGGTCGGCGGCTTCGAGCACGGCGAG
This sequence comes from Caballeronia sp. NCF2, assembly GCF_023631205.1. Taxonomy (NCBI): domain Bacteria; kingdom Pseudomonadati; phylum Pseudomonadota; class Betaproteobacteria; order Burkholderiales; family Burkholderiaceae; genus Caballeronia; species Caballeronia sp. NCF2. Next base: position 328,136 of record NZ_JALQDN010000054.1, on the reverse strand, counting down.
ACGGCGCACGGCGGCATCGGCATCGTTGAAGCGCGCGGCGAGGGCGGCGTCGGTGACGGTATCGAAAAGTGGATTGGTGTGCGTCATGAGAGAACGGAGTGTGATATGTCGATGCGCGCGGGCGCGTCGTTCGATGCGGCCATCGGGCTCGCAAGCGGATAACGAAGCAACGCGAGACAACGACGCTTCAACGCGACGAATCCGGCTTCCGTGACGAGCTCGCGTTCACGCGGACGCGCAAACGGCACGCGCAGTTCTTCGAGCACCGTGCCCGGGCTATGGCTCATCACGAGAACGCGATCAGCGAGAAAGAGCGCTTCGTCGATGTCGTGCGTGACGAACATGACCGTCGGACGGCGCTCGCTCCATACATCGAGCAGAAGCGCCTGCATCGATGCGCGCGTTTGTGCATCGAGCGCGCCGAAGGGTTCGTCCATCAGCAGCACGCGCGGCTCGTTGAGCATCGCGCGCGCGATCTCCGCGCGTTGCTGCATGCCGCCCGAAAGCTGCGCGGGATAGCGCTCCGCGAACGCGCCCAGCCCGACGCGATCGAGCAACGCCCGCGCGCGCAGATGCCGCTCGCGTTTCTTCACGCCGCGCATCTTCAGTCCGAACGCAACGTTATCGAGCGTCTTGCGCCACGGCAGCAGCGTGTGCTGCTGAAACACCATGCCGCGCTCGGGATGCGGTCCTTCGATGAGCTTGCCATCGAGCGTCGCGCGGCCCGCGTTCGGCGCGACATGTCCCGCGAGCGCGGCAAGCAAGGTCGACTTGCCGCAGCCCGACGGCCCGAGTATGCAGACGAATTCGCCCGGCTCGATGACCGCGTTCACATCGCGCACGGCGGTGAATGCGCTCGCGCCGTCGCCCAACGCAATGCCGAGCGCTTCGAGTTGGATGCGGCCCGCGCTCATCGAATCCTCCCTGCGGCGAGCCACGGCGTGAGCCGCGTGCCCGCGACGCGCACGAGCGCGCTGCTGCCCATGCCGAGCAGGCCGATCAGCAACATGCCGACGACGACATCGGGATAACGCTGCACCGTGTACGACTGCCATGTGTAATAGCCGATGCCGTATTGCCCCGAGATCATCTCGGCGGTGACGAGGCAGAACCACGACGTGCCCATGCCGATGGCAAGGCCGGTGACGATCGCGGGCGCCGCGCCCGGCAGGATCACTTCGCGCAGGATCACGCGATTGCCCGCGCCGAGACTGCGCGCCGACGACACGAGCCGTGGCTCCACGCCTTCGACGCCGTGTATCGTGCCGAGCAGGATCGGAAAGAACGCGCCGGTGAAGGTGATGAAGATCATCGACATTTCGGAGGAAGGAAACATCAGGATCGCGAGCGGAATCCACGCGACGGCGGGAATCGGCCGCAATACTTCGAGCGGCGTGAGCAACGCGAGGCGCGACCATTGCGAGCGGCCGATGGCGATTCCGAGCACCACGCCGCTCGCCGCCGCCGCGACATAACCCGCCGCGATGCGTCTCACGCTGCTCGCGAGGTCGGCCACGAGCTTGGGCGAATGCGCGAGATCGATGATGGCCGCGAGCGTATCGGCGGGCGTCGGCACATTCTCGAACGTGACGATGCCGAGGTTCCAGCGATGCGTCGTCGCCAGATGCCATAACGCGATGCACAGCGCGAGCGACGCCCACTGCACGCCGGCGCGCGCGCCGCGTGAACGCAGCAACGAAGGAGCGGAGTATGCGAGCGTCGCCATCATGGCCTCATCGGTTGGCGAGCGCGGTCGGCTGGCGCGCGGCGGCGAAGTCGAGCACTTGTCCGCCGTGCGCGTTCGCCCAGGCCTCGGCGCGATCCTTCAGCAGGAACGCGTTCAACTGGCCGTCGCCGGTCTTCGCGAACCATGCCTGATTGCCGAGCAGCTTGATGCCGCTCTCACGATCCTGCGCATAGAACGCGCGCACCTGTTTGCCATCGCGTTCGAGCGTGCCGAGCTCGCGCACCGCTTCTTCCGGCGACGCATAGCTGCGCACCTTCGGCTCGCCGCGCACCCAGATCTGCGCGACGCGATCCGTCTTTGCGATGGGCTTGCCCGTCAGCGCATCGTTCGCGACGAGCGGCGCCGGCGCATAGTTCTTCAGTGCCGCTTCGTAGTCGAGATGCTCGGCCTTGAATGCGGCGCGCAAGTAACTATCGTCGATGAAGCTATTGGCGTTCAGATCGCCGTCGGCACGCTTGAGCAGCTTGAGCGTATCGAACGATGTCTGCACGGCCTTGCGATACTCGGGCTTCCATGTGAGATCGCGCGTCTGCAAGCCGAGCGGACCGTGAAAGAGATAGTCGACTTCAGGCTCGATGCCCGTCACCTTCGCAATCAGCTCGCTGTACTTCTCGGGTTCCGCCGTGAGCAGACGATTCGCTTCGATCGCGGCACGCAAGTACGCGACGACAATCTCCGGATACTTCTGCGCATAGTCCTTTTCGACGAGCGTGCCGTGCAGCGTAGGCGATCCCGCCTGCGAGCCGTCGTAGATCTTGCGCGCGAAACCGCGATACGGAAACAGCTCCGCGAAGGGCACGAAGTCCGCGTGCGCGTCGATCTTGCGCGTCTGCAATGCGGGTCCGGCGACTTCGGGCGCCTGCGTGACGATATTCACATCGCGCTCCGGGTCCCATCCTTGCGCCGCGACCGCGCGCAGCAACATGCCGTGCGCGGTCGATGCGAACGGAACGGTGATCGTCTTGCCCTTCAGATCGGCGATGGACTGCGCGGGCGAATCCGTCGGCACGACGATGCCGTTGCCGCTGCCGCGCACGCTGCCCGACAACACGCTGATGAAGATGCTGCTCTTGCCGGCCTTCTGATTCGCGACGCCGTTCAGCACGCCGGGGAAATCCGCCATCGAGCCGAAATCGAGCTTGCCCGCGACCATCTCGTTCGTGATCGGCGCGCCGCTCGTGAAGTTCTTCCATTGAACGTCGTATTGCGCGTCCTTGTATTTGCCATCGTGCGGCAAGTACTTTTCGAGCAGATGCAGTTCGCGGATCAATGCGCCGCCGGCTGCGGTATTGATCGTCGTGTCCTGCGTGCCGATAGCGACGCGGATCGTTTCCGCATGCGCAGCGCCCGCGAACAAGGCGACTGCAAGCGCGATGGATAGCGTTCGTTTCATGAAGCGAGTCCTCGTCATCATCGAAGAAGATAGGGAATGTCGACATGCACGGCATTGGTCGGGCAATCGCGTTCGCAGGGCATGCAGTACCAGCATTCGTCGAACTTCATGAAGGCTTTGCCGGTGTCGGGATCGATTGCGAGCAGGTCCATCGGACAGACATCGATGCAGACCGTGCAACCCTTGTCGGCGATGCACTTGTCTTCGTCGATCATCACGGGAAGGCTCGAGCGCTGGCGCGCTTCGCGGGGCACGAGTGCCATGTTCTCTCTCCTATGCAGCGACGGGCTGCGACGTGCGAGCCACGCGCAGACGCGAATACGCGCCGCGCTCGGACTCGTCGACGGGAACCACGTACGGTTCCACGGGTTTCTTGAAGGACGTCATGCGTCCCGATGCGTCCTTCTTCAGATGCGCGTGGCAGAACCATTCGTCATCGTTGCGCTCAGGAAAATCGACGCGATGGTGATAAAGGCCCCAGCGGCTCTCCGTGCGATACAGCGACGCGCGCGCGGCCATTTCCGCGCAATCGAGGATCGCGGCGACTTCAGCGGCGCGCATCAGCTCGTGCGGATCGGCGGCGCCGAGACGCTCGACGTCCTCGCGAATCTCCGCGAAGCGTTGCAGGCCGATCTCCATGCGACGCGTGACTTTCGGCGGCTGTAGATAGTCGTTCACGAAGCGGCGCAGCTTGTATTCGACTTGCGCGGGCGGCAGGCCATGTTCGCGCGACAGCGGCGCAAAGATGCGGGCACGCTCATGTTCGATCTGCGATGCGTCGAGCGCGGGCAGCGCGCGGCCGGCGACATGCGCGGCGGCATCTTCACCGGCGAACCATCCGTAAGTGAACGCGCCGAGCATGTAGTTGTGCGGCACGGCGGCCATGTCGCCCGCCGCGTAAAGCCCTTGCACCGAAGTGCGCGCGTGCTCGTCGACCCATACGCCCGATGCGCTGTGTCCGCTGCACAGGCCGATCTCCGAGATGTGCATCTCGATCATGCGCGAGCGATAGTCGTTACCGCGCCGCGCATGAAAGCGCCCACGGCTCGGCCGCTCGTTGGTGTGCAGGATCGTTTCGATCGTTTGAATCGTTTCTTCCGCGAGATGATCGAGCTTGAGAAACACCGGCCCGTTGCCGCTCTGGAGTTCCTGATAGAACTCCCACATCATTTGCCCGCTCCAGTAATCGCATTCGATGAAGCGCTCGCCCTTGCCATTCGCCGTATAACCGCCGAGCGGTCCCGTCACATACGCGCATGCCGGGCCGTTGTAATCCTTGATGAGCGGATTGATCTGGAAGCATTCGAGATTGGCGAGTTCCGCGCCTGCGTGGTACGCCATCGCGTAACCGTCGCCGGCGTTGGTCGGATTCTCGTACGTGCCCATCAGATAGCCCGATGCGGGCAGGCCCAATCTGCCGGCCGCGCCGCAGCAGAGAATGACCGCTTTCGCGCGGATCACGTAGAAGTCGGCGGTGCGGCAATCGAAGCCCATGACGCCCGCGATCTCGCCATTCGGGCCATTCAGAAGACGCGTGGCGACGACGCGATTCGTGATCTCCACGCGCGCACGCTTCAATTGCCGGTACAGCACCTTCTTTACGTCGTGACCTTCGGGCATCGGCAAGACATACGCGCCCATGTGATGCACCTTGCGCACGGCATAGTCGCCGGTATGGTCCTTCTCGAACTTCACGCCCCAGCGATCGAGCTCCTCGATGGTCGTGAAGCTGTGGCGCGCATACGCATAAATCGTGGCCTGATTGACGATGCCGTCGTTGGCCACGGTGATTTCCTTCGTGTACTGCTCGGGCGTCGCGTGGCCGGGAATGATCGCGTTGTTCAGGCCGTCCATGCCCATCGAGATCGCGCCGCTGCGTTTCACGTGCGCCTTGTCGATGAGCAGCACGCGCAGATTCGGGTCGCGCTGTTTCGCCTTGACGGCGGCCATCGGCCCAGCCGTGCCGCCGCCAACGACGACGATGTCGTATTCGAGTTCGTGGGTCTGCATGATCTGGTTTCGCCGCTTGTTATGACAAGTCAGGACCAGATTCTAGAAGTGCGCGAACCGCGAGGGAATCAATTGTTTTTGCTTTGCTTGTGCCTGCTTCGAATAACGCGCGATGCGGCGGGCGAGGTCCGTTCGCGATCGATGCGCAGCCGATACTGGAACGTATCGCCTCGGAAATAGAGGTATTCGAAGTCGATGGGCTTGCCGCCGGCATCGTGCGTGAGGCGCTCGATGCGCAGAAGCGGTGCGCCTTTTTTCACGTCGAGCGCATCCGCGATGTCGGGCGCGGCGGCGATGGCGTCGATCGCCAGATCGGCGTGACCGAGCGGCACGGCGCAGTCGTTTTCGAGCATCAGGAAGATATCGCGCGTGGCGAGCTCCGCGCGCTTCAGGCGTTTGCCGATGGCTTCGGGCAGGAACGTCACTTCGTACGAAACGGGCGCGCGATTGAGCAGGCGCACGCGATGAATCTCGGCGACGCTGCTGCCTTCGGCAAGCGCGAGTTGCGCGGCGACTTCGGGCGGCGCGGCCACGACGCGCATCTGCACGACGCGATTGATGATCTCGTGTCCGCTCTCCGACATCGCCTCGGCGAAACCCTGCAGCGACGTCACGTTCTGAAACGCCTTCGGTTGCGATACGAACGAGCCCTTGCCGTGGACCTTGAAGATCAACCCTTCCTTTTGCAGGTCGCCGAGCGCCTGGCGGATCGTGATGCGGCTCACGTCGAACATCGTCATTAGCTCGCTTTCCGAGGGCATGCGGCTCATCGGCGGATAGCGGCCATCGAGAATGCCGGAGCGCAGCACGTCCTTGATCTGCGTGTAGAGCGGTACGTGCGAATCGAGCGAAACGGAAGGGCGACGGGTCGGCATGAGAGCGGGAAGGGGAAGGAAGGCGGGCGCTTCGAGCTGCGATTATAGCGGCGCGCCCCGGCGGCATCGCCATAAACAAATGACGAAATATTGGTTAGCGCCCGCTGCGCGCTGCACGAGAATGGAACCTGTCCAGTTCGAGTCCAGCGAGGATCGAAGATGAATCATCGTAACGCGCCCGATGCACGAAACGCAGGAAACGCGGTCACGCTCGTCACGGTGCCCGGCTTGCACGGCAGCGAGGACGCGCACTGGCAGAGTTGGCTCGAACGCGAGATGCCCGGCACGCGGCGCGTCGAGCAACGCGACTGGAGCACGCCGAATCTCGCGATCTGGAGCGATGCCGTCCTCGACGTCCTCGCGGGCATCGACGGTCCTGTCGTCATCGCGGCGCATAGCTTCGGCTGTCTTGCCACGGGACATGCGCTGAGTCACGCATACTTGCCGAACGTGAAGGGCGTGCTGTTCGTCGCGCCCGCGAGCCCGGCGAAGTTCCGTTTCGCGGGCGCGTTCAACGCGCGCAGGCTCGATACGCTGTCGCTCGTCGTCGGCAGCGAGACCGATCCGTGGATGCCGCTCGACGACGCGCGCACGCTCGCGCAGCGCTGGAACAGCGCGTTCGTCAATCTCGGCGATGCGGGGCATATCAATACATCGGCGGGATTTGGGCCGTGGCCGCTCGCGAAGCATTTCGTCGAAACGCTCGCCCGCCGCGCGTCGCCCGAATACGAAGAGGAGGAACAGCGCGCGTATGGTTGACCCCGCTGTCTGAATTCGTTCAATGCATGCATGGCCGCCCTCGGGCGGCCTTTGTCTGTTGTGCGGTAGACAAACCCCTTGTCTTTGGAGAGAAAATGGCAGTTCACAAGAAGCTGATCGTTACGGTTGCACTCGGCATCGCGGCGAGCTTCGCGCATGCGGACACGACGCTGCTCAACGTCTCGTACGACGTGACGCGCGAGCTGTACAAGGATATCGACGCGGCCTTCGTCGCGGACTACAAAAAGAAGTCGGGCGCGACGGTATCGGTGCGGCAGTCGCATGGCGCATCGAGCGCGCAGGCGTTGTCGGTGACGCAAGGTTTGCAGGCCGATGTCGTCACGATGAATCAACCCAACGACATCGACTTGCTCGCGGAGCGCGGTCAGCTCGTGCCCGCGAACTGGCGCAGCCGTCTGCCGGACGTGAGCGCGCCCTACACGACGACGATGGTTTTCCTCGTCCACAAGGGCAATCCGAAGAACATCAAGGACTGGAGCGATCTCGCGCGGCCCGGCGTGCAAGTGGTGATTGCGAATCCGAAGACATCGGGCAACGGACGCTATGCGTATCTCGCGGCATGGGGCTTCAAGAAGCAGCAAGGCGCAAGCGACGCGCAGGCGCAAGACTTCGAGAAAGCCGTCTTCAAGAACGTGCCCGTGCTCGATACGGGCGGGCGCGGCGCGACGACGACCTTCACGCAGCGCGGCATCGGCGATGTGCTCGTCACCTTCGAAAACGAAGTCGGCCTGATGAGCGCGGGACCGGGCGCGAAGGACTTCGAGGCGGTGTATCCGTCGGTGAGTCTGCTCGCGGAACCGCCTGTGTCGATCGTCGACAAGGTCGTGGACAAGCGCGGCACGCGCAAGGAAGCGCAGGCGTATCTCGACTTTCTGTTCACGCCTGCCGCGCAGGAAATCATCGCGCAGCATCATCTGCGTCCGCGCAACGCCGACGTGCTTGCAAAACACGCGAGCGAGTTCAAGCCGCTGAAAACCTTCACCGTCGAGCAGATGTTCGGAAGCTGGCAGAAGGCGCAGCAGACGCATTTCGCCGATGGCGGCACGTTCGATCAGGTCGTGGCGGACAAGAACTAGCATCGTTCGTATTCGAAACTGCGTGCGCAGCGCGAAGAGCAACTGGGGGACTTGGGATTAAGCTGTACGTTTTCCCCCAACGGTGACTGCGATGCCCTCGTCGAACGCAAGCGCGAAGCTCATCGTCGTTACCGTGCTCGTCGGTCTGGGCGCGGGTCTCGGCGGCATGTCGCTGGCGCTCTTGCTGCATCTGATCCAGCACGTCGCGTTCGGCTACAGCCTCGATGCGTTCACCAGCGGCGAAAGCTTTCTCGAAGGCATATCGGCTGCGTCGCCCGCGCGGCGCTTCATCGTGCTGACGCTTTGCGGTGTCGTCGCGGGCGTCGGCTGGTGGTGCGTGCATCGCTTCGGCAAACCGCTCGTCAGCATCGCGAAGGCCGTCAAGGCCGACGATCCGCGCATGCCGACCGGCAGCACGATCGCGCATGCGCTCCTGCAGATCGTCACGGTCGCGATGGGCTCGCCGCTCGGCCGCGAAGTCGCGCCGCGCGAAATCGGCGCGTTATGGTCCGGCTGGCTCGCGCACTACGCGGGACTCACGCCCGCGCAATCGCGCATCATGGTCGCGTGCGGCGCGGGCGCGGGGCTCGCCGCCGTCTATAACGTGCCGCTCGGCGGCGCCGTGTTCGTGCTGGAAGTGCTGCTCTGCACGTTCGATGGCGCGATCATCGCGGCGGCGTTCGTGACGTCGTCGATCGCGGCAATGGTCGCGTGGATCGGGCTCGGCGACGGGCATCAGTATCATCTGCCGGACTTCACGCTGAACGCGCAACTGCTCGCGTGGGCCGTTGTCATGGCGCCGGTTTTCGGGGCGGCCGCGCGTCTTTTCGCGAAGCTCACGAGCGCCGCACGCGAAAACGCGCCACGCGGCAAGACGTTGCCTGTGCTGACGATCGCGAATTTCGCGCTAGTCGGCGCGCTGGTCATGTATTACCCGCAGCTCGCGGGAAACGGCAAAGGTCCGGCCGGTCTTTCCTTCGAAGATCACGTGAGCTTCGCGCTCGCGGGCGTGCTGCTCGTCCTGAAGGTAACGATCGAAGTGAGCTCGCTGCGCGCGGGCGCGCAAGGCGGCCTGCTCACGCCGGGCCTCACCAACGGCGCGCTGCTCGCCATCGTGCTCGGCAGTCTGTGGAACGGCATCTGGCCGGGCACGCCGCTCGGCGCGTTCGCGGTCATCGGCGCGGGTGCGTTTCTCGGCGCGGCGATGCAGATGCCGCTGACCGCGCTCGTGCTGATGCTCGAATTCACGCGTTTCGATCACGACTTCCTGATTCCGTCGGCGATTGCGATAGCGGGCGCGACGCTCACCTATCGCTGGCTCGCGCAACGTTCGCCCGCGCCTTCGGCCGCGCCGCAGCAAACGTTGCGAGGTCTCTCCGACTGATCGTCCGAACATCGCGTTTGCACGACCGATGCTTCCGGCGCAACCGGCGAACCCATCGCCTGAAAGAGCGCGGCGGTATCGCTCAGACGCGCGCTGCTCGCGCGGATCGTCGCAAGCCGCGCGTTGAGATACTGCTGCTCGCTGCCGCGCGCCGCGCGAGGCGGGATCGCGCCGAGACGCACGCGCGCAGCCGCATCCGCCGATGCATCGCGTGCCGCGTTGCTCGCGCGATCGGCGAAGGCGAGCGTTTCGCTGTCCGTTTCGAGCGACGCCAGCGTGTTCGCGACGTTCTGAAACGCCGCGAGCACGGTCTGCTTGTACTGCGCGACGGCGGCCTCATACGTGGCGATGGCCGCGCGCCGTTGCGCGAGCAGCGCGCCGCCATGAAAGATCGGCTGCGACAGGGATGCGCCCACGCTCCACAACGCGCCCGCGCCCGAGAGCGCGGTCGGCCAGTCGAAGCCGCCTTTGCCCATCGATGCCGATATCGACAAGCTCGGAAACAACTGCGCCGTCGCGACGCCGACTTGCGCCGCCGACGCCTTCAACGCCGAATCGGCGGCCTGGATGTCGGGGCGCGTCTGCAGCAATTCCGACGGCAGCACGACCGGCACATCGGACGGCACGGCGAGGCTCGCGAGATCGAGATCGTCGGGCGCCTGATCGGGCGTGCGTCCGAGCAGGACGGCGAGCGCGTGGCGGGTCGCAAGCCATTGCGCGCGCAAGCCCGGCAATTGCGATGCGAGCGACGCCGCGTTCTGCTGTGCGGCGAGCATGTCGGCGCGCGATGCGGAGCCGAGCGCGTAGCGGCGTTCGGCATCGTGCGCGTCGTCGTTGGCTAGCGCGACGAGACGCGTCGTCACGTCGATCTGCGCATGCAACGCGGCCGCGCCGATCGCACCCGTCACGATGTTCGCAGCAAGCGCACGGCGCGCGGCATCGAGTTGAAAGGCCTGTTGGTCGACCTGCGCGGCAAGCGATGCATTCGCATAGCGCGCCGCGCCGAAGAGATCGAACGTGTATTGCGCCTGAATCTGCCCGACGAAGAGGTTGTAGAGCACGGTCGGCGGGCCGCCCTGCGGAATGCCGAAGCCGCGTTGCCGCGTCGCTTGTCCGCCCGCATCGATCTGCGGCAACAGCGACGAACCCACTTGCGCGCGCAACTGTTCGCGCGCCGCGACGAGGCTCTTGTCGGCTGCCGCGAGATTCGGGCTCGCGCGCAAGCCTTCATCGACGAGTGCATTCAGCGTATCCGACCGATAGCGCTTCCACCATTCGGGCACGGGCTTCGCGCCCACATCGAAACGTTGCGACGCGCCTTCTGCGCTCACGCTCGCCTGCACTTGCGTTTCGGCGCCGTAATGCGCGGGCTGCGGCATCGCGGGCGGCTTGCCATCGGGGCCGAGCGCGCACGCATTCAACGCGACGCACGCGCAAGTCATCAATAGCCGGCGATTCATGACGATGCTCCTTCGCGTTCGTCGAGCTTCACGCGAAACCACGCGGCATAGAGCGCGGGCAGATAGAAAAGCGTGAGCACGGTCGCGCTCGTGATGCCGCCCATGAGCGCGGTGGCCATCGGGCCGAAGAAGTTGCTGCGCAGAAGCGGAATCAGCGCGAGCACGGCGGCGGCTGCGGTCAGCGTGATAGGGCGGAAGCGCCGCACCGTCGCGCCGATGATCGCATCGAATCGCTTGTGCCCCGACGCGATGTCCTGCTCGATCTGATCGACGAGAATCACCGAGTTGCGCATGATGATGCCGAACATCGCTATGACGCCGAGCATCGCGACGAAGCCGAACGGCTTGCCGAATGCGAGCAGCGTGACGACCACGCCGATGAGTCCGAGCGGCGCGGTGAGCACGACCATCATCACGCGCGAGAAGCTCTGCAATTGAATCATCAGCAGCGTGAGCACCACGATCACCATCACCGGCATCTGCGCGTTGATCGACGCCTGACCCTTGCCGCTTTCCTCCACCGATCCGCCCACTTCCACGCGATAACCCACGGGCAACGCGCGGCGAATCTCGTCGAGCTTCTCGTCGATGGCGTGCGTCACGTCGATGCCTTGCGCGTCGCCCTTCACATCCGATTGCACGGTGATGGTCGGCTGGCGGTCGCGTTCCCAGATCACGCCGTATTCGAGCGTATCGACGACGCGGCCGAGCGCCCCCAGCGGCACCGGTCCGTGCGGCGTCGGCATCGCGATCGTCGCGAGCCGCGAAGGATCCACACGCTCGGCGCGCGGCGCGCGCAAGTCGACGCTGATGAGCTTGTCGCGCTCGCGATACTGCGTGACGGTCGTGCCGGTCAGCGTCATCGCGAGAAAGCTCGATATGTCCTGCGACGTGACGCCCGCATCGCGCGCCTTCTGTTGATCGATCTCGAAGCGCACCGAGCGCTCCGATGGCTCGTCCCAGTCGAACTGCACATTCGTCGTGCGCGAGTCGGCGCGCATGTCGCCGGCTACTTGTTCCGCGATATGACGCACCGTGCCGATATCGTCGCCGCTCACGCGAAACTGCACCGGATAGCCGACAGGCGGACCATTCTCCAGACGCGACAGGCGCGTACGCACGGCGGGGAAGCGCTCGCGCAACATCGGATCGAGCCAGCGCGCGAGCTGCTCGCGCGCTTCGACCGACTTCGCGGTGACGACGAACTGCGCGAAGTTGGGCGTCGGCAATTGCTGATCGAGCGGCAGATAAAAACGCGGCGCGCCGGTGCCGACGAAGCTCACCACATGATCGATTTCATCGCGGCCCTTCAACGCTTCTTCGAGACGCTTCGCTTCGCGCAGGGTCGCTTCGAACGATGCGCCTTCCTGCAATCTCACGTCGATCAGAAGTTCGGGTCGATCCGAGCTCGGGAAGAACTGCTGCGGCACGAGCGTGAAGCCGGCCATCGCGATGACGAAGAGCACGACCGTGACTGCGAGCACGACGAAGCGCCGCTTCACGCACCAGCCGACCCATCGGCGCAGGCGTCCGTAGAACTTCGTGTCGTAGATATCGTGTTCGTGATCGTCGGGCAGATGCGCTTCTTTCTTGCGCTCGGGAAGCAGCTTGTAGCCGAGCAGCGGAATCAGCACGACCGCCGCGAGCCACGATGCGATCAACGCGATCGCCGATACTTCGAAGATCGAACGCGTGTACTCGCCGGTACTCGACTTCGCGAGCGCGATCGGCAGAAAGCCCGCGACGGTGACGAGCGTGCCGGTCAGCATGGGAAACGCCGTGCTCGTGTAGGCGAACGCGGCGGCGCGCGTGCGGTTCCAGCCTTGTTCGAGCTTCACGGCCATCATCTCGACGGCGATGATCGCGTCGTCGACGAGCAGACCCAATGCGAGAATCAGCGTGCCGAGCGAAACCTTGTGCAAGCCGATATCGAAGAAATACATGAAGAGCGCGGTGACGGCGAGCACGATGGGAATCGAGATCACGACGACCATGCCCGTTCGCACGCCGAGCGATACGAGGCTCACGATCAGCACGATGACGACCGCTTCGGCGACCGCTTCGAGAAAGTCGTCGACGGAATGCGAAACCGCTCGCGGCATGCTCGACACTTCCGTCAGCTTCAAACCCGCGGGTAGTTGCGCACGCAACTTGATCATCGTTTCATCGAGCGATTTGCCGAGACGCACGACGTCTTCGCCCGGCTGCATCGTGATGCCGATGCCGAGCACGGGCACGGCCGCCGAACGCATCTGCGTGACGGGCGGATCGATGTAGCCGCGCTTGATCGTCGCGATATCGCCGAGCCGGAACGAACGCCCGTTCACGTTGATGAGCGTATCGGCGAGCGCGTCCACGCTCTTGAACTGGCCGCTCGGACGCACGAATACGCGATCGTTCGGCGTGGTCAGCACGCCCGCGCTCGACACGGCGTTCTGTCCGTCGATGGCCTGCGCGATCTGCTGCGGCGAGATGTTCAGACGCGTGAGCGTCGTATTGGGGATCTCGACATAGATGCGCTCTTCCTGATCGCTGAAGTAATCGACTTTCGCGACGCCCGGCACGCGCAACAGAACCGTGCGCAGCGAATCGGCGTAATCGTGCAGTTGCGCGGGCGAGAAGCCGTCGCCTTCGAGCGCGTAGATGTTGGTGTAGACATCGCCGAACTCGTCGTTGAAGAAAGGGCCTTGCGTGCCGGGCGGCAAGGTCGCGGCGATATCGCCCACTTTCTTGCGGATCTGATACCACTCCTCGGGCACGTCTTTCGCGGGCGCGGAATCTTTCATCTGAAAGAAGATCAGCGATTCGCCGGGACGCGAATAGCTGCGCATGAAATCCGTGTAGGGCGTTTCCTGCAGCTTGCGCGCGATGCGGTCGGTCACTTCCTCCTGCACCTGTCGCGCGGTCGCGCCGGGCCAGAACGTGCGGATCACCATCACGCGGAACGTGAAAGGCGGGTCTTCGGACTGCGCGAGCCGCGTGTACGCGAGGATGCCGAAGATCGTCGCCATCGCGATGAGAAACACGACGAGCGCGCGATGCCGCAGCGCCCACGCGGAGAGATTGAAGCGGCCTTCTTCGTGGCGATAGGCGTCGTTGTCTTCGCGTGTATCGCTCATGACGCGAAGTCCTCGGGATGCAGCGGCGCGACGACGCGCACTTTCTCGCCCGCGGACACCGTATGCACGCCTTGCCACACGATGCGCTCGCCCGCCGCGATGCCGCCCGCGAGCGTCACCGTGCGCTCGCCATAGCGCGCGACTTCGACGCGCCGCAGTTCGAGCGCATCGCCCGGTTGCTTCACGATCCACACGGCGGGATGGCCGTTGTCGTGAAAGAGCGCCGTCGATGGAATCGTGAACGCGCCTTTCGCGTCGCTGGCTGCCGCGAACGCGATGTCCGCCGTCATGCCGAGCCGCACATCGGGCGTCGGCGCTTCGAGCGTGAGCTTCGCGCGCCAGGTGCGGCTTTGCGTGTCGGCGGCGGGCGACAGTTCGCGCACGCGCGCCTTGAAGGTCTTGCCGGGCAGTGCGGCGAGCTTCACGTTCGCTTCGCGTCCGACGGCGAACGCGGCGAGCGCGGCTTCGGGCACGTCGCAGATCACGTCGATATCGCCGCTCCATGCAAGCGTATAAACGGCCTGGCCCGCCGTGACGTTCTGGCCGGTGTCGGCTTGCTCTGCGGTGATGACGCCCGCGTGATCGGCGGCGAGCGTCGCGTAGCGCAGTTGATCGGCGGAGAGCCCCGCTTGCTGCTGCGCCTGATTGCGCTGCGCGAGCGCCGACGCATACGCGTTCTGCGTCTGTTCGAGCTGCGCGGGCGCGATGAGATTTTCGGCGGCCTGCGCGCGATCGCGATCGAGTTGCTGCTTTGCATAGACGAGCTGATGCTCGGCCGCATCGAGCTGCGCGCGGGCGCTGGCACTGTTCTTCTCGGCATCGGCGGGATCGAGCCGGGCGACGACTTGCCCCGCCTTCACGCTATCGCCGAGGCGCACGCGCCGTTCGAGAATCTTGCCGTTGATGCGAAACGAGAGCGGCGTCGAATAACGCGATTGCACCTGACCGGGCAGGCTCGACGCGGTCGCGTGGCCGTCGGCTTGTGCCGCGACGGCGACGACCGGACGCGGTGCGGGCGCAGGCGCTTCATGCCGCTTGCAGGCGACGAGCGCAACACAGACGATCGGGACGAATGCCGCGCGCGCCACGACCGACGCGGGTGAGTGCAAGAGCTTCACAGGAACCTCGGCGCCCGCAAGGGCATGGTGCCGCGCGCCGCGAAGACGTGACGCGCCGCTCGTGGGCAAAGCAGGGGAAATGGGTTGTCCGGGGCTGTCCGGCAGCAATTTCGAGAAACGAGCCTGAATGGGGCGGATTGATGCATCGACCTGAAAGCCCCGTCCGGCAAGGGTTTCGACGACCCGGACGCAAATACGAAGTGAATTCTAATACACACTTGTATCTGAATGCAAAGACGGATTCGTAAGCCCTGCGGTGCTACACTGCGCGCATGAAACCAGTCCGTCTCACCCGCGAGCAGAGCCGTGACCAGACGCGTCAGCGTCTGCTCGACGCTGCGCAAGCGGTTTTCACGAAGAAAGGATTCGGCGCATCGAGCGTCGAAGATGTAGCCGCCGACGCGGGCTACACGCGCGGTGCGTTCTATTCGAACTTTTCTAGCAAGGCCGAGTTGCTGCTCGAAGTGCTCAAGCGCGATCACGACACGATCATGCAGCGCCTCTCCACGATTTTCGAAGATGGCGAGGCGTCGCGCGCCGACATGGAAGCGCGCGTGCTGCAGTACTACAGCGAGTGCTATCAGAACAACGCGTGCTTTCTTCTGTGGGTCGAAGCGAAGCTGCACGCGAGCCGCGACGCGAGGTTCCGCGCGAGCTTCAATGCGCTGATGCGCGAACTGCGTCAGACCACGACCGATTACATCCGCGCTTTTTCCGAACGCGTGGGCACGCCGCTCACCATGCCGCCCGAACAGATGGCGCTCGGCCTCATCGCGCTGTGCGACGGCGTGCAGTTCTTCTATTCGTCGGACCCGCAGTCGGTGCCGGCGCAATTCGCCGAGGACGTCCTCGCGCAATTCTTCCGGCGTGTCGTGCTGAGCGGCGCCGCCGAATAGGACAGCCTGATGGCACGCCTGAATTCGATACGCTAATCTTTGCGCGAGAGCCGTTCGCGATCTCGCGCAACGGCGATGATCCTGGAGGGCGACTCCATGAGCGCATTCACGCGGCACATCGATGCGAGGCGTGTCCTGATGGCACTCGGTGTCTTGATCGGATGTGCGTGCGTGTTTCCGGCGATGGCCGCGCCGCTGACCGGTGCGATGCAGAAGTTCATCGCGCCGCAGACGCCCGCCGATGCGACCGCGGCGTCCGCGCCGTCGTCCGCGAGTCAGGCCGAAATGGTGCGTTCGCTGAACAGCCTCATCGGCACGCTCGACAACGACGCGCAACGCAGCGCGCTCGTCACGCAATTGAAAGCGTTACGCGATGCGACGCAGAGCGCCGCGCCCGCCACGCCCGCGCCTGCCAATGCCGATCTTCTTGGCGCGATCGCATCGGGCATTGCATCCGTCGAAACGAATCTCAGCGAAGGGCTCACGCCGATGCGTTTTTGGACCGCGCGCGGCAGTGCGGCCGCGGGCGAATTGCAGGCCGTCGTCACGGGCGCGAAAGGCGAATCGTTCGGCAGGATCGTCAGCGGCATGGGCGCGACGCTCGCGGGATGGGGCCTGTGCGCGTTCTTGCTGATCCGCGTGCAGCGGCGCATCTTCGCGCGCTATGGCCGCGACGTCGCGCTCGCGCCGAATCCGACATCGACGCAATTGCTCGCGTTCGCGCTGCGTCAGACGGGGCCGTGGGTGGTCGCGTTCATCGCGGTGCTGCTCTTCGTGCGCGCGATGCCCGATGCGCTCGGCCGCACGCTCGGGCTCGTCATTGCTTATGCGATCGTCGCGGGCTCGATCTTCTCGGCCATCTGCATGATCGTGTTTTCGGTGTTCAGCACGGCGCATCGGCGCGTGGCCGTGCAGCAACTGCTGACGCGCACGCTCTGGCCGCTCTTTGCGATCGGCGCATCCGGCGCGCTCGGCGATGCCACTGCCAACGCCGATGTCACACGGCAGCTCGGCCCCAATCTCGCGGGCATCATCTCGACCTTCGCGGGGCTCGCCGCCGCGTTGCTGTGCGGCTATTTCGCGCTCGCTTACCGGCGGCCCGTGACGCATCTGATCCGCAATCGGCCGTATGCGCGCAGGCGCGATCATCAGTTCGCGACGGAAGCGCTCGATATCCTCGCGTCGCTATGGCATATCCCGATACTGCTGATCGCGGTGGCATCGGTGGTCGCGATCATCGACGGGCGCGGCGCGGAAGGCGACGTGCTGCGGCCGTCGTTATTGAGCGCGGCGCTGCTCGTGCTTACGCTGTTCGCGTCCGCGCTGCTGCTGCATTTGACGCGCCGGCGCGACACGCGCGCGCAGCGCCGCGCGCCGCATCTCACGCGCCTGTTGCGCTTCGGATGCACGCTGATCGTATTGTTGATCTGGCTGGCTTATCTGCGCTTCGAGCTCGAGCTATGGAGCGGACCGATCGCGCGGCTCATCAGGCACAGCGCGATGACGCCCGGCTTCAGGCACGCGCTGATCGCGGTCGTCGCGACGGTGTTCGGCGCGTGGTTCATCTGGATCGTGCTCGATACCGTGATACTCGAAGCGCTCGGCCAGAACAGTTCGCGCAACAAGGCGCTGAGTCCCGGCGTGCGCGCCCGCACGATGTTGCCGCTCGTGCGCAATGGCATCTTCGTGACGGTCGCGAGCCTCGCGGCCATCGTCGCGTGCGCGAGTCTCGGCATCAACCTGACGCCGCTGCTCGCGGGCGCCGGCGTGATCGGCCTGGCGGTCGGCTTCGGCGCGAAATCGCTCGTCACCGATCTGATCACGGGGCTGTTCATCATCGTCGAGGAGACGATTTCGGTCGGCGACTGGATCGACATCGACGGCGGACACGCGGGCACCGTGATGGACCTGACGATCCGCACGGTGCGCCTGCGCGACGGACAAGGCGCGGTTCACACGATTCCGTTTTCGCAGATCAAGATCGTGAAGAACCTGTCGCGGGATTTCGCGAATGCAGTGTTCGAAGTGCGCGTGCCGTTCTCGGCGAAGCTCGACGACATCACGCGCATGATCAACGAAGTGGGCGCCGACATGATGGCCGACTTTCGCTTTCGCAACGAAATAATCGGGCCGGTCGAAGTGTGGGGACTCGATCGCTTCGAGTCGAACTGCATCGTCGTGAAAGGGCAGATCAAGACGAAACCGCTCCAGCAATGGAGCGTCGCGCGCGCCTTCAATGCGAGGCTCAAACTCAAGATGGATGAAGCGGGCATCGAGATGATGTTGCCGCAGATGCGCATCCAGACATCGAAGGAGAGCGACGAACGCTCGCAGGCTCAGACCCGGCATGCAGCGGATGGCGCCGTGCAGCCGGATCTTCGCGTGCTCAAGGAATCTCCGTGATTCAGAAGGGCCATACCCAGTCGGCGATTTCCGGCTTGTCGGTGCCGTGCGTATGCGCGTAATCGAGGTGACGGATGATCGCGTTCTTCATGTCCTCCCTCAAGTGCGCGGTCCTTGCCTGCAGGCGCGGCACGCGATCGAGCACATCGATGACGAGATTGAAACGATCGACCTGATTGAGTATCGCCAGTTCGAGCGGCGTGTTGATGTTGCCTTTTTCCTTATAGCCGCGAACGTGCAGATTCTCGTGATTGTGAAAGCGATAAGCGAGCTTGTGAATCAGCCACGGATAACCGTGGAAGTTGAAGATCACAGGCTTGTCGAGCGTGAAGAGGCTATCGAATTCACGCGCGCTCGATCCGTGCGGATGCTCGGTGTCGGGCTGCATCTTGAAGAGATCGACTACGTTCACGAAGCGCAATTTCAATTCGGGCAACTGCTCGCGCAGGATCGCCGCGGCGGCTAGCGCTTCTTGCGTCGCGACATCGCCGCAAGAGGCGAGCACGACGTCGGGCTCCTCGCCTTCATCGGTGCTCGCGCGCCGCCATATGCCGATGCCTTTGGCGCAATGAACGATCGCTTCGTCGATGGTCGCGAATTGCAGATGCTTCTGCTTGTCCGCGACGATGATGTTGATGCAGTCGGTCGAGCGCAGACATTGATCGGCCACGACGAGCAGTGTGTTGGCATCGGGCGGCAGATACACGCGCGTGACCGAAGGGCTCTTGTTCGTGACGAGATCGATGAAGCCCGGGTCCTGATGCGAGAAGCCGTTGTGATCCTGCCGCCATACCGTCGATGAAAGCAGAATCGTTTCCGACGAAACCGATGCGCGCCAGGGCACATGGTTCTTGCAGATGTCGAGCCACTTCGCATGTTGATTGAACATCGAATCGATGACATGCGCGAACGCTTCGTACGTGTGGAAGAAACCGTGCCGCCCTGAAAGCAGATAACCTTCGAGCCAGCCGAGCAATGTGTGCTCGGAAAGCATTTCCATCACGCGGCCGTCGCGGGACAACTCCCCGCCGTCTTCGTCTTCGGGCAGAAGGTCGGCCATCCAGACTTTCTTGCTGACTTCATAGATCGCCTGAAGCCGATTCGAGGCCGTTTCATCGGGGCCGAACACGCGGAACCGGTCCATGTTGCAGCGCATGACGTCGCGCAGGAATGCGCCGAGCGGACGGGTATTTTCGTGCAGGAGCTTGCCGGCCTGACCGACATCGACGGCATAGTCGCGGAAATCGGGCAGCTTGAGTTCCTTGCGCAACGTGCCGCCATTCGCATGCGGATTCGCGCTCATGCGCCGTGTGCCAACGGGCGCGATCGATCTGATCTCTTCACGCAGGCGGCCGGTTTCATCGAAGAGTTCTTCGGGCTTATAGCTTTGCATCCAGCGTTCGAGCACGGCGAGATTCGCGGGATTGTTATGCACGTCGGAGAACGGCACCTGATGGGCGCGCCATGAACCTTCGACCTTATGTCCGTTGATTTCCTTCGGACCGGTCCAGCCTTTCGGCGTGCGCAAAACGATCATCGGCCAGCGCGGCCGTTTCACATGGCCATCGTTGCGCGCCTTGTCCCAGATCGCGCGGATGTCGGCGGTCGCGGCATCGAGCGTTTCCGCCATCTTCTTATGCATCTCGTTGTGATCCGATCCCTCGACGAAATAAGGCCGATAACCATAACCGACGAACAAGGCCTCCAGCTCGTCATGACCGATGCGCGCGAGGATCGTCGGATTCGCGATCTTATAGCCGTTGAGATTGAGGATCGGCAGCACCGCGCCATCGCGCGCGGGATTGATGAACTTGTTCGAGTGCCACGCCGTTGCGAGCGGACCGGTTTCCGCTTCGCCGTCGCCGACGACGCACGCGACGATCAACTCCGGATTGTCCAGTGCCGCGCCATAAGCGTGCGAAAGGCTATAGCCGAGTTCGCCTCCTTCATGGATCGATCCCGGCGTTTCGGGCGTCACATGCGAGCCGATATGCCCCGGAAAGGAAAACTGCTTGAAGAACTTCTGCATGCCTTCGGCATCTTCGCTCTTGTCCGGATAGACCTCCGAATACGTGCCTTCGAGATACGCGGGACCGAGCACGCCGGGCGCGCCGTGACCGGGGCCGGCCATGAAGATCACGTCGATGTCGTCGCGCCTGATGACGCGGTTCAGATGCGCCCATACGAACGACAGTGCGGGACTCGCGCCCCAGTGCCCGAGCAGCCGGTGTTTGACGTGTTCGGCCTTCAGCGGTTCGCGTAGCAGCGGGTTATCGGCGAGAAAGATCATGCCTGCCGAAAGATAATTGCACGCGCGCCACCACGCATCGACGAGGCGAAGTTCATCGCCTTCGAGAGCAGAAGAATGCGACGCGCCATTTCTGGAGTGCTTGCTCATCACGAGGTCTCCTTTCATTGAACGTTCATCGGCGATTGCGGGAATGCGATAGACAGGAAACAACCTGTCCCGCACATCAATACTTGATATTGCGTGCTGCCTGTCGTCCCTGTTGCTTCGTGTCGCGTTTGTCGTGACGGCAACTCGCGTTCGATTGCTGATTCGCCGCGCGGCAATCCTGTTTCGTATGGCGTGCGTGCTGTCGCGTGTCCTGGCGGACGTCGCGTCCCGCGCGGCGTTGTTGTGCCTGTTCCGTTGCGAAAGAGGCATTCGGTATGGCGCAGACGAGTATTGCAGTGGACAAGGCAATGAGTCGGAGCTTGCGCGCAAACATGATGTGGTCTCCGGAAGATGCGTGATCGGAGTCGATCCGCTCTTCAAGATAGATGCTGCGCGCAGAGTTGTGAAACCCGTCATGCAATTCGAGAATCACATTTCGATTCGTTGCACAATTCGTGATTACGATTCGATGGCGTCATCGTCAGGAAACGCACCGCCAAATGAATTAAAATGATTTAAGAGCGCTGAATTTCATTCGACCGTAGCGTCTTTCGGGCATTCGATGACACGTCTTATCCGAAGGTATTGGGTCGCCGGCATCATGGCTTTTGTTGTCGGCAGCTTCGCATCAGCCAGCGAACAGGCTCGCCTGATCCCCAATCAGCGCGTGGCGGCGAATGTGCTGTTCTTTCCCGCGCCAGCCATTGTCTCGACCGAAAGCGTGTCTCGCGTCGGGCCTCGTCATCCGCGATATGCATTCAAGGGCACGATGGACGCGCTCGACGCCATCGCATTGTCGAAGTACGAAAGAAATGTTCATCCCGATCTGAGCCAGCTCGCGCGGGCTTATCCCTTGCCGCTATCGCCCAATTCGGCGCCCGTTCGGGTGCAGCCGCGCGACGACATCACGAACGACACGGACGATTGGCATTTCTCTGCCAATCCGCAGCTCGGCGTGAATCACGAGCATGAAAAGGGCATGACATTCTCGGTGCGCCACGACTTTTAAGCGGACGCCCGAGCCCGTGCTCGCGCGCGATATTTTCAGGTTGCCGGTTATCGTTTCGGTCGCATAAAGTGGATGAGGCATGCGTGTCTTTACCCGACATCGATGGAGCCTCGGCAAATGAAAAAGTTGCTTATGAGCGGTGCGGCCACGATGATCGCTTGCGCGGGCGCGGCCCACGCGCAAAGCAGCGTGACGCTCTACGGCCTCATCGACGCCGGCATCACGTATTCGAACAATCAGATCACGCCGACCGGCGGCGGCCACAGCAATTGGGAACTGAAAAGCGGCCCAGTCCAATACAGCCGATGGGGCTTGCGCGGCGCTGAAGATCTCGGCGGGGGATTGAAAGCTATCTTCAATCTGGAAAGCGGCTTCAATCTGAACAATGGACAATCGTCGGTGAATAACCGCCTCTTCAACCGGCAGGCGTATGTCGGCTTGTCGAGCCGCGATTACGGCGTTATCACGTTCGGCCGTCAGACCGACGACATGGTGGATTTCGTCGCGCCACTATCATTGACGGGCACGGAGTATGGCGGCACGCATTTCGCACATCCATTCGATATCGATAACCTCAACGATTCGTTCCAGATCAACAACGCCGTGAAGTATCAGAGCCCGGACTTCGCGGGATTCAAGCTCGGTGCGTTATATGGTTTCTCGAACCAGGCCGGCGGATTTTCGAACAATCGTGCGTACAGCTTCGGCATGTCGTATATGTGGGGACCGCTTAGTTTCGGCGCGGGCTTCCTGCAATTGAACAGCGACGCCGCGACGCCGGGGCAATTGAACACCAACGGCGCCGTCACCGATACGACCGGCTCTTCGCTACAGGGCGTGCTCACGACGACGGCCGTTCCGCTAGGCGCGCTGGCGGGCCGTCAGCAGACGTGGGGCGCGGGCGTGAGCTACGCGATCGGCCCGGCGGTGGCGGGCCTCGTCTATACCCAGACGAATCTGACGGAGCTGTTCCAGACCGGCTCTTCGACGCATGTCCAGAACTTCGAAGGCAACGTGCGCTACGCGCTGACGCCCGCCGTCGAACTTTCGGCCGCGTACACGTATTCGCGCGCGGGCGGGCTCGCGGGCGCGGGCAATCCGCACTGGAATCAAGTCAGCGCGATGGCCGGCTATGCCTTCTCGCGGCGCACCGATGTCTACATCCAGGGCGTATGGCAAGGCGTGAGCGCCAGCGCCAATTCGCCATTGGGTGTGGCGTGGATCAACGGCCTCACGGCGCCATCGTCGACGAGCAATCAGGTCGAAGCGACGGTCGGCTTGCGGCATCGGTTCTGACTTGGAACGCACGAGGCATCGGCAATGCGTTTGCCCGATGCCGATACTTGCGGCCCCAGCCGGTCACGGGCGGCGCATCTTCATCGGAACAGAAGTTCTCGAACTCGCGCCATGTCTCTTCGTAATCGCCTGCGCGCGCGAGCTCGAACTGATGCCCGTCCGTCGCGCACGACGCGAGATTCATGAACTGCTTCAATATCGGCCGGCAGGCGTGGCTGATGTACGGATCGGCTTCCTCGCGCGGCCACTCGTTCGCGGCGATGAGCATCTGACGCCACGCGAGAATGGTTTCGCGGCAGGCGGTGCATTGCGCATCGCCCTGAATGAGCGCGCTCGCTTCGAGCACGGCGATCGCGTGCTCTTCGAACTTCGACAGCTTGATCCACGCGGCGCGCGCGAGCGAATCGGCCTTCCCTTCGCAGAACTCGATGAGCGCGCTGTCGACCTCCGGCGGCGGCTCGAGCTTCATGACGACGCCTTCCTCACGCAGCATCACGCGCACGCCGAAATCCGCGACGAGCATCGCGAGACGGCAACCCCAGCGCATGCTCATGTCGTGAAGCCAGGCTTCGTCGGAAGTCCGAAGCGCGGCGGCGATTTCCTCGCGCGCATCTACGAGCCATCGGCTTTGCGCGACTCCGTCTGTTCGACTCATGGCGGCATCTCGATGCGAGTGAAGCAATTAGCTTAACCCGCCGGGCCGGGGCGTGCGCGCGAGCGTGCCAACCACGTCGCGGGCGTGAAAATGCAGAACCGGTTAGCCTCTTCTATCCGCGGATTCGTCGACCAGGAGCGCCATTGAACAACCCGCAACGCGTGCACGCCGTCGCCTCGCCCGCGAGTCCTTGCGACGAACTCGCGATCCGCGCGCAACCCGTCGCCGCCGATCAGCCGTGCCATCGCAAGCGCCTCGCGCTGTCCGCGACGATTCTCGGATCGAGCATGGCGTTCATCGACGGCTCGGTCGTCAACGTCGCGCTGCCGTCGATCCAGAGCGAGCTCGGCGCGAGCATTGCGGCGATGCAGTGGGTCGTCAACGCGTATCTGCTGTTTCTGGGCGCGCTCGTGCTGGTCGGCGGCGCGATGGGCGACAAGCTCGGACGGCGCAAGGTGTTCGTCGCGGGCGTCGCGATCTTCACGGTCGCGTCGGCGGCGTGCGGCTTCGCGCCGGGCACGGGCTGGCTGATCGCGGCGCGCGCATTGCAGGGCATCGGCGCGGCGCTGCTCGTGCCGGGCAGCCTTGCGATCATCGGCGCGATATTCGACGGCGAGGCGCGCGGGCGCGCGATCGGCACGTGGGCGGGCGTCGGCGCGATCACGTCGTCGGTCGGTCCGGCGGCGGGCGGCTGGCTCGTCGATGCAATTTCGTGGCGCGCGATTTTTTTCCTCAACGTGCCGCTCGCGGCCGCGACGATCGCGCTGGCGATGGCTTCCGTGCCCGACAGCCACGACGCCGACGCGCCGCCAACCCTCGACTGGCCCGGCGCGGCGAGCACGGCGGCGGGCCTCGCGATGCTGACCTACGGTCTCACGGAAGCGCCGTCGCGCGGTTTCGCCGATCCGCTCGTGCTCGGGATGATCGGCGCGGGCATCGTGCTGCTCGCCGCGTTCATCGCGATCGAAGCCAAATCGCGCGATCCGATGGTCCCGCTCGACATCTTCCGTTCGCGCGATTTCAGCGGCGCGAATATCGTCACGCTGCTGCTGTACTTCGGGCTCGGCGGCGTGCTGTTTTTCCTGCCGTACACGCTGATTCGCGCATACGGTTTCACCGCGACGGAAGCGGGCGCGGCGGTGTTGCCGATGCCGCTCATCATCGGTTTGCTGTCGCGTTTCACGGGCGGGCTGACGAGCCGCTTCGGCGCGCGTGCGCTCCTGATCGCCGGTCCGTGCGTGGCGGGTCTGGGCTTCGCGATGCTCGCGCTGCCGTTCGTCGCGGGCAGCTACTGGATGGGCTTTCTGCCAGCGCTCGTCGTGCTCGGGCTCGGCATGACGATCACCGTCGCGCCGCTGACGACGACCGTGATGGCATCGGCGGGAAGCGAGCGCGCGGGCATCGCGTCGGGCATCAACAACGCGGTCGCGCGCGTGGCGAGTCTGCTCGCGATCGCGGTGCTCGGCATCGTGTTCGTGTGGTCGCACGACGCGGCTTTGTCGGCGCGGCTCGATCGGCTGCATGTGCCGCGCGACAGCATGCGCGCGCTGGACGCCCAGCCGACGTCCGAAGCGTCATCGGCGCCGCTCGCCCGCGCGCAAGCCGATGCCATCGCCGATGCGTTGCGCGCCGTCGCCGCGCTCTCCGCCGCGTGCGCGTTTGCGGCGGCGGGCGCGGCGGCTGCGACGATCCAGCGCCGCAAATGAAAAAACCCGATGCCGGCGCTGAACCGGACATCGGGATTCGAAAGTACCGCTGCGAGGCTTTCGTTATCGGCCCGCGTGGGCCGGTTGTTGTTCGATCGACTTGGCGCGCTTCTGCAATTCTTCGGTGGTGTCGCCTTCGCCGTTCGGCAGCCAGCCCGGAGGACGCAGCAGGAAGCCGACCGCATCCGACACGCTCTTCGCGTTGTACATGTCCTTCGCGAGGCTGGCCCAGTGCTGCATCTCGACGACGATCGGGTTATGCGACGTCACCGGCGTCGTCAGGCCGTAGACACACGGCTCATCGGCGCGCTCTTCCACGTACGTTCCGAACAGGCGATCGAAGATCACGAGCACGCCGCCGAAGTTCGCATCGAGATATGTCGCGTTCGATGCATGGTGCACACGATGCGCCGACGGCGTGTTGAACACATATTCGAGCCAGCCGAGCTTCGGAATCCACGTTGCGTGCAGCCAGAACTGATAGAGGAGGTTGATCGACACGACCGCGAGCACCACGTCGGGCTTCACGCCGAACCACACGAGCGGAGTGAAAAAGATGGCCGAGCCCGCGATCTTGGTGGTCCAGCCCAACCGATACGCCGACGACAGCGTCAACTGGTTCGGCGAATGATGTACCGCGTGATTCGCCCAGAAGAAGCGGATCGTGTGCGACGCGCGGTGATACCAGTAGTAGCAGAACTCCTGTCCGATGAAGAGCAGGAACAGCGTGAGCGCCGTGTTCGTCGTGACCGTGTGGATGCGATGCTCCCACGCGAAGTTGAAGACGGGCGTCGCGAGCGAGAGCGGCAGGAACGCGAGGAGCTTGCGGCCGACGAGATCGACGAGCGAGATCCAGGTCTCGTGCCAGTCGAACGCCTTGTCGGTGCCCTTGTACTTGAAATGCAGGACGACGGCCTCGAGCAGCGACGCGGTGAGGACGATGCCCATCACGTACATCGAGATTTTTCCGAGCAGTTCCAGTTCCATGATTGTTCGCCTTGGTGGGTGGTTGCGAATGAACCCATTGTGGCGATCGGCCCGGTTAAAAACCACGCGCAAACTATTTCACGGAATGTCACGGCCCGCCCGCCAAGCCTTGCGGCACAAGGGGCGGGCCTCTCGGACCAGTTATTTCAAGGCATGTCGCGCGGCAAGGATCAGAATTCGACGCGCGCGTTGAGTGAGAGCGTGCGCGGCTCGCCCGGCTGGATGTAATCGGCGTACTGGAATTCCCAGTAACGGCGATTCGTCAGATTGTCGATGGCCGCGCGCAGCCCGACGTTATGTCCGGCGATGCGCGTCGTGTAGGTCGCGCCGAGGTTCATCACCAGATAGCCCGGCACCTTGATGTCGCCGGACGGACTGAGGCTCGTGTTGCCGGTGAACTTCGCATCGGCGCCGAGCGTCAGGCCCGGAACGACGGGCACCGCGTAATTCACGTGCGCCGCCGCGACGAATCCCGGCGCGCCCGCGACGCGATTGCCGTTGTTGGTCGAGCCTTTCTCGTAGTGCGTCGCGATCCACATCAGATCGGCGCCGACGGTCCAGTCCCGGCCGAGACGCACGTCCGCGCCCGCTTCGGCACCCTGAAAGATCGACTCGCCGTCCTCGACGAAGACGTTGTCGCTGTTGGCATACTGCGCGCCGCGCTCGATGCGGAACAACGCGGCCGTCGCGCTCCAGCGTGCGTTCTGGCTCTTCACGCCGACTTCGTATTGCTTGCTGCGCAGCGGCTTGAGCAATTGCCCGGCGTTCGCATAGGTGTCGCCGACGACGTTGCCCGCTTCGAGCGATTCGACATAGCTCGCATAGAGCGTCGTGCCCGGCGTGAGTTTGTACATCAGCGCGACGGTTGGCGTGAGCACGCCGTTTTGCGTGTACGTCGACGACGTGCTGCCGTCGAGGCCGTAACCGTGCTGCTCGTAGTTCGTGTAGCGCAGGCCGCCGAGCACGGACCAGCGCTCGGTCAGCGCGATCGTGTCGCTCGCGAACAGCGCCTTCTGCGTGACGTCGGCGGCGCGATAGGTGTAGAAGCCGGAGCTGTCGTAACGATTCACGTTCGGCTGATAGAGGTTGCCCGTGCCGAGCTGCGCATAGAAGGAGTTCGCGCCGTAGTCGGTCGTCTGCTTCTGGTAATCAGCGCCGAACACGAGCTGATGCCTGAGCGGTCCCGTCTTCACGAGACCTTCGGCCATCACGCGGAACGTGTTCAGCTGATGCCCTTCCTTGCCTTCGAAGCGATAGTCGTCGTAATCGCCTGCCTGATCGAGCAGATACCAAGTGCCTTCGTTGCGATAGCGCGTGCTCTTGCTGAAGCTGTACGTCGCCGAGAGCGTCCAGTCCGGGCTCAGGTTGTAATGCAGGCCGGCGGTGTAGATCTGCAGGTTGGTGTTCAGATGCTGATCGGGCGTCTGCAGCGTGCTGCTGCCGCCGGACAGCGTCGCCGGCAGCGACGTGCCGGTATATCGCGCGGTCGAAATCGCCGTCGTGATGCCGGACGCATGCCGCTCCTGATACAGCGCGCCGAAGGTCGCGGTGAGATCGCGGGTCAGGCGCGCGTCGGCGGCGAGCGAGAAGGAATCGCGCCGCACGTTGCCGTCGTTGTACGTCTTGCCTTCCTCGTGCGTCGCGTTGAAGCGGTAGCCGACCATGCTGTCCGGGCCGACGCGCCCGCCGAGATCCAGATGCTCGGTCCAGACCGACGTCGAGCGATAGCCGACATCGACGCTCGCGATCTGCCTGTCGGTCGCGGGCGGCTTTTTCGTCACGTAGTTCACGACGCCACCCGGCGCGCCGAAGCCGTACATAAAGCCCGACAGCCCTTTCAGCAGTTCGACGCTTTCGAGCTGCTCGTAAGGCATCGTGATGCCGTAGCCGTTGTACGGCTGGCCGTCGAGCCTGAAGCCGTTCTGCCAGTCGAGCTGCATGCCGCGCACGGTGATGTAGCTCGCCCACGCGTTGTACGGATTGCTGTTGTCCGACACGGAAGCGTCCTGCGCGAAGACGTCGCCGAGCTTGTTGGCCTGCCGGTCGGCGAGCTCCTCGCCGGTGACGATCGTCGTCGAGAAGGGCGTCTCCAGTTGCGTGCGCGAGCCGAGCGCGCCGCTCGACACGTCGTCGCGCAGATGCTGCAGCGTGTCCTGCGACGCGGTGACGGACACCGCCGGCAGCGACGCCTCGTGGGGTTGATCGGCGGCTTGCGCGCCGTCGCTGCCTTGCGCCATCGCGGACTGGCTCATCGCGAAGAGCAGCAGGGCGGCGAGGGTCGAAGGCCGCATCGTCGATGTGGCCGGGAATGCGCGCGAGCGCGTCGCTGATTTCATGGTCTGTCCGTCGTCGGTTGGAGTTGTTTTAAATGCGAATCGTTCGCATTATCGGGCGACGGCATTCTGCCCTGAACATCGCGAGCTTGTAAACTTTTGCTCCACTGTCGGCACGGATTCGTGACAAAAAATGGTAAGCAGCTTACGAGAAGCTTGTGTGGCCGATCAGTCGTCGATAGAATTGCGAACAATTCCTATTTACATCACGTCGAAAAGATGATCGCCGTCGCGCACGACTATCGCCCCGAGGAGCGGGCATGAGGCCGGTTCTGGTTCGCCTGCATCGCTGGCTCGGCGTCGCGACCGCGCTCTTTCTCTTCGTCTCGGGTCTGACCGGCGCGATCATCGCGTGGGATCACGAGATCGACGCGCTGCTGAATCCGTCGTTCTTCAACGCGCGCACCGATGCGCCCGCGCTTCCGCCGCTCGAACTCGCGCGGCGCGTCGAAGCGGCCGATCCGCGCGTCGAGGTGACGTACCTGCCGCTCGGCATCGAGCCGGGGCACACCGCGCAGATGATGGTGATGCCGCGCACGAATCCGGCGACGAACGCGCCGTTCGACGTGCCGTACAACCAGATCGCCGTCGATCCCGCGACGGGGCAGGTGCAGGCGCAGCGCATGTGGGGCGCGGTGTCGCTCGCGCGCATCGATCTGATGCCGTTCCTCTACAAGCTGCACTACACGCTGCATTTGCCGGTCGTCGGCGGCTTCGATATCGGCACGTGGCTCATCGGCATCGTGGGCATTCTCTGGTTCTTCGATAGCGGCATCGCGCTGATTCTGTCGTTTCCGAGCGTGAAGGCGTGGCGCAAGTCGTTCGCGTTCCGCGTGAAGCGCGGCGGCTACGCGCTGACGTTCGACCTGCATCGCTCCGGCGGCGTGTGGATCTGGGGCCTTCTGCTCGTCATGGCGCTCACCTCGATCTCGATGAATCTTTCCGAACCCGTGATGCGCCCGGTCGTATCGATGTTCTCGAAGCTTTCGCCTTCTTTCCTCGACAACCCCGAACTCGTGCGCGCCGGCCCGCCGGGCAAGGCGCCAGCGACGCGCGAGCAGATTCTGGAGATGGCCGCCCGCGACGCGAAACGCGAGAACCTGACCGAACCGCCGGGCGCGCTCTACTACGCGCCGATGTTCAAGGCTTACGGCGTCGGTTTCTTCGCGCCGGGGCACGATCACGGCGACGTTGGTCTCGGCAACGTCTGGCTGTACTACAACGCCCAGACGGGCGCGCTCGCGGGATCGACGATTCCGGGCCGCGGCTCGGCCGGCGACATCTTCATGCAGGCGCAGTTTCCGCTGCACTCGGGGCGCATCGTCGGCCTCGGCGGACGGATTCTCGTGAGCGCCGTGGGCATCGCGGTCGCGGTGCTCAGCGCGACGGGGCTCATCATCTGGTTCAGGAAGCGCGCGGCGCGCCGTCATTCGGCCGCCGTCGCCGATGCGCGGTCGGCACGTTCAATGACTTCGTAAATCCGAGGATCCTCGCATAAAGCGCGATTCAAAAGCCTGACGCGCGTCAGACGTTGCGTTACGACAAATCTCTCGTTATCGGAATGATAACGACTCTTATTTGCAATATAATGCGGCGCACAACGGCCTCGGGCTGCCGCGCGCTTGCGCGGCTTGCTTCGACGCTCAGAACAATGCCGCCCGGATTCCATTCGCGCCCCGGGACGGAAGACCGACCAACTTCGACGTTCCTCTCTGATTCATGCCCGTTTCCCGTGTTTCCACCTTGCAGGCCACGCCTGCGAAGGCGCTCGTCCGTCGCGCGTCGAGCGTAGCCATCGTCGCGGCTGTCGCGGCGGTGTTTTCCTTGTCCGCTCACGCGCAATCGTCCGGCGCAAGCAACGCTGAAGGCGCGAATTCGCCCGCCGAGAGCACGCTGCCCGCCGTCAAGGTTCAGGCGTCGAAGGAACAGTTGCCCGGCGATCTCGCGCCGACCTATGCTGGCGGCCAGGTCGCGCGCGGCGCGGATTTCGGGGTGCTCGGCCAGCAAAAGATGATCGACGTGCCGTTCAGCATGACGACGTACACGTCGAAGCTGATCGAGGACCAGCAGGCGCGCACGCTTTCGGACGTGCTCGCGAACGATCCGGCGGTGCGTACGGCGTTCGGCTTCGGCAACTTCTCCGAGGTGTACATCATTCGCGGGTTCGAGCTGCAAGGCGATGACGTCTCGCTCAACGGTCTCTACGGCATCACGCCGCGTCAGCTCGTCTCGACGGATGCGCTCGAACGCGTCGATGTGTTCAAGGGCGCGAACGCGTTTCTGAACGGCGCATCGCCGAACGGCTCGGCGGTGGGCGGCGGGCTGAATCTGCAACTCAAGCGCGCCGACGACAAGCCGCTCACGCGCGTGACGATCGATGGCGAGACGTCCGGTACGATCGGCGCGCATGTCGATGTCGGCCGCAGATTTGGCAGCGAAGGGCAGTTCGGCATCCGCGTGAATCAGGCGAATCACGACGGCGAGACGTCGATCGACAACGAACATCGGCGGGATAACACGACCGCCGTGGCGCTCGACTGGCGCGGCGACAAACTGCGTCTGTACGCCGATTTCCTGTATCAGCGCCAGCGCGTGAACGGCGGCCGCTCGACGGTCTACGACTACGCCAACTACATTCCCGAACCGCCGTCGGCGTCGTACAACTACGGGCAGTCGTGGACCTACAGTTCGATCGAAGACACGGTCGGCATCCTGCGCGCCGAATACGATTTCCTGCCCGGCTGGACGGCTTACGTGACGGGCGGCGCGCGTCATACGGACGAGCACGGCGAGTATTCGTCGCCGAGCATCAATACGACGGGCGTCACGCAATCGCGTCTCGGCGTGCCGCACAAGGAAGACGGCACTTCCGCCGAAGCCGGCGTGCGCGGTCACTTCAACACCGGCCCGGTGTCGCACTTCGTGACGGCGGGCGCGTCGATCGTGCGCGTCGATTCGAGGTCGGCGTACACGTACAGCGGCTCTTGGGCGTCGAGCATCTACGACACGCCGCAGGTTCCGTATCCGGCGACGATCGGGCAGGCGGGCAATCTCGCCGATCCGCAAACCACGTCGCTCAGCCTGCTGCGCAGCGTCTCGATCTCCGACACGCTCGGCTTCCTCAACGACCGCGTGCTGTTCACGGTCGGCGTGCGTCACCAGGACATCCACGCGAACAACTTCGACTACACGGGCGTTCAGACCGAGGCCTACAACGACTCGGTGACGACGCCGCTGTTCGGTCTCGTCGTGAAGCCGTGGCAGAACGTGTCGTTCTTCGCGAACCATAGCGAAGCGCTGACGATCGGCGAGGCGGCGCCGTCAACCGCGGTCAACACCGGGCAACTGCTGCCGCCGGAGAAGTCGAAGCAATGGGAAGTCGGCGCAAAGTATGACAACGGCCAGTACGGCGCGTCGATCGCGGCGTTCCAGATCGAAAAGCCGTTGACCTACACGAACACGTCGAACGTTTTTGTCTCGGACGGCACGCAGCGCCATCGCGGTATCGAGGCGTCGGTGTTCGGCGAGCCGGTGCGCGGCGTGCGCCTGATCGCGGGCGCGACGTATATCCACGCGACGCAATACGGTCTCGGCGACGCCTCCCTGGACGGCAATAAGCCGATCGGCGTGCCGACGTTCATGTTCAACGTGAACGCGGAGTACGACGTGCCGATGCTCAACGGCCTCACGCTGACGGCGCGCTGGATCTATACCGGGTCGCAGTATCTGAACACGACCAACACGCTGTCGATTCCGCACTGGAACCGCTTCGACCTCGGCGCGCGTTACGCGACCGTGATCTATGGCAAGCCGACGACGTTCCGCGCGAGCGTGCTCAACGTCGCGAACAAGTCGTATTGGGCTTCGACGATCGGCGGTTATCTGACGCAAGGCGCGCCGCGCACGGTGCTGCTGTCGGTGACAACGGATTTCTGATCGCGTCGATAGCAAGCGAAAAACGCCGCGCGCTCGTGAGGACGCGCGGCGTTTCCATTTTGGGGGCCGAGGCAATAAATACTCGGGAGCCGGCCGTTTACCGAGCGCAGTTCAAAACGGGGTCACATAAGTTGTTGATTTTTATGACAGAATACGCAAAGTGCGAGCGGGGCGTCGAGTAAATCTTGCGCATTCCGCCCGGTTTCAACGTTTATCTCTGTGAGGTTAGGTGATATGGGAAGTCTTAGCATCGGGCATTGGCTCATCGTCTTGGCTATCGTCGCGCTCGTTTTCGGCACCAAAAAGCTGCGTAGCGTCGGTTCCGATCTCGGCGGCGCGGTCAAGGCTTTCAAGGATGGCGTGGGCGAAAGCGCGACGCCGGCCGCCAATGCAACGGCGACCATCGACGTCCCGGCCAAGGATGTGACCGCACGATAAGTTGCGCGCGGTGATCGCTCAATCGATGTTCTTCACGCAGCGAAATCCCGCATAGACGTACTGGTAATGCCCCTGGAACCAGTTGCGGAAGCTCGGCCGCAACATGCACGCCGCCGTGCGGGCCGAGCCGCCCTTTATCACGAAATGCTTGCCGTCGAAGAAATTCGCCGAATAGCCGAGATAAAACGGAAACGGCTCGAAGCCGTTCAGCGGGCCGAATTCCGTCGACGTCCATTCCCAGCCGTTGCCGAATTGCCCTTCGACGCCGAACTCGCTGCGATTCTCCGGATGCGCCTGCACCGGCGCCGGGTCCCATCGGCGGAAATCGAAGTTGCCTTCCGCGACATGCGGCGCGCCCGATGCGGCGCGCTGCCATTGCGCCTCGGTCGGCAACGACTTGCCCGCCCAGCGCGCGTACGCCTTCGCTTCGGCGTAGCTCACGTAGACGGGCCAGTCGGGCGGCAGCGCGATTTCGTCGAACATCGTGCGTAGCTGCCATGCGTTCGCGTCGTCGCCGGGAATCCAGAACGCCGGGTGCGCGATGCGCTGCTCTTCCTTCCACGCCCAGTCGGCGTCGTCCCAGTAATCGCGATTCCAGTAACCGCCTGCATCGATGAAACGCAGATAGTCGCCGTTCGTGACCATATGGCGGTCTATCTCGAACGCGGGCACCTCGATGCGTTCCTCGCCGAACTCGTTGTCCCAGCCGAACAGGCCGCTTTCCCGCGTCAGCCCGAGCGTCGTGCTGCCCGCCGGCACGCGCACGCTTTCGTGCGACAGATCGCGATCCGACGAACGTTCCGAAAACGCATTCGATGGCGCGATTTTTCTATCGACCGGCAATTGATGCAGCATGTACGCGAGCGTTTCCGCGTGCATCAGCCGATGCTCGATCGCCACTTCGAGCAGCTTCGCGGGCGGCTCGTCTGCCGAAAGCGGCGCCGCGGCGATCCTGATCGGATCGAAATGCGCGTCGATCTCGGCGCGAACCGTGTCGCGATACGCGCGCACTTCGTCGAGCGAAGGCCAGTCGGACGGTTGATCGGTCGGCAGGCCGCCGTCCACCGGATCGATCCCGAAAGCGAAAAGCTGGTCGTAGGCGGGATTCGGGCTCGGCAGATCGAAGAGCCGCTGATCGAGCAGATTGCGGTCGAAGGCTTCGAGATGCCCGATATAGAAAACGATGCGATGCCGCTCGGCGATCGGCCTGTCGTAAAGGTGCTCGGGCTTGACGACATTGAAAAGCTCGTCGGTGACGCGGCGCGCTTCGGCGAGGCGCTCGAGCAGCGGATGACGCAGGGAAGGTTCGCGGTTCATGTCGCCCAATCTCCGTGGCTGGCCAGTGGCTTCGCAATCGACCAAATCGCGCGCCGTAGCGCGCGTCGGTCGAATCGAAAAGACTAAACCGTAGCGAAGCGCATGCCAACAGAAAAATAGGCGGCGATTATTCGGGCCGACGCAATAATCGCAGACGATGTCCCGTCAGACGGCGCGCAGCGCGTCGAAGTCGCGAATGCGGATGAACTTGCCCTGCGTCTCGATGAGGCCCGCCTTGTCGAAACGCGACAGGGTGCGGCTCACGGTTTCGAGCGTCATGCCGAGATAGCTGCCCATGTCGTCGCGCGTCATACGCAGCGTGAATTCCGACGACGCGTAACCGCGCTTCGACAGCCGCGACGAAAGATCGAGCAGCAGCCGCGCGACGCGCTCGTCGGCCCGCAGCATGCCGAGCCGCACGACGTGATTCGCCTCGCGGTTCACCGCGTGACTCATCATGCGATGCAGGCGCTTTTGCAGCGCGTCGGTTTCGCGGCACATGCGCTCGAAAAGCGAATACGGCACGACGCACACGGAGCTGTCTTCGAGCGCGATCGCATCGCACGTATGCTCGCCTTCCTCGATGCCTTCGAAACCGAGCGCATCGCCCGCGAGCAGCAGCCCCGTCACCTGCTCGCGGCCGCCGTCGTGCGTGATGACCGTCTTGATCGACCCGGAGCGCACGGCGAACAGGGCATCGAAGCGGTCGCCCGCGCGAAAGAGCGCGTCGCCGCGCTTGACCTTGCGCGTCACCGAAATGATGTTCTCCAGCTTGGCGATGTCGTTCGCGCACAGGCCTTCGGGCATGCACAGATGACGCATCGCGCACGTGGAGCAGTGCGCCGAATTGCGGCGCGCACGGGAAAGTTCGGACACGACGGACATTTTGGGCTTCGTTTTGTTGATGAATGACAAAACGATTCTCCCATAGGGCAACCATTGGCCCGCGTGAAAAATTGACGCGGGCACGGCATCGGTCAAACTTTTTTACCTTACTGGGTTGCTTTTTTACCGAGATCGCCAATGGTCGACGGAATCAGCGCCGATGCTTTTTTGCGATAGGTCGATCTGGCGCAAGTCAGGCCGTACAATTCGTGGTTCTTCTACATCAGCGTCCGCTTAACAAACGGCGGCGCGATCTCTTTTTAGCACCTCTCCATCCCGCCCGCCCGACCGTGACTCAATCGCCGCCTGCTTTACCGTTCAGAACCGCTCTCTACGCGATGCTCGGCATCGGCCTCGTCAACATGCTCGTCGCGCTCGATCAGACGGTGGTCAGCACCGCGCTGCCGTCGATCGTGGCGGAGCTGCACGGCTTCGAGTTCTACGCGTGGATCGCGAGCGCGTATCTGCTGGCGTCGGTCGTGACGGTGCCGGTGTTCGGGCGGCTCGGCGACTACTTCGGCCGCAAGCGCTTCGTGATCGCCGCGGTGATTACGTTCACGGCCGCGTCGGTGCTGTGCGGCCTCGCGCCCAGCATGTTGTTCCTCGTGCTCGCGCGCGGGCTGCAGGGCGTCGGCGGCGGGATGATGGTCGGCACCGCGTTCGCGTCGATTCCCGATCTGTTCCCCGATCCGCGCGCCCGCGTGCGCTGGCAGGTCGTGCTCGCGGCGGCTTACGGCATCGGCACGGCGGCCGGGCCGTCGCTCGGCGGCTGGATGAGCCAGCACTGGGGCTGGCGCTCGACGTTTCTCGTCAATCTGCCGGTCGGCGCGGCGGCGCTGTATTTCATCTGGGCGCATCTGCCGAACCTGCATCGGCCGCGCGAGGGCGGCGTGAAGATCGACTGGACGGGCGCGGCGCTCGTCGCGCTGGTGCTCGGCGGCTTTCAGGCGCTGATCGAGGCGCTGCCGCAGGACGGGCTGACGGCCGCCAATGTCGCGCTCGGCATCGGCGTAGCGGTGTGCGCGGTGGCGCTCCTGATCTGCGAGCGGCGCGCGACGCATCCGATCATCCCGCTCGACATTTTCCGCGACGCGCAGATGAACACGCTCTTCACGCTCTCGTTTCTCGCGGGCTTCGTGATGTTCTCGCTGATCTTCTTCGCGCCGCTCCTGCTGCAAGGCGGCTTCGGCCTGTCGCCGCAGGCCGCGGGTCTGCTCGCGACGCCCATCGCCGCGTGCATCGCGCTCGGCAGCTTCATCAACACGCGCATCGTGATTCACATGAAGAAGCCGGTGAATATCCTGTCGATCGGCTTCACGCTGCTTTTGATCGCGTCGGTCGGACTCGCGTTCGCGCGCGAATCGACGCCGCACGTGTGGATCGAATTGCCGATGGCCGCGACCGGCATCGGCCTCGGCTTCATCCTCAACAACATGAATATCTTCGGGCAGGAGATCGCGGGCCGCGAGCGCTTCGGCATCACGACGGCGCTCCTGCAATCGACGCGCATGGTCGGCGGGATGATGGGCACGAGCATCGTCGGGACGATCGTCGCGCATCACTATGCGAGCGTCGTGGCGCGCACGGTGAGCGTGCTCGGGCCGTCGGTGTCGGCGCAGTGGCTGCCGCGGCTGTCGGATCCGCGCATTCTCGTCGATGAAGCGTTGCGCGAGCGCATCCTCGCCGAACTGGGCGCGGCCGGTCTCGACGGGCCCGCGCTCTTCGATGCCGCCCGCGACGCGCTCGTGCAGTCGATCCACATCGGCGTGCTGCTGACGGCCGTCGCCGCGCTCGTGGCGGCGCTGCTGGTGCGGCGCATCGCGCACATCACGTTCAGGAAGTCCGCGACGCCCGTCGCCAAAACCTGAGGCGCTTCCTTTCGCAAGTGGTGCGTCGCGCCTATAGTTTCTGGCGTCAACGCAAGACCGGTTTTCGCTTCGGCTTCGACCGCGCACCGCATTTGCTTCACCGCTCTCGATGACCACTCGCACGCCTCGCGCGGAACGCTTGCGCGGGGCGCGGGTCACTCGCTTTAGCGGGCGGCCGCGCCCAGCGCTCGCCGCCCATCGCCAACAAGAGATGAGGAGCTGAAATGAAGATCACCGGAGAAATGCTGATCGGGGCATCGGCCGTGCGGGGCACCGATGCCACGCTCCGCGCGTTCGACCCCGCGCGCAACGCCGATCTCGAACCCGAGTTCGGCGGCGGCGGCGCGGCGGAAGTGGCGCGCGCGTGCGAGCTGGCCGAAGCGGCGTTCGACGACTATCGCCACGCGCCGTTCGAAACGCGCGCGCAGTTTCTCGAAGCGATCGCGGACAACATCATCGCGCTCGGCGATACGCTGATCGAGCGCGCGATGGCCGAATCCGCGCTGCCGAAGGCGCGTCTCGAAGGCGAGCGCGCCCGCACGGTCGGGCAGTTGCGGCTCTTCGCATCGCTCGTGCGCGAGGGCCGCTGGCTCTCGGCGACGCTCGATTCCGCGCAGCCGGACAGAAAACCGCTGCCGCGATCCGACCTGCGTTTGCAAAAGATTCCGCTCGGCCCGGTCGCCGTGTTCGGCGCGAGCAATTTTCCGCTGGCGTTTTCGGTGGCGGGCGGCGATACCGCCTCGGCGTTCGCGGCGGGCTGTCCGGTGGTCGTGAAATCGCATCCGGCGCATCTCGGCACGTCCGAACTCGTCGGCCGCGCGGTGCAGAAGGCGGTCGCCGACAACGGCTTGCCCGAGGGCACGTTTTCGCTCGTCGTCGGCGCGGGCAATGCGATCGGCGAGGCGCTCGTCGCGCATCCGGCGATTCAGGCCGTCGGCTTTACCGGCTCGCGGCGCGGCGGGCTCGCGCTCGTCGATATCGCGGCGAAACGCCCGGTGCCGATTCCCGTCTTCGCCGAAATGAGCAGCGTGAACCCGGTTTTCGCGTTGCCGGGCGCGCTGGAAGCGCGCGGCGACACGCTGGCGGCGGCTTACATCGATTCGGTGACGCTCGGCGTCGGCCAGTTCTGCACGAATCCGGGCCTCGTGATCGCGCTGGAGGGGCCGGATCTCGACGACTTCATCGATCTTGCCGCCACCGCGATCATGAAGAAGGAAACGCAGACAATGCTCACCGCGCAGATCGCCGCGGCCTACGCGAGCGGGATCCAGGAACGCGACGCGTCCGGCGCGCGCAATATCGCGACCGGCGTGAAGGGCGACGCACCGAGCGGCGCGCTGCCGGTGCTGTATCGCGTGAATGCGGAGGAATTTCTGGCCAAGCCGCAACTGTCGGGCGAGATTTTCGGACCGACGTCGGTGATCGTCATTTGCCGCAACGAGGACGAGATGATCGCCGTCGCGCGCCATCTCGAAGGCCAACTCACCGCGACGCTGCTGATGGAAAAGGGCGACGTCGAGCTTGCGCGGCGCTTGTTGCCGGTGCTCGAGCGCAAGGCGGGCCGGATTCTCGCGAACGGTTTTCCGACGGGCGTCGAAGTGTCCTACGCGATGGTGCACGGCGGGCCGTTCCCGGCCACATCGGACAGCCGTTCCACGTCGGTCGGCGCGATGGCGATCGAGCGCTTCCTGCGCCCGGTGTGCTATCAGGATCTGCCGGCGGCGCTGTTGCCGGCTGCGCTGGCGGACGACAATCCATTGAACTTGTGGCGTCTGAGGGATGGAGAGCTGGGGCCGAACTGAGCGCCGGCATCGAATATCTGCGGGACGAATAAACGGTATTTATTCTTCTCGCAGATACTCGCTCTGATTTGTAGGTGACCGATTATCTGTGTGGCGAATAAACTGCTTCTATTTCGTCACACAGATAATTTGCGCCATGCAACAAGTTATCGTGACAGTCGCGCAGATGGGCCATGTGCTCGCGGCCGGCCGCAAGCAGGCCGGACTGACGCAGACGCAGGCGGCGGCGCGCCTCGGCATCAGCCAAAGCCGGCTTTCTACCCTGGAGCGCGATTCAAGCTCGCTGACGCTCGATCAACTCCTCGCGGTGTTCGGCGTCTACGGCCTCCAGTTGCTGGTGCAGGCCCGGCCCGACACGTCGCTGATCGAAGCAAACGAGGCCGACCGGTAATGGCCGGGCGTCGGCTTCATTCCCGCGCGTTGTCCGTATGGGCCAACGGAAAGCGCGTGGCAACGTGGAATCTGCCTACGCGCGGACCGGCGGAACTCATATACGACACCGAGTGGATTCGCTCGGACGAGGCACGTCCGCTCTCGCTGTCGCTGCCGATCGGTCTCGACGGCGCGCCGCTGAAAGGCGACGCCGTGCTCAACTACTTCGACAATCTTCTGCCCGACAGCGAGCCGATTCGCCGCCGCATCGCGCAGCGCTTCCAGACCGACAGCGCCGATGCGTTCGACTTGCTGCGGGCCATCGGTCGCGATTGTGTCGGTGCCGTGCAACTGCTTGCCGACGACGAAGCGCCGAAAGACATCGAAAGCATCGAAGGAACGCCGTTCAGCGACGATGACGTCGAAAGCCTGCTGAATCAGGTGGCCGGCGGCATGCCCTTGGGCACCGACCATGACGACGACTTCCGCATTTCGCTCGCGGGCGCGCAGGAAAAGACCGCGCTGCTGCGGCACGACGGACGATGGCTCAAGCCCCATGGCGCGACGCCGACGCGATCTCGCGCGCGTGCTGCAACAGTCGACCGAAGCGCGCCGTGACGTGCAAACGCTCGTGAGCGCGCAGATCCTGTTCTGGCTGCTGGCCGCGCCCGACGGTCACGCGAAGAACTTCAGCATTCATCTGGCGAGGGGCGGACAATACCGCCTCACGCCGCTCTATGACGTCATGTCGATCTGGCCAGTAGAAGGCGACGGCGCCAACCAATGGTCGTGGGACAAGGCGAAGCTGGCGATGGCCATCCCCGGTGCGAGCAGGCGCTACGCGTTTCGCGAGATCAAGCGCCGGCACTTCGACGCGATGGCGCAGAGATGCGGTTTCGGCGACAGCGCGGAGCCGATCATCCGGCACATCGTCGAACCCGCGCCGACGGTCATCGACGAAGTGACAGCGCAATTGCCCGGCGATTTTCCGCCTCGGGTCGCCGAGCGTATCTTCGATGGGCTGAACAGATCGATCGCCGAGTTGACCGGCGTGGCCGCCGGCGAACCGTGAAGACAACCCCCAACCGGAGACAAGAAAGATGACCCACCCCGACCGCCGCTATCCCGACCCCGCCGTGCGCGTGCTGGACCCGCGTTTCAATGCACTGCGCATCGCATCGGCGTCGGTGGAATGTCTGTATCAGGGCGCGCGCTGGTCCGAGGGGCCGGTCTGGTTCGGCGACGGCCGCTATCTGCTCTGGAGCGACATCCCGAATAATCGCATCCTGCGCTGGGACGAAGAGAGCGGCGAAGTCGGCGTGTTTCGCAAGCCGTCGAACAACGCGAACGGCAA
Source organism: Caballeronia sp. NCF2 (assembly GCF_023631205.1). NCBI lineage: Bacteria > Pseudomonadati > Pseudomonadota > Betaproteobacteria > Burkholderiales > Burkholderiaceae > Caballeronia > Caballeronia sp. NCF2. The sequence goes on along the minus strand of NZ_JALQDN010000054.1, from coordinate 287,519 downwards.
CACGCGCGATCGCGAAGGCCGGCTCGTAAGCTGCGAGCATCTGACGCGGCGCGTGACGCGCACCGAATACGACGGATCGATCACCGTCATCGCCGATCGCTACGCCGGCAAGCCGCTCAATTCGCCGAACGATGTCGTCGTGAAGTCGGACGGCTCGATCTGGTTCACCGATCCGACCTTCGGCATCGACGGTTTCTACGAAGGCGAAAAGAACGAGGCGCAACTGAAGCCCTGCGTCTATCGCGTCGATGGCCAGAGCGGCGAAATCACGATGATGATCGACGCCTTCGTGGGCCCGAACGGTCTCGCGTTCTCGCCGGACGAATCGGTGCTGTATGTGGTGGAATCGCGCGCGACGCCGCGCAAGATTTACGCGTTCGACGTGCTCGACGGCGGTCGCAGGCTAGGCGAGGCGCGCCCGCTCATCGATGCGGGCCCCGGCACCCCCGATGGCTTTCGCGTCGATATTCACGGCAACCTGTGGTGCGGCTGGGGCATGGGCGACGCCGAACTCGACGGCGTGCGCGTCTTCACGCCGCAAGGCGAAGCGATCGGCCACATCGACTTGCCCGAGCGTTGCGCGAACGTGTGTTTCGGCGGACGGCATCGCAACCGGTTGTTCATGGCGGCGAGTCACGGGCTCTATGCGCTTTACGTCAACACGCAGGGCGTGAAGGGCGGTTAAGCCTTGCCGATCTTCTCCATGATGCGCTCGGGATGCTGGCTCGCCGCGAAGCCGAAGCGCGCGTAGAGCCCGTGCGCGTCGGACGTGACGAGCATCATGCGGCGCAGTCCCTGAAGATCGGGATGCGCCATCACGCATTGGATCATCCATGTGCCGAGGCCCGCGCCTTGATGCTCGGGCAGCACGAACACATCCGCGAGATAGGCGAATGTCGTCGTGTCGGTAATCATGCGCGCATAGCCGATCTGCGCGTTGCCGTGAAAGAGCCCGAACGCGAGCGAATGACGCGCGGCGCGCTCGACCTTTTCTCGCGCGATGCCCGGCGACCAGTACGCCACTTCGCTCAAATAGCGATGCACGACATCGAAGTCGAATTCGTCGATGTCCGTGCTCAGCCGATAGCCGTCCCGGGTCCATTGCATCGCGCGCTCCATGAGTTTTTCGAAGCGCCGAGCATAAGCGATCGATGCGTCGCGCTCCATGCACACTTCGCGCGCGCAAGTGTCAGTGGACGGTATAGATGCGCCCCGTCTCCGCGCCCTCGACACTGCGGCTGTACGCCAGCGCCACGCGCGCGCCGCTCGCGGCCTCGAAACCGCGAAAATACGGGCCGAAGCTTTCGCGCGCCTCTTCGAGCATCGTCGGACTCACGACGTTGATGCGCAGGCCGCGGGGCAGTTCGATCGCCGCGCCGCGCACGAAGCCTTCGATCGCGCCGTTGACCGCCGCCGCGCTCGCGCCCTCGCGAATCGGCTCCGCGCCGACGATGCCGCTCGTCAACGTGAACGAGCCGCCGTCGTTCAGGTAATCGCGCGCGGTGAGCACGAGATTGACCTGGCCCATCAGCTTGTCGTTGAGACCGAGACGGAATTGCTCCGGCGTCATCTTCACGAGCGGGCCGAAGTGCACATGACCGGCGGTCGCGACGATCGCATCCACTTTGCCGATGGTTTCGAAGAGCTTTCTGATGCTGTCGAGATCGAGCAGATCGACGCGATGCGCCCCGCGCGTCGCACCGATTTCGATGACTTCGTGACGGGCTTTCAATTCGGCGACGACCGCCTGGCCGACCGTGCCGGTTGCACCAATGACAGCGATTTTCATGATCGGGCTCGCATGGATGACGTTGAAGGTGGTCATGCATTGTGCGAGCGGACGGACGCGCGAAAAAGCCGCGTCCGCTTCAAGGATTGCAAACCGCGAGTTTCGAATGGCTAGTGCGTCGCGAGGCGTCCTGGCATCGGCGAAAGAAGATAGAGCGACGCCGCGAACTTGCAGACGAGTCCGACGCCGCAGACGAACGCGGCCGCCGGAAAGATATGCCATTGCAGCGCAAGGGTCGGCGCGACGAGGGCGACGGACACGAATCCGAGCACGACGGTCAGCCAGCGCGCCCATTGCAGGCGTGATGCAACGCACACATAGAGCAGGCCGACGAGCACCCGCGACGCGACCATCGCGGCGAGCGGATGGCTCGACGCATCGCCTGGAAGCCCGATGGCGAGCGTCAATGCGAACTCGGCCCATGACAGCGCCCAGGCCGCGCCGAGACACGCGATCGCCGATGTAAAGCGCTGCTCGGGCGTAACGGCGTGGCGCGTAGCCGGTTCAAGTTGCGTGGTCTCTTCGGTCTCTTGCGTGTAACCGTCGTATGCGTGGGTCGTCATGTGGTTTCCCCTTTATCGACTCTCGTGCGCCGGCGATGTATGTTGCGCTGCGGCGCTTCGTTCGCCGTGTCCCTGAGCATACGCCGTGCCACGCTCAAGGAACGCGCGTTGCTTCGCATTACGTCGATTAGCAACGAGCAAAGGAGCAGACGATGGGCAATCTGAAGGAACAGAATCCGCATTCGGAACGTGACGACGAAGATCTCGACAAGGCAGTCGAAGACACGTTCCCCGCGAGCGATCCGCCTGCAACGGGCGGCGTGACGCGCATCGAAACCGATGACGAGAAGGAAGAAAAAAAGTAACGCGCGAAGCCCACGCAAGTAAAAAGAGCCGCATAGTCCATGCGGCTCTTTGCTTATGCGCGACGGCGGTCGTGCTCATTTCCGTTCGAGCTCGAAGAGCCGCGACGGACGCAGATGATTCAGCGCGTAGTGCTTGCGTCCGCGCAAGGTGTGGCCGTGCGGGTCGCGTCCTTCGAAACGCACCTTGTCTTCGACCTCGGGCACCGTCGGCGCGACCATGCCGCGATCGATCAGGCGATAGCCCCGCTCCAGCGCAAGCAACACGCCATTGCGGCCGGGACGGCTGTCGAAGCCGCCGAGACCATCGCCCGGTTCGGGTACAAAGTTCACGGTCGTCGCATTCGAAGTGATGACGGAATCCGGCTCGCGCGCGAGCATTTCCGCTTCGCGTCGCGCATGAATGCTCTTCGCGTCGGCATCGACGGTGTCGTCGAGTCCGTCGTCGTTGGCGACATCGACGCCGCGCGGCGGCTTCTCATAGAGACCTTGCGGGCCGATATGCATGCCTGCCTTCGTCGTCTCCGTCTTCGCACCGGCGCCCGCGCCCGCGTGCGCTTCGCCGCCCGCTGCGGCCTTGTTCGCATCGCTCATCTTCACGTGAGCGGTTTCCGCGCCGGGCGTCTTGATCGGACTGTCGGCGACCTGCTCCTTCTGCTTGTTCTGCGGATCGTTTGATTCAGCGTTGTTCATCGCATTGCTCCGTTGCAGTTGGACCTGAATTGACCAAGCCCTCACGCAAGACTCGTTCCGGATATTTGGCGACGGAACCGCGAGCCTTGCCGGAGAGCGCCTTCGGAGATACTTAAAATTTCAGCCCTTTTTTCGACCCCAAGCCGATTTCCTGCAAGTATTATTTGGAACCTGTCGGCGGCAAAGCGCAATACGCGAAACTCGAGCAATCAGGAGGGTCGAAAAAGAGCAATGCGATTCGAACGAGCAGGGCACTTTCACACAGGTGACTCATGCAACACGATGCAGCCTTTTCACATCGAGGCTACCTTCTAAACTGCGCGCCCGCCCGGGCCGGAGATGGCAGCTACCAGCCGTACGTGGTGATCTCGCGATCGAGCGATGGCGAGCTCGTCGCGAACCGATTCTTTCCTTCGGAGCTGCGATTCCGCAACGAAGGCCAAGCCATCGCGCACGCGCGCGACTGGGCCGTGCGCTGGATCGACGCAAGCAACGTCACAGCCTGAGCGATGTTCCGCGCGAGCATCGGGGACGCGGGTGCGCGATCGGCCGGACGGCAGGCTTTCGCAAAACCGGTTACGCTTGTCGTTTAATCCGTCCCTCGCTTCTTGCCCGACATGCAGAACATGCCCACGTTCGGCGCAGTACCGCCGCTCGAAACATCCCGCGACACCGCGCTCGACACGCCTCAGGAATGGGGCCTCGCCCGCATCGTCGCGGACTTGCGCCAGTCGCGCGAAGAGCTTCATCGCACGCGGCATCCGCTCGGCATACGTGAACTGCCTTCACGCGAGGCCATCGTCGGGATCGTCAACGGCCTGCGCTCGGCGCTCTTTCCCACGCATTACGGCGCGCCCGATCTGACCGACGAAAGCGTCGACTACTATGTCGGGCAAACGCTCGAAACCAACTTGCGTCTGTTGCGCGAACAGATTCGCCGCGCGCTGCGCTTCCTGCCCGAACATCGCGATACGAGCGAAGCCGATCTCTCGGCGCAAGCCTTCGCGATCGCGCGCGAGTTCGGCGCGCAGTTGCCGCATATCCGCGCGCTGCTCGTGAGCGACATACAAGCTGCTTTCACCGGCGATCCGGCGGCGCAGCACATCACCGAGATTCTGCTGTGTTATCCGGGCGTCTGGGCGATGACGCATCATCGTCTCGCGCATGCGTTGCACAAGCTCGGCGTGCCCTTGCTCGCGCGCTTCATCAACGAGATCGCGCATTCGCTGACGGGCATCGACATTCACCCGGGCGCGACCATCGGGCCGAGCTTTTTCATCGATCACGGCACGGGCGTCGTGATCGGCGAGACGGCGGTGATCGGCCAGCATGTGCGCGTCTATCAAGCCGTGACGCTCGGCGCGAAGAGCTTTCCTTCGACGAGCGATGGCGCGCTCGTCAAAGGCAACGCACGGCATCCGATCGTGGAGGACGATGTCGTCATCTACGCGGGCGCGACGATTCTCGGCCGCGTGACCATCGGCAAAGGCTCGGTCATCGGCGGCAATGTGTGGCTCACGCATAGCGTGCCGCCGGGCAGCAACGTATCGCAGGGCAAGATTCGCGAAGGTTCGGGACCGGGCACGCCGGGCAACGGATTCGGCGCATGAAAAAAGGGCCGCGAGGCCCTTTTTGTTTGTTTGCGTTTGCGTTCGCGCGTGCGCTTTGCTTGCGGCGGCCTTACGTATTCGACACGCTGAACGCGTTCTGATTGCCGACGATGGCAAGAAACTCGCGACGCGTCGACGGATCGTCGCGGAATGAGCCGAGCATGCGCGAGGTGACCATCGACACGCCCGCCTTGTGCACGCCTCGCGTCGACATGCATTGATGCGCGGCTTCCAGAATGACACCGACGCCGAGCGGCTGCAGCACTTCGTTCAGCGTATCGGCGATCTGCGCGGTCATCTTCTCCTGAATCTGCAGACGCTTCGCGAAGGCGTCGACGAGACGCGCGAGCTTCGAAATGCCGACGACGCGTTTGTTCGGCAGATAAGCGACATGCGCGCGGCCGATGATCGGCACCATGTGGTGCTCGCAATAGCTCTCGAAACGAATGTCCTTCAGGACGATCATTTCGTCATAGCCTTGCACTTCCGAGAACGTGCGAGCGAGGATGTCATGCGGATTCTGCGTATAGCCCGCAAAAAACTCTTCATATGCGCGCACGACGCGGCCCGGTGTATCGAGCAGGCCTTCGCGGCGCGGATCGTCGCCCGCCCAGCGCAACAGAACACGGACAGCGGCTTCGGCTTCCTCGCGGGTCGGACGATCGGCTCCATCAGCAGGCATGTCCGAACCTGAAAGATTGTTTTTGCGCGGGGCGCTCATCGAAAGCTCCTATGAGTCAAGGTGCAAATAGTACATGCGATATTTTTGGCACCCCGCCATTGTTTCACGTTTCAGAAGGCCGATACGGATGTCAGGTCTTTCCCCCACCGTCGATGCCCGAACCCGTGCGCCACACCTGCTTGCCTTCTTCCGTCAGCACGCCGCTGCTATGGTCCTTGTTGGGCTCCGTGCCGGGTTCGGCCATGTTCCCGCCCGGCTGTTCCTGCGCTGTCTGCTTGTTGCCCTTGCGTTGCGCGATACGGTCTTCCTGAGAACGTCCGGCGTAGTTGCTCATGGTGCGCCTCCTTTCGAATTGATGCGATGAAAGGCGCGCAAGCCGCGTTCCAGCCGGACGGTCGTCGCATGCTTATTGCGGCTGACCTTCGACGCCGCCGAGCACCATCCAGTTGACGCCGAATTTGTCCGTCACCATGCCGAAGCGCTTGGCGAAGAAGGTTTGCGTCATCGGCATCTGCACCTGGCCGCCGTTCGATAGCGCGTTGAAGTATTTTTCCGCCTGCTGTTCGTCATCGGCCGTGAGCGAAAGCGATACGCCCTTGAACTCGGTGTTGCCGCTGCACATGCCGTCGGAGCCCATCACCATTGAATCGCCGATGGTGAATGCCGCATGCATGATCTTGTTTTCCGATCCCGACGGCACGCCGCAACCGCTCGCGGCTTCGGCCTTGCCGGCGTCGGGGTTTTCGCTGAAGCGCATCATCATGACGACTTGCGCGCCCAGGTTCTCGCGATAGAACGTGATCGCTTCCTCGCAGCGGCCTTCGAAAAACAGATAGGGTTGCACTTGCATGACTGCTCCTTGAGTTATGACGTTTCGTCAGGGTCCATATCCATCATGAGCGGCACCGATGCGTGCTCGTGCACGACACGCCAGTCGCCATCGATCTTTCTGAAGCACACGGTCGCGCGCACGATGTCCTCCTGTTCGCCCACGGCGACGCGGTTGACGGAGTGCGCGTAAGCCAGATCGCCGCTCGCGGCGACTTCCACTTCCCGCATTTCGAATGAGAGCGGGGCTTTCATGCTGTCGAACCAGCGCCGCCAGTTCTCGCGATAGTGCTCGATGCCCCTGATCGACGCGGGCGGCACGACGTCGAACACGACGACATCCGGCGCGTAGTGGCTGACGAGCGTATCGACGTCTTTCGCCAGCACTGCCTGCCGCCACGCCTCGATCATTTCGCGGATGCGCGCGATATCGTCATGCGGATCCGTACGATCATTTGTATTCGCCATGCGAACCTCCTTTCGCATACGATGCCGCCGCGTCGTGACAATGCAACGGCAAACACCGATGCAGAACTATTTTTTGTGTTGTGTACACCGTCCACAAAAAGTAGCAGAGATAATGAACAGTGTCCACATAATCGAAGTCACACGAATCAAAATGACAAATGGCAAGCCGCGCAGCACCTATCGACATGGCGATTTGCGACGCGCGCTGATCGATGCGGGAATCGAACTCGCGCGCGAAGGCGGCCCCGACGCGATCGTCTTGCGGGAAGCCACGCGCCGGGCGGGCGTCGTGCCGAACGCGGCCTATCGTCACTTCGGGAGCCGTCAGGAATTGCTATCGGCGGTACGCTCGGCGGCGCTGTCATTCGTCGCGCAAGCAATGGAAGAGGAACTCGCGTCGCGCCCGAAGAAGCGCCGCCGTGCCGATGCGGCGCGCGCGGGTTTGCGCGCCATCGGCACGGGATATCTTCGTTTTGCGCAAAAGGAAGCGGGATTGTTTCGCACGGCGTTCGCGGCGCCGCAAACGGAATGGACGGAACACGAGGAAACCTATGGCGCGGGGCCGGGCGGTCTCGATCCGTTCGAGTTGCTGAGCCGCGCGCTGGACGACATGGTCGAGGCGGGCGCGCTCGAAGCGAAACGCCGGCCCGAAGCGGAATATCTAGCATGGAGCGCGGTGCACGGCTTCGCGCTCTTGCTGATCGAAGGCCCTTTGCAGGGGCTGAAGCGCACGCAGATCGAACCGCTTGCCGAGCGGCTTCTCGATATGGTCGAGAGCGGTCTTTGAAAGAAATTGCGCCGCGAGGAGCGGCGCGAAGCATCATCGAATCAACTGAATTTCATTTCGCCGGTTCCGATGAGTCGGTTATCGGTTCGACCACGCTGAGCAACAAGAGCAGGCACAGCGTCGCGGTCCCGACCATGTACAGGAAGACCGCGGTCCAGTTATAGCTGTCGAGCAGCAGGCCGACCGCGAGCGGAGCGCAGGCGCCGCCGATTTGTCCGACCGAGTTCACGATGCCGAACGCCGTCGGATAGGTGGCCTTGGTTGCGAGACCCATCGGATACGCGGAGTAGCCTGCGAAGCCGATGCCGAGCATCAGGCCCGCGAGCATCAGCGCCGCGCCGAGATAGGCGACGCTGTCGGGCGCATCGATCAGCAGGAAGGTCATCAGCATCGTGCCGAGCGCGCCGAGCATCATCATCGGTTTGCGGCGTCCGCCAAGCAGACGATCGGAGATGATGCCGCCGAGCATGTTGCCCGTCACCGCGCCGATGAAAGGCGCCGATGCAAGGAAGCCCATCTTCACCGAAGCGAAGCCCTTCACTGTCACGAGATAAGTGGGAATCCACGAGATGAAGATGTTGCTGATGCCGATCATGCAGCCATAGCCCAGCGCGATGCCGAAGATATTCCACGAGCCGAAGACCTGGCGAATCGTTTCGAGCTGCGGCACGCGCTTCGTGCGATTGATAGCGTCGAGCCGGGGCATCGGCGTCATGCGCGCGCGCGACAGCGACTTGCCGCCGTTGCTGCCGACGGTCGTTTCATCGGCGATGTAGCGGCGCTCGGCGGGCGAGCAGAAGCGATTCTCGCTGGGCGAGTTCGTCACGAAGAACATCCATACGACGGCGAGCAGAATGCCCGGCACCGCGAACACATAGAAGATCTCGCGCCATCCCCACAACTGGATCACGACGATGCACACCGACGGCACGATCAGCGGCCCGAGCTTCGATGCGGCGATCCACAGGCCGGTGGCCGTGCCTTTTTCCCTTGCGGGGAACCATCGGTTGATGACGTTGGTGCAGCCGATGCCGAGCGGTCCTTCCGACAAGCCGAGACCCACGCGATACGCCATCAGCAGAAACACCGACGATGTCGTGCCCATCAATCCGGTGAATACCGACGTGAGAATCATGAAGACGGAAAACAGCAGGCCGGTGGTCTTTTCGCTGAGTCGCTTGTAGAGGAGGCCGACGGGAATCTGCACGAAGCCATAAGCGAAGGAGAACAGGCTCACGATGAGACCGGCCTCGGTATTGGTGATGTGATATTCCCTCTTCAGATACGGCAGCGCGATGCCGAAGTTGGCGCGATCCGCGCACGCGATCGCCCAGATGCAGAAGATCAGTCCCATCACGACCCAGCGGTGTTTCGTGTGTCTCTCCGCAACAGGTTCCGCTTTCGAGGAAGCGACGATGCCGTCAGCGTTGTTCATTGCGCTGTTGTCTCCGATGTTATGTGCAAGGCTTTATTGTCGATGTGCCTTCCGATGCTTCGAATTGTGGGGAGCGTGGACAAGAGCGTCCAATCTTTTATTGCTATTACCTGATTCCCGGATTGAATCGATCGAAGCGCGGCATGCAATGCGTCGATTCGTGGATCAATTGATAGCGTTTTGGGATTGGACGTTATCGCCGAAAGCAGACATGATCCGCTCCACATCGCAACGAACACCATGGAGCACGCGAATTGAAGCCGAGCATTCTGCAACTCAATCCCATCCTCGTACCGGCCATCAATGAAAAGCTGAATGCGCTTTATACGATGCATCGGCTGTTCGAGCAGGAAGACAAGGACGCGTATATCCGCGAACACGGCGCTTCGATTCGCGGCGTGATTACCGGCGGACATACGGGCATCGCCAACGATCTCATCGAACGCTTGCCTGCATTGCAGGTGATCGCGGTGAACGGCGTCGGCACCGATGCCGTCGACCTCGAATTCGCGCGCTCGCGCGGGTTGCCGGTGACGGGTACGTTCGGCGCGTTGACCGAAGATGTTGCCGATCTCGCCATCGGTCTCATCCTGACCACGCTGCGCGAGATCTGCCCCGGCAACGATTTCGTGAAGACCGGCAAGTGGGTGAACAACCCGAGCCCGAGCGCGATTCCGTTGTCGCGCCGATTCAGCGGCAAGCGCGTGGGCATCGTGGGCCTCGGCAAGGTGGGCCGCGCGATTGCGCTACGCGCCGCCGCGTTCGGTTGTCCGATCGCTTATACCGATGTACGCGCGATGGACGATATCGACTATCGCTTCGTGCCCGATCTGCTGTCGCTTGCGCGCGAAAGCGACATTCTCGTGCTCGCCGCTGCAGCCGATAAAGCGAAGGGCATCGTTAATGCGGCCGTGCTCGATGCGTTGGGCAAGGACGGTTATCTCATCAACATCGCGCGCGGCAAGCTCGTCGAGGAAAGCGATCTCGTCGAAGCGCTGTCGCGTGGCGTGATCGCGGGCGCGGGACTGGATGTTTTCGTCGATGAGCCGAATGTGCCGGCCGAATTGTTCGGCATGGATCGCGTCGTGCTGCAGGCGCATCGCGCGAGCGCAACGGTCGAATCGCGCACGGCGATGGGCGAGATGGTGCTCGCGAGTCTCGCTCAGGCTCTTGCGGGACAGCGCCCCGAAGGCAGCCTCACGACCTGACGCACGCGCATGAACGCGTCCGGGGCGAACATATAATGATCGGCCATCACCTCAACGTCGATTACGAATGCTCGATCTCGGACAAGTACGTTGCTTCGTTGCGGCCGCGACGGAACTGAACTTCAGGCGCGCGGCCGCGCTGCTCAACATGACGCAGCCGCCGCTTTCCAGACAGATTCATCTGCTCGAAGAAAACCTCGGCGTGAAGCTGTTCGAGCGCGTCGGGCGCACGGTCAAGCTGACGACCGAAGGGCGCGTGTTTCTCGCCGATGCAACGCGCCTGCTCAATCTTTCCGAGCAAGCCGAAAGCACCGTGAGGCGCGCGAGCAAGGGCAAGACGGGGCGCGTACGCATTGGCTTCACGGGCGCGGCGGGCTATGAGCTGATACCCGAACTGCTCGTCGCTGCGAAGCGCGATCTGCCCGATATCGACGTCGTGCTGCTCGAGATGATTTCCGTCGCGCAGATCGAAGCCTTCGAGGCAAACGCGATCGATCTCGGCTTCATGCGGCCGCTGCCTTCGCGGCAGAAAGTGGAGTTTCTTCTCGTCGACCGCGAGCCGATGATCGTCGCATTGCCTGCGGGACACGCGCTGTGCCGTTTCGACCGGCTCGAACTCACGCAGTTGCACGAGCAGCCCTTCATCATGCATTCGCCCACGCACGGCAAATACTTCTACGACCGCATCATGAGCATGCTCGTCGCCGATGAAGTGAAGCCGCACTTCGCGCAATACATCGATCAGACGCCGACCATTCTTTCGCTCGTGCGTGCAGGGCTGGGCGTATCGATTCTGCCCGCATCGTCGCAACGGTTTCATTACGACAGTGTCGAGTTCAGGGAAATTGCGGGCAACGCCGTTCAGGCCGAAATGAGCATGGCGTGGCGTGCCGATCAAGACAATCCCGCCGTCACGGCGTTTAGGCACATGGCGGCGGAATACTTCGCTACGCGGCGTGCGTGATCGCGCGCGCGGTCGCATCGATGGCGGCGCGAGCTTTATCGACGATTTCGTCGATCTCGTCATGCGTGACGACGAGCGGCGGCGAAAGCAACATGCGATCGTGACTCGCGCGCATCACGAGATTGCCCGCGAAACAGAAGTCGCGGCATATGGTGCCGATATCGTCGCCATTGGCAAAGCGCTTTTTCGTCGCGCGATCTTCGGCAAGCTGAATGCCGGCGACGAGCCCCGTGCCCGCAATTTCACCGACGATCGCATGATCGCTTAACGCTTCGCGCAATCGCTTTTGAAAGTACGGCCCCGCATCGTGCTTTACGCGCGCGACGATGCCTTCGTCTCGCAGCAACTTGAGGTTAGCCACGGCCACTGCCGCCGCGACCGGATGCCCCGAATACGTGAAGCCGTGATTGAATTCGCCGCCATTCACGATTGCATTCGCGATGCGATCCGATAGCGCGACGGCGCCCATCGGCACATAGCCGCTCGTAAGACCTTTTGCGATCGTGATGACATCCGGCTCGAAGCCGAAGTGCTCGTGCGCGAACCACTCGCCTGTGCGGCCGAAGCCGCCGATCACTTCATCGGCGATCAAGAGCACGTCATGCTTGCGGCAGATGCGCGCGATCTCCGGCCAATAAGTCGATGGCGGAAAGATCACGCCGCCCGCGCCCTGAAACGGCTCGCCGATAAAAGCGGCGACGTTCTCCGCGCCGAGTTCGACGATCATATCTTCGAGCTGACGCGCACGCGCAATGCCGAATTCCTCTTCGTTCATCGCGCCGCCTTCACCGAACCAGTAAGGCTGGTCGATATGCGCGACATGCTCCATCTTCGATGGCATCTGCTCGTGCATATAGCTCATGCCGCCGAGCGTTGCGCCCGCGATCGTCGAGCCGTGATACGCATTCGCTCGCGCGATGACATAGCGTTTTTTCGTTTGTCCTTGCACGGCCCAATAGCGATGCACGGCGCGCAGCGCCGTATCGTTGGCCTCCGATCCGCTGTTGCAATAAAGAAAGCGATTGAACTTCGCGGGCGCGACATCGGCAAGCATCGCCGATAACTCGATGATCGGCGGATGCGTCGTCTTGAAGAAGGTGTTGTAGTAAGGCAGTTCCTGCATCTGTTTCAGTGCGGCATCGGCGAGTTCGCGGCGTCCATAGCCGACGTTCACGCACCACAAGCCCGCCATGCCGTCGATGATGCGCGTTCCCTCCGAATCCCACAGATACACGCCTGAGGCCTTCACGATCACGCGGCTGCCCGCGCGATTGAGCGCGCCCATATCGGAGAACGGATGCAGATGATGCGCGGCGTCGAGCGCGCGGTAATGCGCCGTCGAATCGATTCGATCGTTCATGTTGTCGGCTCCTTCAAACGTGCAATAGCAGATGCTTGCGTTCCCACGAACTGATCACGCGGAAGAACGCTTCGTATTCGGTTTCCTTCAGCGCGAGATAGGCGCGCACGAACTTCTCGCCGAACATTTCGGCAAGCGGCTCGCAAGCGCCCATCAGCGTGAGGCCTTCGTCGAGATTGCGCGGCAATTGATAAGGCTGGCGATAACCATCGCTCGCGAGCGGTTCGGTCGGTTCGAGATGTTGCGTCATGCCGAGATAACCCGCGGCGAGCGTGGCGGCAATCGCGAGATACGGATTGCAATCGACGCCCGGAATGCGATTCTCGATGCGTCGTGCCTGCGGCGACGAGTGCGGCACGCGAAAGCCGACGGTGCGGTTGTCATAGCCCCATTGCACGTTGATCGGCGCGGCCATGAAGCGCGATAGCCTGCGATAAGAGTTGATATACGGCGCGAAGATCGGCATGAGCGCGGGCGTGTATTTCTGCAAGCCCGCGATGTAGCTATAGAAGAGTCCCGTCGGTTCGCCTTCGCGATTGGTGAAGAGATTGCGGCCGGTCTCGTCATCGACGAGGCTCTGATGCACATGCATCGCCGAACCGGGTTCGTTTTCCATCGGCTTCGCCATGAAGGTCGCGTACATCTTGTGGCGCAGCGCGGCCTCGCGCACCGTGCGCTTGAAAAGAAACACGCGGTCCGCGAGATTGAGCGGATCGCCATGCAGAAAGTTGATTTCCATCTGCGCCGCGCCCACTTCGTGAATCAGCGTATCCACTTCGAGCTCCTGCATCTCGCAGTATTCATAGATGTCTTCGAAAAGCGGATCGAACTCGTTGACGGCATCGATCGAGTACGCCTGACGCCCCGTTTCCGCGCGCCCGGTTCTGCCCACCGGCGGTTGCAATGGCAGATCGGGATCGCGATTCATATCGACGAGAAAGAACTCGAGTTCGGGCGCGACGACAGGCCGCCAGCCCTTGGCGGCGAATTTATGAAGCACTTCGCGCAGCACGCGACGCGGCGAAATGGCGACAGGCGTGCCGTCGAAATGCACGCAATCGTGGATGACTTGCGCGGTCGGATCGGTGGCCCACGGAATCAGGCGGATCGTCGCGGGATCGGGCACGCAGACCATGTCGGGATCGGTGACGCCGGTGAAGCTGCCATCGACGGGATAGTCGCCCGTCACGGTCTGGATCATCACGGCTTGCGGCAGGCGCATCGCTTCGCCCGATTCGAACTTGCTGCGCGGAATGATCTTGCCGCGCGCGGTGCCGGCCATGTCGGGAATGATCGCTTCAACTTCGGTGATGCGATGTTTTCGCAGGAATTCGTCGATGCGTTCCATGTTCGTTCTCACGTTTCGATAGGGCGCACGCGTCCACGGCCTTCGCGATGCATCGCGAATGCGCGAAGAAGCAGGACGCGCGCGTTCACGCGTGCGGGCGCACGCGCGCGGACCAACAACTGATGGAGAAGAAAACGAGAGGAGGCGCTACGGCAGCAGCGAAGCCGCGCCGACGCAATGCACGGCGATGAACGCGCGCGCGGAAATCGCGTTGCGACGCCGCACGCAGCGGCGGGAGAGGACGGTCAGAACCGACAGGAAGCGGCGATCGGGAAGCTTGCCGCAGCGATCGGCGCGGGAGTGATGGCTCCTGCGTGCCAGAGGGCTTTGGACTTTCACGATAAGACTCGTTGGTCGAGTGGATTTGCAGAGCGATTGCCCATGCCGACAATTGCCCTTCAGCGAGCATATACGAGACATAAACGCCGTCAATACGTTTTTTCCAGTGGTTTTCACGCGGGATGTTTCTGTCGCGCCACGAGAAGGTTGCGCAATTCATCGATAATGTCGGCTCTTTCCGCCGAAATGCTCACAGAGCCGATGCTCTCCAACCTGCTCGTTCAACTCGTCAACGGCCTCGCCGATGCTTCTGCGCTCTTTCTCGTCGCTTCGGGACTGTCGCTGATCTTCGGCGTCACGCGCATCGTCAACTTCGCGCACGGCTCGCTCTATATGCTCGGCGTGTATGTCGCGTACAGCCTGACGAGCCGCTTCGGCGAAAGCGTCGCGGGGTTCTGGGCGTCGATCGCGGGCGCCGCGCTATTGGTCGGCGCGATCGGCGCAGTAATAGAAGTGAGCGTGCTGAGGCGCATCTATCGCGCGCCGGAGTTGTTTCATCTGCTTGCCACGTTCGCGCTCGTGCTCATCATTCGCGATGCGGCGCTGTGGCTTTGGGGACCGGAAGATCTGTTCGGCCCGCGCGCACCGCATCTCGAAGGCGCGGTGCAGCTGCTCGGTCATGCGTTGCCCACCTATGATCTCGCGCTGATCGTCATCGGCCCGCTTGTGCTGTTCATGCTCTGGTATGCGCTCGCGCGCACGCGCTGGGGCACGCTCGTGCGCGCGGCGAGCGCGGATCGCGAGATGCTCGGCGCGCTCGGCGTCAATCAGGCGTGGCTCTTTACCGGCGTGTTCTTCGTCGGCGCGATGCTTGCGGGACTCGGCGGCGCGCTGCAGGTGCCGCGCATGTCGGCGAATCTCTCGCTCGATATCGAGACCATCGGCAATGCGTTCGTCGTCGTCGTGGTCGGCGGCATGGGCTCGATTCCGGGCGCGTTCGTCGCCGCGCTATTGATCGCCGAAATCAAGGCGATGTGCATCGGCATCGGGAACATAACGATCATGGGCGTCGGCTTCTCGCTGTCGAAGTTCACGCTCGTCGCCGAGTTCGTCGTAATGGCGGTCGTGCTCGTGCTGCGTCCGTGGGGACTCTTCGGCCGTCCGCAGACGATCGCACGTTCCGCCGCGCCCGCCGACCGGCCTTTGCTACCCGCCACGCGAAACATGAGGATCGCGGCGTTCATCGCCGTGATCGCGCTTGCGCTCGCGCCGCTCGCCGCCGATGCGTTTCCGTACATGCCCGTGCTGTTCGTCGAGATCATGATCGCGGTGCTGTTCGCCGCGAGCCTGCACTTCATCATGGGACCGGGCGGCATGCACTCGTTCGGTCATGCGGCGTACCTCGGCCTCGGCGCATACGGCGCGGCGCTGTTTCTCAAGGTATTCGCGTTACCAATGGAAGCCGCGCTCGTGCTCGGGCCGCTGATTGCGGGCATCGGCGCGATCGTGTTCGGCTGGTTTTGCGTGCGCTTATCGGGCGTGTATCTCGCGATGCTCACGCTCGCGTTCGCGCAGATCGTCTGGTCCGTCGTCTTTCAATGGGATGCCGTGACGGGCGGCAGCAACGGCATATTGGGCATCTGGCCGTCGCCGTGGCTATCGTCTCCCGTCGCGTTCTACTACCTCACGCTCTTCTTCGCCGTCATCGGCGTATGGCTTTTGCGGCGCATGCTTTTCTCGCCGCTCGGTCTCGCGATGCGCGCCGGTCGCGATTCGCCGTTGCGCGCCGAAGCGATCGGCGTGAACGTCGCGCGCGTGCAGTGGGCCGCGTTCATCGTCGCGGCGCTCGTGTGCGGGCTCGCGGGTTCGCTTTATGCGTTCTCGAAGGGCAACATCTCGCCGGAAGCGATCAGCGTCGGCCGCTCCGTCGACGGCCTCGTGATGGTCCTGCTCGGCGGCATCCAGACGCTTGCCGGTCCGATCGTCGGCGCGAGCGTGTTCACCTGGCTGCAGGATGCCGTCGCGCGTCAGACCGACTACTGGCAAGCGCTGCTCGGCGCGGCGATCCTCGTGCTCGTCATCGCGTTTCCGCAAGGCATCGCGGGTTTCGTGCGCGAGCGCTTTTTCAGGGAGGCGCAATGAGCCTGCTATCCGTCGCGCATCTCTCGAAGTCGTTCGACGGTGTGCACGCCGTCGACGACGTTTCATTCGATCTCGAAGCCGGTCAATTGCTCGCGCTCATCGGTCCGAACGGTGCGGGCAAATCGACGTGCTTCAACATGATCAACGGTCAGCTCAAGCCGACTTCCGGCGCGATCCGCTTCGACGGTCACGATATCGCGGGCATGCGTCCACGCGATATCTGGCGGCGTGGCGTCGCGCGCACGTTTCAGATCGCCGCGACCTTCAATTCGATGACCGTACTCGAAAACGTGCAGATGGCATTGCTTTCGCGCGAGCGGCGCATCTACAGGCTGTTCGGGCGCGTCGAATCGTGGAGGGAAGACGAAGCGATGGCGTTGCTCGATCTCGTCGGCATGGCGATGCATGCGCGCCGCAGTTGCGCGGTGCTCGCATACGGCGACGTGAAGCGCGTCGAGCTTGCTATCGCGCTTGCAAATCATCCGAAGCTCTTGTTGATGGACGAACCGACCGCTGGCATGGCGCCACAGGAACGCAATGAATTGATGACGCTCACCGCGCGTCTCGCGAAAGAGCGCAACATCGGCGTGCTGTTCACGGAGCACAGCATGGACGTGGTCTTTTCACATGCGGACAAGCTGATCGTGCTCGCGCGCGGACGTCTCATCGCACAAGGCGATGCCGAAGCGATCCGCGACGATGCCCGCGTGCGCGAGGTCTATCTCGGCACGGGCGCATCGTATGCGCCGCGTGCGGCGTTGAATGCGGGGGCATCGTCATGACGCTGCTCAAAGTCGATGCGTTGAATGCGTTCCATGGCCGCGCGCAAATACTGTTCGATGTCGGCTTCGAAGTCGGACGAGGCGAAGTGGTCGCGCTGATGGGCCGCAACGGCGCGGGCAAGTCCACGACGATGAAAGCCGTCATGGGTCTTCTGCCGCGCATATCGGGCGCGGTGTCGTTCATGGGCGAAGACATCGCGGGCATGGCGCCGCATCGCATCGCGCGCAAGGGGCTGGGTTACGTGCCCGAAGATCGCCGCGTGTTCGGCGATCTCACGGTGATGGAGAACCTCGACACGGGCCGGCAGCCGCCGCGCGAAGATGCGCCATCGTGGACGCCCGAAAAGCTCTTTCGCGTGTTCCCGAATCTCGGCGAAATGCGCAATCGCCGCGCGAGCCGCATGAGCGGCGGCGAGCAGCAGATGTTGACCGTATCGCGCACACTGATGGGCAATCCGCGCCTCGTGTTGCTCGATGAGCCATCGGAAGGTGTCGCGCCTGTCATCGTCGAACAAATGGCCGATATGATTCTCGAACTGAAGCGCGAAGGGCTCGCCATACTGCTGTCGGAACAGAATCTGCATTTCGCGGAACTCGTCAGCGATCGCGTTTATGTGCTGGAAAAAGGGCAGATTCGCCATGAAGGCCCGATGCACGCATTCGCGAGCGACGATGCCGCGCGCCGCGAGTTGCTCGGCGTTTAAACGATCATTCAAACGGAGAGGAGAAGATTCAATGGCGCCAATGCGCTTCACTATCGCGGCCATCGCAGCGGGCATGGCGTTCGCCGCGCACGCCGACACCATCAAGATCGGCGAGATCAATAGCTATAAGGCGCAGCCCGCGTTTCTCATGCCGTACAAGAACGGCTGGAATCTCGCGCTCGACGAGATCAACGCGGCGGGCGGCATCAACGGCAACAAGCTCGAAGTCGTCTCGCGCGACGACAACGGCAATCCCGGCGATACAGTGCGCGTCGCGCAAGAGCTCGTCGCGCGCGAGCAGGTGAAATTGCTGTTCGGCGGTTATCTGTCGAATACGGGTCTCGCGCTCGCGGACTTCGCCAAGCAACGGCGCATCTTCTTCCTCGCAGCCGAGCCGCTCACCGACAAGATCGTCTGGCAGGACGGCAACAAGTACACATATCGGCTGCGTCCTTCGACTTACATGCAGGTCGCGATGCTCGTGCCCGAAGCCGCGAAACTCGGCAAGAAGCGCTGGGCGCTCGTCTATCCGAACTACGAGTACGGGCAATCGGCGGTGGCCACGTTCAAGCGCTTGCTGAAGGCCGCGCAGCCGGATGTCGAGTTCGTCGCGGAGCAGGCGACGCCGCTCGGCAACATCGATGCCGGCGCGGTCACGCAAGCGCTCGCCGATGCAAAGCCCGACGGCATCTTCAACGTGCTCTTCAGCGCGGACCTCGGCAAGTTCGTGCGTGAAGGCAATACGCGCGGCCTGTTCAAGAATCGCGCGGTCGTATCGCTTTTGACGGGCGAGCCGGATTATCTCGATCCGCTCGGCAAGGAAGCGCCGGTCGGCTGGATCGTGACGGGTTATCCGTGGTATTCGATCGATACGCCGGCGAACAAGAAGTTCGTCGCCGCTTACGAGGCGAAGTATCACGACTATCCGCGCCTCGGTTCGGTCGTCGGCTATACGGCGATGATGTCGATTGCGAACGGCCTGAAGAAAGCGGGCTCGCCCGACGCCGACAAGCTCGCGGCCGCATTCAAGGGCTTGCCTGTCGATACGCCGTTCGGTCCGATCACGTATCGCAAGGAGGACAATCAATCGACGATGGGCGCGTATGTCGGCGTAACCGGGCTGAAAGACGGCAAGGGCGTGATGACGTCCTTCCGTTATGTCGATGGCGCGAGCGTGCAGCCATCGGACGATGAAGTGAAGAAGCTGCGTCCGGCTGACTGAAGCGTCAATCCTTCGGAAAGGGCTTGCTGACGAATTTCGAACCGGCAAGCCCGAAACGCCACGGCACGTCCATCGCCTTGCTGATGCCGATGCGCGGTCCTTGAACGATCGCGCATTCTTCCTCGGGCGGCTCGATATGAAACGGCGCTTCGAGCAGCGACATGCCATTGTTCTTGTGCGTGATGCCGAGCGCCTGCGCGACGCGGCCCGGTCCCGAGCACAGCAGTTTGATCGGCGCAAGGCCGCGCCGCTCGCGCATTTCATCGATGCCGACGAGCGGTTCGATCGCGCGAATCAGCACGCCCGCGCCATGACCGGCTTCGCGGCACACGAAATTCATGCACCAGTGAATGCCATAAGAGCGATAGACATAGACATGCGCGGGCGGCCCGAACATGGCTGCATTGCGCGGCGTCGGACCGGAGAAGCTATGCGAGGCCGGATCTTCGCGGTCGTACGCTTCCGTTTCGACGATGCGGCCGCCGATACCGTCGACGGTCACGATCGCGCCGATCAGGCGTTGCGCGACGATCTCGGACGGCGCGTAGAAATCGATGGGTTTGGGCTTCGTGTTCACAAGCGGTATTCTAGCCGCGCCCCGTAGCAGATCCTCAAGCTCAGGAGACGCCGAATGAAGACTTCGTGGTTTCTCAGGTTCTCGAATGCGCTCGCGCAATTAGCGGGCCGCGCATCGACCTTCGTCATCGCCGTGGTGCTCGTGATCGTCTGGGCCGTCTCGGGACCGCTCTTTCACTTCAGCGATACATGGCAGCTCGTCATCAATACGTCGACGACGATCGTCACTTTCCTGATGGTGTTCTTGATCCAGAACACGCAGAACCGCGACACCGCAGCGATGCAGATCAAGCTCGACGAACTGATTCGCACAATCGACAAGGCGCATAACGCGCTGCTCGATCTCGAAGAGCTCGATGAAAAGGAACTCACGGTTTTTCGCAAGCGTTATGAAAAGCTCGCGCAAGAAGCGCGCGATAATTTCCGCTCGGCAAGCAGCGATATCGACATGCCTTCTTTTCCACAAGACGAGAAGCGCGATGGATAAAGCTTGCATGGAAAGGCATGAAAGAGGGGCCTTGGATAATAATCTTGCGAGTTGCGCAAACTGCGTGACAAAAGCAGGTAATAAAAGGTAATCTTGCGTTTTCGCGGCGGCGCGGTTCGCGCTGCGCCGCGCGCCTGGCTCCGGATCGCTCAGGTTTTGTCGAGCCGTTTCTTACGAGCGCATTTCGCCAGACATCAGTAAACGGTTTCTCTAAAGTTTGCGGGATCTGCTTAAAACGATAGGGCGCCCGTCTTGTCGATTGGTTAAAAATAAAAAAAGAAAAAATCCACTCTCTAAAGTATTTCGGATTGTTGCCGACAAAGGGCGCGCGCATCGTTTTTCTAAACCTCGGAAAGAGGCCATTTCAGGCTTTAATTCGCGAAGTTATTCCTTCCCAAAATGGCTAGGATGGGTCCTGCCCGGTATTCCTTTTGCCGGGCCCACACCTACCTAAACCCTTGAAGGAAAGAAAAATGCGCAAACTGATGAAGGCATTCGTGCGCGATGAGCGCGGCGTCAGCGCGATGGAGTATGCAGTCCTGGCCGGCATCGTCGTGCTGGCGCTCGGCGCGATGGCGAGCACGTTCAGCACCAGTGTCGGAACGATGTTCTCGACCCTGTTCGACAAGGTCACGACGGCACAAAGCAGCGCGAACTAACAAGCGCCGGCCCACACAACAACGAGACCAACGTGCAGCTCTTGTCTCTTGCCATCCGCCTGATCGTGCTCTGCGTGCTGCTCTGGCTCGCGGTCATCGACGTGCGCTCCCGACGCCTGCCGACCAAAATCGTGCTGGTCGTCGGGGCGCTCTTCTTTGCCGACGCGCTGGCGCGCCGCATGCCGGTCGACGATGTCATCGTGCATCTGCTGCTCGCGATTGGCGTATTCCTGGTCTGCGCCGTGCTGTTCGCGGCGAAAATGCTGGGCGGAGGCGATGCGAAACTCGCCTCCGTGATTTTTCTCTGGGCCGGACTCGCTTTGTCCTTGCCCGCCTTAACCCTGATTTCCGTGATCGGGACCGTCGTGTCCCTCATCAGCCTCGCGACGCGCCACATGGACCCCGTGCAACGGTTCATGCCCATGAAAGCGCTCGCGATGTTCTCCGGCGCGCGCGGCGTTCCGTACGGCGTGGCCCTCGCGCTCGGCGGCGGTCTCGTGATCGTGCTGCCGGCGCTCATGCCTTTCTTTGCGATCCGATAGGACGGCGCGCTCATGTCCAACATCATCAAGTTCGCCATGCTTCTGATCGGCGCGCTGCTCATCGCGCTCATCGTGCGCGTCGTGGTCGCGAGCGCTTCGCGCCCGCCCAATCAGCCCGTGACGACCGAGAAGGTGCAGGTGAGCGCCGCCGATCTGCCCCAAGGCCTGCTTCTGCGCGACGAAGACCTCGCGTGGAAGGCGATGCCCGCCAACCAGATTCCGCCCAACGCGATCATTTCGGGCGCGCAGAACGCGCCCGACCTCAAGGGCGCGCTGCTGCGCCATCCGGCCGCGAGCGGCGCGGTGCTGACCGCGGCCGATGTCTTTTTGCCGAACGCACCCGGCTTTCTCGCCGCGACGCTCAAGCCCGACATGCGCGCCGTGTCCGTCGCGGTCGATGACGTCTCCGGCAACGCAGGTCTGATTCAGCCGGGCGATTACGTCGATCTGTTGCTGACGCAGCAAATGGAGCGCCGCACCGATTCGCCGGACATGGCCGTATCGAGCGAAACCGTGGTCGAGCACGTACGCGTGCTGGCCGTCGGCTCGGAGATCAAGCGGCCCAAGAACAACGGCGACAGCAGCGAGCCCATCGCGCGCGCCCGCACCGTGACGCTCGAAGTGACGCCGCGCATGGGCGAGGTCGTCGCCGTGGCGGCGCGCCTCGGTTCCCTTTCGCTCGCGCTGCGCAGCTTCGCGACCGACAAGCGCGATCCGAACGCATCGGCGACTGCGGCGGCGCCTGCATCGTCCGCGCAGCACGCGCCGATCTGGGCCGGCGACATCTCGCGCGCCGTGCGCGATCTGCCGCGCTCGCGCCAGACGCAGGTCAGCGCGCCGGTTCGCGTGGCGGCGCCCGCGCGTCCGGTCACGATCTATCGCGGATCGGAGAAGGGCGAAGCCGGTGCGACGGTCGCGCAGGTCGGCGGATCGTCGGACGCCGCGCCGCCGATTCCGAGCGTGCCGGCCCGATGAGCATCGTCCGCCGCGGCCGAACGCGGCGCCGATATGGAGCAGCAGCATCAAGTCACGGCAGCACAGTGCCAGGATCGAATCTCATGAGAACGCAGTTGGACTTCAGCAGCATCGAAAGACGGAGCGCGCGAACCGTGCGGAACGCACGAATCGCGCTCGCGTGCGCCGGCGCGCTGCTGGCGGGGTCCGTAGCGGCGGCGCAGCCGGTCATGTCCACGAAGCCGGGCGATGACGCCGCGCCCGCCATGCAGCTCGCGCAGCAGACTCGCGTGCGCGCCGCGGCGCCTGCGCGGACCGCGCTCGCCGCCCAGGCGGACGCCGCCGTCACGCTCGGCCCGCTTACGCTCGACGCGGGCAAGGGCACGATGCTGCGCCTGCCCGAGGATGCGACTTCGGTGTTCGTGGCCGACCCGTCGATCGCGGACGTGCATGTGCCTTCGCCCAAGACCGTGTTCGTGCTCGGCAAGAAGAACGGCACGACGACCTTGTATGTGCTCGGGCCGGGCAACAAGACGCTGCTTCAGCGCACCGTGGTCGTCGCGCGCGACATGCTCTCGGTGCGCAACATGCTCGCCGCGCGCTTTCCGAACCTGAACCTGCAGACGAGCTCGGGCCAGGGCTCGCTGCTCGTCTCCGGCCAGGTGCCGACTTCCAGCGATGCCGATGCGATCGTGCAGGCGCTGACGCCGTTTCTCGCCGACAAGGAAGTGCTCATCAACCGCCTGACGGTGGACCGTCCGCTGCAGGTGCAGTTGCGCGTGCGCATCACGGAAGTGGACCGCAACGTGACGCAGCAGCTCGGCATCAACTGGCAGGCGCTCGGCAATTCGGGCAACTGGCTCGGCGGGCTCTTCGCGGGCCGCGCGATCCAGAATCTGAGCCAGCCGATCGTCGGTTCGAACGGCGGCGTCGTGTATCCGATCAACCTGCCGTCCAACAACGCGTTCTCCGTTCTCGCGGGCTTCAAGGCGGGCAATACGGACATTCGCGCGCTCATCGACGCACTGAATCAGGAAGGCCTGCTCACCGTGCTCGCCGAGCCGAATCTCGTCGCGATGTCCGGCCAGACCGCGAGCTTCCTCGCGGGCGGCGAGTTTCCGATTCCCGTCTCGCAGACCAACGGCGCGATCTCGGTCGAATTCAAGCAGTTCGGCGTCAAGCTCGACTTCACGCCGACCGTGCTCAACGAACGCCGCATCAGCCTGAAGGTGCGCCCGGAAGTGAGCCAGATCGATTCGACCGCGAGCGTGACGACCGGCGGCGTGACCGTGCCGGGCCTCTCGGTGCGCCGCGCCGATACGACCGTCGAGCTGGCGAGCGGCCAGAGCTTCGCGATCGGCGGGCTGTTGCAGAGCAATACCACCGACATCGTTTCGCAGATTCCCGGCATCGGCTCGATTCCGGTGCTCGGCAAGCTGTTCTCGTCGTCGAATTACCAGAACAACAAGACCGAGCTGGTCATCATGGTGACGCCGTATCTCGTCGAGCCGACCGATCCCGCGAAGCTGCGTTCGCCGCTCGATTCGCTGATCTCGCCTTCGAGCGACGTCGAATACAGCTTCCAGCGCAAGGCGGGCGCGCAGCCGTCCGCAACCGAACCGCGTCTCGTCGGCGCGGCGGGCTACGTCTACTGAGCGCCCAGCCATGAAACTCGCACTTCGCCCGACCCGCGTCTCGACCCTCGCCGTGCTGCTCGCGCTCGCGTGCGGCCTGTCCGGGTGTTTCCACCCGCCGCGCAACATGCCCAACGAATCGGTGATCGGCTATGACGGCACCGGCGCCGTGCCGCCCGATTGCGCGGCGCTCTCGCGCCCGCCCGTTCTCTCCGATGCCGGCAGGCAGCGCCCGTCGATGCAATGGGGCTGCGCGACCTACACGAATCTCGCGGCGCAGCTCGCGCATCCGGCCGATATCGTCGCGCCGCAGCCGCTCGGCCCCGCCGACGGCGCGACCGCCGCCAGTGCGATGCGCCGCTACGAAACCGGCCACGTCCTCCAGCTCGACAAGTCGTCGACGCGCGATTCGAACTAGCGCCTTCACGGACCGAGAACATGAGCACCACCGAGATCAGCTTCTTCAAAGGCAAGCAGGGCGTCCGGATCGCCGACTTCATCGCGTTCGTGGCGGACCGCAAGACCGAGCAGGTCCTGAAGAGCTTCGTGCTCGAACAGGCGATGCCGCACGTTCACATCGCCGTCGGCAACGTGGACGACGCCATCGCGCATCTGTCGAAGATCGAGCGATCGCCGCTCTTTCTGCTCGTCGATCTGGAAGGATCGGTGATGCCGCTCTCCGACCTCGGCCGTCTCGCGGAAGTGTGCGAGCCCTCGGTGCAGGTGGTCGCGATCGGGGAGCGCAACGACGTCGGCCTGTTCCGCAGCCTGCTCAAGATCGGCGTGCGCGACTATCTCGTCAAGCCGCTGACGGTCGAGCTGCTCAAGCGCACCGTCAACGTCTCCGAGGGCAAGGTGAGCCCGGTGACGCTCGCGCGCGCCGGCAAGACCATCGCGTTCGCGGGCGCGCGCGGCGGCGTCGGCGTGACGACGCTCGCGCTCAATCTCGCGCGTTATCTCGCCGAGGACACGCATCGCCGCGTGGCGTACGTGGACCTGAAGATGTGCGGCGGCGCCGCCAACAGCATGCTCGGCACGCAGAGCAACAACGGCCTCGTCGACGTGCTGCAGAACGTGCATCGTCTCGATCCGCAATATGTCGAACGCACGCTGGTCTCGAACGGCAGCCGCCTCTTCATCCTGTCGGCGGATATCGACTACGGCACGACGAAGCAGTTCGAGCCGGGCGCGCTGCGCCGCGTCGTCGAGCTTCTGTGCGACAGCTTCCACTACGTGATTCTCGATATCGGCGATCCGAACGGCCCGCTCGCCGCCGAAGCCTTCGATCACGCGTCGCGCGTGTATCTCGTCGCGGACCGCTCGGTGCATGCGACGCGCGAGACGATCCGCATGCTGCGCTACATCGAGGATCGCGACAACAATCCGCCGACTTCCGTGGTGCTCAACAATCCGAACGCGGCGGCCGCAGGGAAGGTGCAGCAAACGGATTTCATGACGGCGATCGGCCGCACCGTGCTGCACGAAGTGCAGTTCGAGCCGAAAGCGCTCGCGACCGCCGAGAACCTTGGCGAAGCGCCGGTCGAGCGCGCGCAGAACGGCTTCACGCAGACTATCGCGCGCATCGCCAATGACCTCACCGGCCAGCACGCGACGGTCGAGCGCTCGTTCCTGAGCAAGTTCAAGCTCCGGAGGGCGTGATGTTCGGGCAAAAGCAGGTGCGCGCAGAGCCGCCGTCCGATTCCCGCGACGGCGCGAACGGACAGCCGCAAGGTGAGGCGCCGCCGCTTTCGCTCGTCGAGAAGCAGGCCGCCGCGCCCGCGCCTGCGCCCGTGCGCTCGCAGCAGCCGGACGGCAACGAAGCGCTCGTGCGCTCCGATCTCTTCAAGACGATCCGCGCGGGCGTCTTCGCGGCGATGAATCCGTCGGCGGCCGTCGGCAAGACGCGCGAGCAGATGAAGCCTGCGGTCGAAACGCTGGTGCTCGATGTCGCGGAGCGCGAGCGCCTGAACGTCACGATCGCGGAGCAGGTGCAGATCGTCGGCGAGCTGCTGAACGACATGTTCGGTCTCGGCCCGATCGAACCCTTGCTCGCCGATGAAACCATCACCGACGTGCTCGTCAACGGTCCCGATCAGGTCTGGGTCGAGCGGCACGGCCGGCTCGAACTGACCAACTGCAAGTTCCGCGACAACGCGCACGTCGTCAACGTCGCGCAGCGCATCGCGGCGGGCGTCGGACGTCGTGTCGACGAAAGCAGTCCGATGGTCGATGCGCGTCTCGCCGACGGCAGCCGGGTAAACGTCGTGCTGCCGCCGCTCGCGATCCACGGCGCGTCGATCTCCATCCGCAAGTTCTCGAAGCGCAACATCACGCTGCATCGCATGGCGACGCAGGGCAACCTGTCCGCGCAAATGGCGACCGTGCTCAAGCTCGCGAGCACATGCCGCCTCAACATCATCGTGTCGGGCGGCACCGGGTCGGGCAAGACGACGCTGCTCAACGCGCTGTCTCATTTCATCGGCCACGGCGAGCGCACGGTGACGATCGAGGATGCGGCCGAACTGCAACTCGTGCAGCCGCACGTCGTGAGTCTGGAGACGCGGCCGGAGAATGCCGAAGGTCTCGGCGCCGTGACGCAGCGCGATCTCGTGCGCAATGCGCTGCGGATGCGCCCGGACCGCATCATCCTCGGCGAAACGCGCGGCCCCGAAGCGTTCGACGTGCTGCAGGCGATGAATACCGGCCACGACGGTTCGATGACCACGATCCACGCGAACACGCCGCGCGACGGCATCACGCGTCTCGAATCGATGGTGATGATGGCGAACGGCAACCTGCCGCTCTTGTCGATCCGCCGTCAGATTGCGAGCGCCGTGCATTTCATCGTGCAGATCGAGCGCATGCGCGACGGCATGCGGCGCGTGACGCGCATCACCGAGCTCGTCGGCATGGAAGGCGACGTCATCATCACCCAGGATCTGTTCACGTTCCGCTACGACGCGAGCGCCTACAGCGAAGAAGTGAAGGGCGTCTTCGAAACCGCCGCCGTGCGTCCGGCCTTCGCGCAGCGCGCCGCGTACTACGGCCTCGAAGATGCGCTTCTGGAAGCGATGAAGCCATGAACCTCGTCAATCTCATCACCGTCGCTTCGTTCGTCTGCGTGATGCTGTTCGGCGTGATGGTCGTCATCGTGCAGGACATGCGCAACAATCAGCCGCCGTCGCGCATCCGCCAACGCATGCAGACATCGTTCGCCGGGCGCGGCGCGAACGTGGCGAAGGCCAGCAAGCACGATCTCGACATCTTCCACGTCAATCGCCACGAGAACGCTTTCACGCGCTGGACCGGGCCGCGCCTCGCGCGCCTGCGCACGGTCGCGGGCGCGAACGGCCTTCGTATCGTGATCGTCGCGACGCTCGCGGGCGAGCTCGTCGCCGTCATCGTCAACCGTTTCGCGCCGATGCCGGATTTTCTGCCGCCGCTCGTGTCGATCGGCCTGCCGGCGCTCGCGCTGACCCAGTCGTACCGCTTTCTCGTCGAGCGTTTTCGCAAGCGCTTTCTCGACGGCTTCCCCGATGTCATCGACATGATCGTGCGCGCGGTGCGTGCGGGCGTGCCCGTGACGCAGGTGATCGGCAGCGCGGCGAGCGAATGCCGCGAGCCGCTCAAGAGCGAGTTCCAATTGATGGCCGACTCGCTGCAGGTCGGCCTCGATCTGGAAGAAGTGCTCGCGGTGGCGATGCGGCGCATCGAGATCGCGGATTTTTCGTTCTTCTGCGTATGTCTGCTGCTGCAGCGCGAAACCGGCGGCCAGCTCGGCGAGACATTGGAAAACCTGTCGGGCATCGTTCGCACGCGCCGCGAGATTCGCCAGAAAACCAAGGCGCTGACGGGCGAGGCGCGCATCACGACGAAGATTCTCGCGGCGATTCCGGTTGTCATCATGGGATCGATGTACGCGCTCAACCGCGACTATCTGATGGTGCTGTTCAACACCGATTCGGGTAACAACGTGCTCACGTTCGGCGTGATTTCCATCGTCGTGGGCCTGATCGTGATCGGCAAGATGTCGAAACTCGATACCTCGCGATGAACCAGAACCAGTTCGAAACGCTCATCAATCTGCTGATGCTGTTCGGCCTGTTCGCCGCGCTCGCCATCTGGTGGATGACCAAGCACGGCGGCACGCGCGGGCGCATCGCGGAGCGCGCGCGCATGGCCGCGGCCACGCACCGCTCCGACAACGTCGCGACGGACGACGACGGCGATACGATGACGCGCGGCGAGCGCGTGATGCGCCGGCTCGCGCGCATCGGCGACAAGATCCCGTTCTTCGATGCGAAATATCGGCTCAAGCTACAGAAGGAAATGGTGCGCAGCGGCTATCGCAGCAACCTCGCGGTGTCGATCCTGCTCGCGGTGAAATTCTTCTGCGGGCTCGCCTGCGCGGCGGCCACCGTGATGCTCGGCTCGCGCATTCCGATGGTCGGCGCGTATCCGGCCGCACGCGGCATCGCGATGCTGATGGTGTTCATCGTCGGCATGATCCTGCCGGAGTACGTGGTCGCGTTCCGGGCGTCGCGCCGCCGCAAGATGATGGCCGGCTGCCTGCCCGATGCGCTCGATCTGCTCGTCATCTGCACGAACGCGGGCAACAGCCTGGGCGTGTCGATCCGGCGCGTGGCCAACGAGCTGAAGACGATCTGCCCGCCGCTCTCCGACGAATTCGCGCTCGCCGCCGACGAGCTCAAGCTATCCGGCGACAGCACGCGCGCGCTCAACAATCTCGCCGAGCGCATCGATCTGCCGTCGATTCGCGCGCTCATCTCGACGCTCACGCAGTCGATGCGCTACGGCACGCCCATCACGCAGGCGCTGCGCACGCTGTCGCGCACCGAGCGTCTCGCGCATATCGTCTCGCTCGAAGAGAAGGCCGCGAAGCTCGCGCCGAAGATGGTCGTGCCGATGATGCTGTTCATTCTGCCCGCCATCATCTCGATCGCGGCGGGCCCTGCCGTCATTCAGTTGCTTGCGTTCATCGCGGGAAATAAATGAAGCCATCCTTCCAACGCACCGCGCGTATCGCGGCACTCGCCTCCATGCTCGCACTCGTGCTGGCCGCCACCGGCTGCACGACCACCGTGCGCCAGGTGACCGAAACGCGCCCCGTGCTGCGCAACTCCGCGCCGAGCACGATGAGCGAACTGCGCATCGCCGACACGGCGCTCGAATCGAACAACTTCGAGCTCGCGACTTCGCTGTACGAGAAGATCGTGCAGGCCGATCCGAAGTCCGTGCCCGGCCTGACGGGTCTCGGCAACACGCTGTACGGCGTCGGCGATTTCACGCGCGCGGGCGTCTACTATCAGCGCGCGAGCCAGATCGATCCGAAGGCGACGCCGCCGCTCATCGGCATCGCGCGCGTGGCGATTCATCAACGACGTTTCGCCGACGCCATCGCGACGTATCATCGCGTGCTCGCGATCACGCCGAACGATCCGCTCGCCTGCGCGGGCCTCGGCGCGGCGCTCGATCTCTCCGGCGATCACGCGCACGCGCAAGCGCTGCTGCGCGAAGCGCTGATCGCGAATCCGGGCGATCCGATGCTGTCGCTGAATCTCGGTCTTTCGCTCACGCTGTCGGGCGATCCGCGTCAGGGCGCGAACGTGCTGCTCGACGTGACGCGCTTTCCCGCCGCGCCGCCGCAAGCGCGCCAGAATCTCGCGCTCGCGTACGGCCTGCTCGGCAACGATGAAGCCGCCGCCGCGATCCTGTCGCGCGATTTGCCCAAGGCGTCGGTGCGCGACAACCTGCGTTACTACGAACTGCAGCGCGAGCGCGACGGACAGACGAGCGCGCAGCCGTCGAAGAGCGTCGCCGTCTCCGCGATCGCGACGCCCAAGGTCCAGACGGCGAGCGTGAAATGATCTTGCGCGCGCGGTCGCTCGGAAACCGCCGCTTCTGGAAGCGCATCGCGCGCGACGAGCGCGGCGTATCGGCGATCGAGTTCGCGATCGTCGCGCCGGTGCTGTTCATCCTGATTCTCGGCACGGTCGAAGTCGCGCTCGACATGATCGTCGACGCCTCCGTGCAATACGCGGCGCAGCAGGCCTCGCGCGCGGGGCTCACGACGACCGATCCGTCGAGCGGCACGCGCAGCCAGGAGGCGGCGCGCATCGTCAACAACATTCTCGGCGGCTGGAAGAACATCAACGGCACCGTCGATATCAAGACCTACGCGTACGACTCGTACAACGATATTTCCGCAGGCAACTACGAGGACACGATGGGCGGCTTCGGCGATGTCGTGCTCTACCAGATCACGGTGACGATGCCGACCTTCTCGGGCATTCCGAAGCTCTTCGGCATCAACTCGATGACCTTCCAACGCAACTATCTCGTGCAAAACGAAAAATGAAGCCCGTCAGCGCAACGATGCGATCCCTGTTCGCGGCGGCCGTCACGCGACGCGCGCGCTCGGTGTCGAGACGGCTCATGCGCTCGGAGCGCGGCGCCGTGACGATCGAATTCGTGATCGTCGTGCCCGTGATGCTGCTGATCCTGCTCGGCTTCACCGAGCTGTATCTGTACATGCGCGCCGTGAGTCTCGTCGAGCATACGGCGTTCACGCTCGCGGATTCGATCGGCCAGATGAGCAACGTCATCGACGACACGTCGGACAAGAACAACGCGACCAACGCGAACAGCCTCACGTCGATCTGGGCGGCGGCGGTCACGCTCGCGCAGCCGAACACGCTCGACAGCAAGGGCGGCGTCATCATCACGGCGATCTGCGACCAGAATGTGAACTGCAATTGCACGCAGATGGGCGGAACGCTCGCGCAGACCAAGGGCACGCCGGCGATCATGTGGAGCGCGAAGCCGAAATGGCAGCCGACGGGCATGACGTCGAGCGTCACGGCGACGAAGGTCGTGCCGAGCAACTGGCCGTTCCGCTACGGCGATTCGGCGGTGGCGATCGAAGTCTTCTACCGTTACACGCCGTTCTCGATGACCGCGCCGTTCTGGCGCAGCGCTCCGGGCGAGACGACGATCTACGAGCGTGTCTTCGTTCGTCCGCGCAACGGGCAGGTGCTGGCGCTCTCGAACCCATCCTCGACCTTGTCGACATCGCAATGCGAAAGCAGCACGGCCCTCTGAGCGCGCGCAGCGCGCGCAATCTGGTGTGCGGCGACGAGGGCGCCGTCACGATGATGTTCGCGATCTGCGCGAGCATGATGATCGGCTCGATGTGCATGGCCATCGACTCGATCCACTACGAAATGACGCAGGCGCGCATGCAGATGGCGCTCGACGTCGCGACGCTCTCGGCGGGCGCGGATCTCGCGCACTACGACACCACCAAGCCCGCCGATCTCGCCAACTGGAAGACCGACGCGCGCGCGTTCTACGACGTCAACAT
This sequence comes from Caballeronia sp. NCF2, assembly GCF_023631205.1. NCBI lineage: Bacteria > Pseudomonadati > Pseudomonadota > Betaproteobacteria > Burkholderiales > Burkholderiaceae > Caballeronia > Caballeronia sp. NCF2. The sequence continues at coordinate 256,117 of NZ_JALQDN010000054.1, read as the reverse complement.
GCCGTCCGGCTATCTGTCGCTGAACATGCCCAACGCGAATTTCTCGGCGTCGGTGACGGGCGCGCCCGCGACGGGGCAGACCATCAAGCTCTCGGCATCCGGCTCGATGCCGTTGCTCGCGCCGGTCTTCTTCGGCAAGGCCAAGACGGACACGGGTTCCGACAGCGGCAACAACCAGACCAATCCCGACACGGCGACCGTCAGCGCGAGCAACGCAGCGCTGCGCCTGCCCAAGAGCACGCTCGAACTGGTGATGGTGCTCGACAATACCGGCTCGATGTCCGACTACGCGAACACCAAGGACTACACGGCGGGCACGAAGATCACGGGCTTGCGCGCGGCCGCGCAGAATCTCGTCACCAGCATCTTCCAGTCGTCCACGACCGATTCGTATGTCGGCCTCGTGCCGTTCACGACGATGGTCAACGTCAAGAATGCGTTGCAGCCCACCGGCAAGTGGATCACGCCGCTGTTCGACAACTACAACGCCCAGCATATGTCGATGACCGCCAGCAAGAACTGGAAGGGTTCGGGCTGGGGCGGCTGCGCGGTCGAGCCGCGCGACGCGGGCGGCAACCTGCGCGCGGAGGCCTACGAGCCGGCGTCGTCGCCGAACTTCAGGCCCTTCTTCTGGAATGTGCCGAAGAACAGCTTCTCGGTCTACACGTACACCAAATCGACGAAGAACAAGATCACCACCTGCACGATCAACAGCAACCCGACCGTCACGGTCGGCGCGCCGCTCACGTATCTCACGAGCGGCAGCGTGACGACTTCGTGTGGTACGACATACTCGGGCGCAACGCCGCCCGCGATTTACGACCAGTGGTACGTCAATTCGAGCAGCAATTCGACTTCAACCACGACCTACGATCAGAACGGCAATACCAACTACGGCACCAACGGTCCGTGCAACATCGCGCCTGCGCTCTTTCTCACGAAGAGCCAGAGCGATCTGACGACCGCCATCACCAACATGAAGGCGGCCGGCTCGACGCTGATCCCGACCGGTCTCCTGTGGGGCTGGCGCATGCTGAAGTCGTCGTGGTCGGACAATGTGGCGGGCGCGGGCAACGGCTTCATTTCTACCGACACGTCCTTGCCGCGCCCGGAGACGACGCAGGGCTTGCAGCGCGTGGTCATCGTGCTGACGGACGGCGAGAACGATCCGGGCGGATCGACGGGCTTCATGCCGCCGCAGGCATTCAACGGATTGTCGGGCGTGGGCCGCGCGGATCTGACGTCGAGCACGGTGTTCCCCAAAGGCCCCGGCTCGATGGGCTCCGTCGACGACATCAACACCTACCAGCTCGCGGTGTGCTCGGCGATGAAGCAGGACGGCATCATCATCTATTCGATTACGTTCGGCACTTACGGAACGGATACGGCCAGCGTGAGCGCGCAGACGACGATGCAGAACTGCGCGAGCCCCGGCAACTACTATCACGCGCCGAGCAACACGACGCTCAATCAGATCTTCCAGCAGATCGCGGGCAATCTAGGCGTGCTGCGTCTTACACAGTAAGGTTTTCGGGCGAGGCGGGCACGCACGTTGCTCGCTTCGTCAGGGCAAGTCCACTTCACCAAGGAGGTCCGACATGCCCGAAAAGAAAACTCTCGAGCGCGCGGCGAAAGCCAAACGCGAAGGCAAGTCCCCGAGCACGCAAGCCGGCGCATTCGTGAAGGAGCAGATCGATCACGTTCGCGAGGGCAAGCACGGCGCGAAATCGGCGAAGCAGGCCATCGCCATCGGTTTGTCCGAGGCGCGTCGCTCAGGCGTGAAGATGAAGCCGCCGAAGAAGGGCACGGCGTCCGAGGCGACACGCAAGAAGGCCGCGCAGGACACCAAGGCCGCGCATCGGACGAAGAAGAGCCCGAGCACGGAGTCGAAGGCGAAGCGCTCGGCAACGTCCACGCGCGTGCTCAAGCGCGAAAGCACCAAGGCCGCTTCGCACAAGTCGCTGTCGCGGCAGACGCATGCAGCCGCGAGCCGGCGCTCGGCGGCGGATCGCTCGGCAGCCGCGAAGAAGGGCTGGGCGACGCGCCGCAGGAACGCGGCCGCGAAGTCCAAAGGCTCGCATGCGCGTCACGCATCGCGTTGAGTCGGCAGCATCCGGGCGTACGACACGGCCATCGTCGCGAGTTCCTGCGCGGCGGGCGTGAGCGGCACGCCCGCGCAGCGCAGCAGGCAGACGGGCGTTCTCCCGGCACGTTCGGCGATCGGCACGATCTCGACGTGCTCGCGAAAGAACGGATGTCCGGCGAGGCTCGCGGGTTCGAGCCCGAGATAATCGCTCGACGCAAGGCAATGCAGCGTGTCGAAGACCGCTTCGGTCGTCGCGGCGATGCGCGGCGGCGCGAGCTTCGCGTGCTCGAAGAGCGCCGATAGCTTGTTGGCCGGCGCGCCGCCGCCGCGCTGGCGTGTGCTGACCCATTCGGCGTTCTGCAAGTCGGCCAGTGCGCGCGAACGTGCGAGCGGATGACCGCGCCGCGCGATCACCGCGACGTCGGAATCGAAGAGCGGCGTCGTTTCCATGTCGTGGATGTCCGCGCCCGGTGCGATGAGCGCGAGCGCGAAATCGAGGCTGCCGTCGCGGACCCACGAAGTCAGCATCCGCGACGTCGCGCTCGTCAGATGCACATCGATGCGCGGACAGCGCTCCCGATAGCTCGCCAGCAGCGCGGGAAAAAGCCGCATCGTCGCTTCGGCCGCGAGTCCGAGCGCGACGCGACCCGTCAGTTCGCCGCGCAACTGGCGCATCTCGTCTTCCGTCTTGCGGCATTCCCCCAGAATCAAGTCGGCGCGTACACGCAAGCGCTCGCCGATCGGCGTGAGCCGCGCGCCGCGCACGTCGCGTTCGAAGAGCGGCCCGCCCGCGATCGCTTCGAGCTTCTGCAACTGCTGCGTGATGCCGCTTTGCGCAACGTCGAGCCGGCGCGCGGCGGCGCGCACGCTGCCCGCATCGGCGACGGCGACGAACATGCGCAACTGCGTGAGAGTCAGATCCACGTTCGGCGTCTCCGTCGGTGATCTCGAAAACTGAACATGATAAGCAAAACGCCTCTTTTTGCGAGCGTTTTGGGCCCGTACCATCGGTGGCCACAATCAGGAGGCACCGCGTTCATGCTCAGACTCAGCACGCTTTTTCTCGCCGCCGCGCTCGCCGCCGCCGCGCCGGTTCACGCTAAAGACGCCGACACCTTGCGCCTCGGCATCGATCCCGGTTATCCGCCGATGGACGTGAAGACGCCCGATGGCCACGTCGCGGGCTTCGACGTGGATCTCGGCGATGAAATCTGCCGCCGCATCGCGATGCGCTGCCAGTGGGTCGAACTCGAGTTCTCGGGGATGATTCCCGCGCTGCAGGCCCGCAAGATCGACGGGATCATGTCGTCGATGGCGATCACCGACAAGCGCATGAAGCAGATCGCTTTCTCCACCAAGCTCTTCCAGTTCCGCTCGCGGCTGATCGCGAAGCAGGGCGCGCCGCTCACGGCGAGCGCGCAGGGCTTGCGCGGCAAGCGCATCGGCGTGCAGAGCGGCAGCCAGTTCGAAACCTACGCGATGAAGAACTGGCAGCCGGGCGGCGTCGAAGTGGTCGCGTATCAGAGCATGGACGGCGTGCTCAACGATCTGACCGCGGGACGCATCGATGCCGCGCTGCTCGGTTCCGTCGAAGCGGAGCACGGCTTTCTGAAGACGCCGCGCGGCGCGGGCTTCGCGTTCGTCGGCGAGCCGCTGTCGATGGGCGATCACGGCGTCGGCATGGGTCTGCGGCAGGAGGATGCGGCGCTGAAGGCCCAGGTCGACAAGGCCGTGGGCGACATGCGCGCGGACGGCACGTATCAAAGAATCGCGCGCAAGTATTTCGATTTCGACGTCTACGGCGACTGAACATGCACACTCAACGTCATCCGCTCGTGTCGACGACGCTCGGCACGTCGCGCGAACTCGTCAGCTTTCATTTCGGCGATGCCGCGAACGGCGAAAGCGTTTATCTGCAAGCGTCGCTGCACGCCGACGAAACCCCCGCCATGCTCACCGCGTGGACCTTGAAGCAGCGTCTCGCCGCGCTCGAAGCCGAAGGGCGCATGCGCGGCGAAATCGTGCTGGTGCCGGTGGCGAATCCCATCGGCTTGTCGCAGCATGTGCTCGGGCAATTCCTCGGGCGCTTCGAGGCGAACAGCGGCCACAACTTCAACCGCAATTTTCCGATGCCGTCCGCTGCCGCGCTGATCGAACGCGTGGGCGCGCGCTTATCGTCCGGCGATGCCGCGCACAACGCGCGTCTGCTGCGCGGCGCGCTCGTCGAGATGCTCGGCGAAACGACCGCGAAGAACGAGTTCGAATCGCTGCGGCTTGCGCTGCTCGGGCTGGCGTCGAAAGCGGATGTCGTGCTCGATCTGCATTGCTCGCTCGAAGCGACGATGCACATCTACACGAGTCCCGCGAGCTGGCCCGCGATCGAGCCGCTCGCGCGCTATCTCGGCGCGAACGGCGTGCTGCTGGCGACGGATTCGGGCGGTCAATCTTTCGACGAGGTTCATGCGCTTTTGTGGAACGAGCTGCGCGAGCGCCTCGGCGATGCAACGCCGCTCGGCGCGCCGAACATTGCGGCGACGATCGAGCATCGCGGCCAGCGCGATGTCGATTACGACACGGCGTCGCAGGATGCGGAGGCCATCGTCGATTATCTGATCGCGCGCGGCGTGATCGAAGGCGAGGCGAAGGACGCGCCGCCGCTCGCGCAGGCCGCGACGCCGCTCGCGGGCAGCCAGCAACTGACGGCGCCGGCGAGCGGGATCGTCGTGTATCGCGCGAAAGTGGGCGCGCGGCTGCAAGCGGGCGATCCGGTCTTCGATATCGTCGATCCGGTCACCGACTCGGTGACGACCGTCACGACGGCCAACGACGGCGTGTTCTACATGCGACGCGCGGTCCGCTTCGTGTACGCGGGCGCGCCGATGGGACGCGTAACGGGTGAGAAGGCGATCAGGAGCGGGGTGTTGATCGGGGCGTGAGCGCGCCGAGCGCGTGTTTTCACTGCTCGCTAGAATGACTCCTCGCTTTCGAGGAGTCTCGCCATGCTGGATTTCGCACGCCACGCGCGCACGCTGACGCTCGATATCTCTTACGCCGATTCCGGTCCCGCCGACGCGCCCGTCGTGCTGCTGATCCACGGATGGCCGGATGCGGCGCGCGCGTGGAATGCCGTGGCCGCGCGGCTCAACGACGCCGGCTATCGAACCGTCGTGCCGGAGTTGCGCCGGGCGGGCGGCACGCGTTTCCTGCGCGACGACGCCGTGCGCGACGGCTCGGGCGTCGCGCTCGCGCGAGACGCCGTCGATCTCGCCGATGCGCTCGGCATCGCCACGTTCGATGTCGTCGGCCACGACTGGGGCGCGCGCGCCGCCTACACGATCGCCACGCTGTTTCCCGAGCGCGTGCGCCGCATGGCCGCGCTCGCGCTGGCGTATCAGCCGCGCGGCGTCTTCGAATTGCCCGACTTCTCGCAGGCGCGGCGCTTCTGGTACCAATGGTTCATGTCGCTCGACGGCGGCCCGGACGCCGTCGCCGCCAATCCCAAAGGCTTCGCGCGCATCCAGTGGGACACATGGTCGCCGCCCGGCTGGTTCGACGAAGTCGAATTCGCGGCGACGGCGCGCGCATTCGACAATCCCGACTGGGTGCCGATCACGCTGAACGCGTATCGCCGGCGCTGGCGGAGCGATCAGCCGTCCGATCCGGCGCTCGCCGATCTGTACGCGCGGCTTGCGACGATCGATCGCATCGGCGTACCGGCCTTGATGATTCAAGGCGGCGCGGACGCCTGCGACGAACCGGCGAGCTCGGAAGGCCAAGCGCGCTACTTCACGGCGGGCTATCGGCGCGTCGTTATCGATGGCGCCGGGCATTTTCCGCTGCGCGAGGCGCCGGATGCCGTCGCGGATGCGGTCATCGAACATCTGAAGTGATCGCCGAGCAGGCGAGCCCCTTGCGCAGTGTCACCGGACACTTCCGACACGTTTGGCGGCAAACACTGTATGCGTGTACAGTACTGATCGCTATGGCGGCCACGCACTTCCGAACACTCGTGCGACCTCGTCGAACACTTCGAGGGTGCCGCCTAACTTATTGAACCGGTTGAAAAATTGGCATCGAATAACGCAATCCGCATTCGCGGCGCACGTCAGCACAACCTCAAGAATCTCGATCTCGACCTGCACACCGGCCAGATGACGGTGGTGACCGGCCCGTCCGGTTCCGGCAAGTCGAGCCTCGTGTTCGACACGCTCTACGCGGAAGGCCAGCGGCGCTACGTCGAAACCTTCAGCGCGTACGCGCGCCAGTTTCTCGACCGGATGGACCGTCCGCAGGTCGATCGCGTGGACGGCGTGCCGCCCGCGATCGCCATCGACCAGACGAATCCGGTGCGCAGTTCGCGTTCGACCGTCGGCACGATGACCGAACTGAACGATCATCTGAAGCTCTTCTACGCGCGCGCCGCCGAACTTTTCGACAAGAAGACGTCGCATCGCGTGCGTCACGACACGCCCGAGACGATCTACGCCGAACTGCTCGAACGCACGCGGGCCGATGATCCGCGTCTCGCGATCACGTTTCCGGTCGAATTGCCCGACACCGCGAGCGACGAGGAGGTCGAGCAGTGGCTCTCCGCGAGCGGCTATACGCGCGTGCAGGCGAAACGCCACGTCGAAACCGCAAGCGGCAAACGGCAGATGCTCGATGTCGTCGCGGATCGTTTTCGCTTGCAGAACATCGAGCGTTCGCGTGCGCTGGAGGCGATCGAAAGCGCGTTGCTGCGCGGCACGGGCCGCGTCGACGTCTATGTGCTGAAAGACGAAGGCGAGCCGGAGATCTGGCGTTTTTCCACCGGCCTGCACAGCCCGGAAAGCGATCTGCGCTACGCCGATCCGCAGCCGGCGCTGTTCTCGTTCAATTCCGCGTATGGCGCTTGCGAGACGTGCCGCGGCTTCGGACGCGTGATCGGCGTCGATTACGGTCTCGTCATCCCCGATGAAAAGAAGACGCTGCGCGAAGGCGCGATCAAGACATTGCAGACGCCCGCGTGGAAAGAGAACCAGGACGATCTCGTGCGCTACGGCGCGAAGGCGGGCATTCGCCTCGGCGTGCCGTGGAAGGATCTCACGCAGCAGGAGCGTGACTGGGTCATCAAGGGCTCGCCGGACTGGACGGGCAAGTGGCAGAACCAGTGGTACGGCGTGCAGCGCTTCTTCGATTATCTGGAGTCGAAGGCGTACAAGATGCACATCCGCGTGCTGCTGTCGAAATATCGCAGCTATACGACGTGTCCGGTGTGCGCCGGCGCGCGTCTGAAAACCGAATCGCTGCTGTGGCGTCTCGGCACGAAGGAACAGGCCGACGCAGTGCTTGCGCCGCAAGATCGCTTCATGCCGGAAGGCGTCGACTGGACGCGCGCGCAACTCGAAGCGCTGCCGGGCCTCACGGTGCACGATCTGATGCTGATGCCGATCGAGCGCATCCGCCGCTTCTTCGATTCGCTGACGCTGCCGTCGACCTTGCTCGACGAAGCGCTCAAGCTCTTGCACGCCGAGGTCCGCACGCGCCTGAAATATCTCTGCGATGTCGGTCTCGGTTATCTGACGCTCGATCGCCAGTCGCGCACGCTGTCCGGCGGCGAAGTGCAGCGCATCAATCTGACGACCGCGCTCGGCACGTCGCTCGTAAACACGCTGTTCGTGCTCGATGAACCGAGCATCGGTTTGCATCCGCGCGATCTGAACCGCATCGTCGAAGCGATGCATCGTCTGCGCGACGCGGGCAATACGCTCGTCGTCGTCGAGCACGATCCGTCGGTGATGCTCGCGGCCGATCGTCTCATCGACATGGGACCGGGTCCGGGCGAGCGCGGCGGGCAGATCGTCTATGACGGCGCACCCGACGACATTCAAGTCACCGACACACTCACCGGCGCGTATCTCGGCGGCCGCAAGCATGTCGCGCATGCGTCGAACTGGAATCGCCGCGTCGTCGATGCGAACACGCCGCGCCTCACGCTCGAAGGCGCGAGCGATCACAACCTGCGCGACGTCACGGTCGACATTCCGCTGCAACGTCTCGTGTGCGTGACGGGCGTATCGGGCTCGGGCAAATCGACGCTGATCCAGGACGTGCTCGCGCCCGCGCTGATGCGTCACTTCGGCAAGGCGACGGAAGCGCCCGGCGCGTATCGCGACCTGAAGGGCGCGGAGCATTTGAGCGATGTCGTGTTCGTCGATCAGTCGCCGATCGGCCGCACGGCGCGCTCGAATCCGGCGAGCTATGTCGGCGCGTTCGACGAAATTCGCAAGCTCTATGCGAAGGCGCCGCTCGCGTTGCAGCGCGGCTATAGCGCGAGCATGTTCAGCTTCAACTCGGGCGATGGACGCTGCCCGACGTGCGGCGGCTCGGGCTTCGAGCACGTCGAGATGCAGTTCCTGAGCGATGTCTACTTGCGTTGCCCCGATTGCGACGGACGCCGTTATCGCGCGGAAATCCTCGAAGTGAAGATCGAGCGCGGCGATCGTCAGTTGAGCGTCGCCGATGTGCTCGAACTGACGGTGAGCGAAGCCGTCGCGCTGTTCGCCGGCGACAAGGAAGTGCTGCGCGTGCTGCAGCCGATCGTCGATGTCGGTCTCGAATACGTGAAGCTCGGCCAGCCCGTGCCGACGCTTTCGGGCGGCGAGGCGCAGCGTCTGAAGCTCGCGGGCTTTCTCGCCGAAACGTCGCAGACCAGCAAGAGCGAAAGCCGTCTCTTCATGTTCGACGAGCCGACGACGGGCCTGCATTTCGACGACATCGCGAAGTTGATGCAGGCACTGCGGCGCCTGCTCGAACGCGGTCATTCGCTGATCGTCATCGAACACAATCTCGATGTGATTCGCGCGGCCGACTGGATCATCGATCTCGGTCCGGAAGGCGGCGATGGCGGCGGGCAGCTCGTATGCGTCGGCACGCCGGACGATGTTTCGGCATGCGAACAATCGCATACGGGCCGCGCGCTGGTCGAATACGAAGAAGCGATGGCGCCCGGCGCGGCTCAAAAGCGCGCGGGCGTGCCGCTGCAACTCGCGGCGGAAGTCGCGAGCGCGCGACGTGCGTTGCAGGGCGAGAACGTGGTGCGGATCGTCAACGCGCGCGAGCACAATCTGAAGTCGCTCGATGTCGATATTCCGCATAACAAGTTCAACGTCGTGACGGGCGTGTCCGGTTCGGGCAAGTCGACGCTCGCGTTCGATATCCTTTTCCACGAAGGTCAGCGCCGTTACCTCGAATCGCTGAACGCATATGCGCGCTCCATCGTGCAGCCGGCGGGCCGTCCGGAAGTCGATGCCGTCTATGGCATTCCGCCGACCGTCGCGATCGAGCAGCGCCTGTCGCGCGGCGGACGCAAATCGACGGTCGCGACGACATCCGAAGTCTGGCACTTCCTGCGCTTGCTGTACGTGAAGCTCGGCATTCAACATTGCATTCACGATGGCACGCCGGTCCAGTCGCAAAGTTCCGAATCGATCGCCGCGCAGATCATGCGCGATTTCAAGGGGCAGCATGTCGGACTGCTCGCGCCGCTCGTCGTCAATCGCAAGGGCGTCTATACCGATCTCGCGAAATGGGCGAAGGCGCGCGGCAATACGCATCTGCGTGTGGATGGCGAATTTCTGCCCGTGAGTCCGTGGCCGAAGCTCGATCGCTTTCGTGAACATACGATCGAATTGCCGGTTGCGGATCTCGTCGTGTCGGCGGACAACGAAGCGGAACTGCGGCGTTTGCTCGACGACACGCTCGAAATCGGCAAGGGCGTCATGCATCTTTGCGCGCCGCTCGATGAATTGCATGGGTCGTGGCACGACGGCGCGCGTCGCGGCAAGGAAGAAACGCGCGTGTTCTCGACGAAGCGCGCGTGCCCGGTTTGCGGCACGAGTTATCCGGAGCTCGATCCGCGCATGTTCTCGTACAACAGCAAACACGGCTGGTGCAACACATGCGTCGGGACGGGCGTGAAGCTCACGCGCGAACAGCGCGCCGCGTTCGACGACACGCTCTTCGCGCAGGACGATCGCGGACGCGAGCAGAGCATCGGCTCGGTCGATCAGGAACCGGACGATATCGTGGATCAGCCCTGCCCGGAATGCGAAGGCACGCGTCTGAACGATGTTGCGCGCGCCGTCACGTTCGGCAATTATCCGATCACGGAAGTCGGACGATGGACCGTCAGCGATACGCGCGAGTGGATTGCATCGCTCAAGCTCAAGGGCCGCGATGCGGATATCGCGCGTGACGTGGTCAGTGAAATCGAAGGGCGCTTGCAATTCCTCGAAGAAGTCGGGCTCGGCTATTTGAGCCTCGATCGCGCCGCACCGACGCTTTCCGGCGGCGAAGCGCAACGCATCCGTCTCGCGGCGCAACTCGGCAGTAATCTGCAAGGCGTGTGTTACGTGCTCGATGAACCGACCATCGGTTTGCATCCGCGCGACAACCTGATCCTGCTCTCCGCGCTCAAGAAGCTGAACGACAAAGGCAATACGCTCGTCGTCGTCGAGCATGACGAAGACACGATTCGCCGCGCGGATCACATCATCGATATCGGGCCGGGCGCGGGCAAGCGCGGCGGTACGGTCGTCGCGCAGGGCAACGTGACGGATCTCGCGGCGCACAAGGCGTCGCTCACGGGCCAGTTCCTCGCGAATCCGATCGTGCATCCGTTGCAGCCGCGCCGCGAAGTGCGCGCGGCGACCGCGAAGCGCGCCGCCGTGCCGGAGCAATGGCTGACGGTCGAAGGCGCGACGCTGCACAACTTGCGCAACGTGACGGCGACGATGCCGCTGAATCGGCTCGTCGCGATTACGGGCGTGTCGGGTTCGGGCAAATCGACGCTCGCGCGCGACGTGCTGATGACGAACCTGCTCGATGCCGTCGGCCGTTCGGTGTTGTCGTCGCCTGCGGTGCGGCGCGCGCGCAAGGCCGCGCAAGCGGACAAGCCCGCTGCCGGGTCGCGCGCCAGCGTGCTCGCGCGCGAAGCGCCGCGTCCGACGTTCGATGTCGCGCATGCGTGGCAGGGCTGCGCGGGCGTAACCGGTTTCGAGGCTATCGATCGCGTGCTCGAAGTCGATCAGACGCCGATCGGCAAGACGCCGCGTTCGTGCCCGGCCACCTACATCGGCATGTGGGACACGATCCGCAAGCTCTTCGCCGATACGCTCGAGGCCCGCGCGCGCGGCTACACGCCGTCGCGTTTCTCGTTCAACACGGGCGATGGCCGTTGCCCGGCATGCGAAGGCCAGGGCGTGCGGACCATCGCGATGAGCTTCCTGCCCGATGTCAAAGTGCCGTGCGACGTGTGCCACGGCCAGCGCTTCAATCCGGAAACGCTCGCGGTGACATGGCGCGGCAAGAACATCGGCGAAGTGCTGACGATGGAGATCGACGAAGCCGTCGAGTTCTTCGCGTCGATGCAGAGCATCGCGCATCCGCTGCAATTGCTGCGCGATGTCGGCCTCGGCTATCTGACGCTCGGCCAGCCGTCGCCGACGCTGTCGGGCGGCGAGGCGCAGCGCATCAAGCTCGTCACCGAACTGTCGAAAGTGCGCGACGACGTCACGCGGCGCGGCCAGAAGCCGCCGCACACGCTTTATGTGCTCGATGAGCCGACCGTCGGCCTGCATATGGCGGACGTCGCGAAGCTGATACGCGTGCTGCATCGTCTGGTGGATGGCGGGCATAGCGTGATCGTCATCGAACACGATCTCGATGTGATCGCCGAAGCCGACTGGGTGCTCGATCTCGGCCCGGAAGGCGGCGTGAATGGCGGCACGATCGTCGCGGCGGCGGACCCGGACACGCTCGCGACGCATCCGCGCAGTCATACCGGCGCTGCGCTGCGGCCGGTTTTGGCGCGGACACGGGAGACCGAAGATGCTGCGTGATCTCGATACGCTGATCGCGTCGATGGAGCCCGAACTGCAGCCGGGCGCGTACGTGTTCGCGTCGCTGCCGCACGATGCGGTGGCGAGCGGCGCGGGCATCGTCGCGACGTTCCGCGAGCGCGAGGGATTGACGGTCGTGATGGAAGAAAGCGCGGCGCAGGCGGCCGGCGTCGCGCCGCTCTTTCGCGCGGCCTGGATCACGCTGACCGTTCATTCGGATCTGAACGCGGTCGGCTTGACGGCGGCGTTCGCGCGTGCGCTCGGCGAGGCGAACATCAGTTGCAATGTGATTGCGGCGGCGTATCACGATCACATCTTCGTTCCGGTCGAAGAGGGCGAACGCGCCGTCGAAGTCCTTCGGGATTTGCAACGCGCTGCTGGTAAGCTTTCGGCCTCATCAAAACCATGAAACCGACATAGATGGAAACGCAGGACAAAGCCGTCGCGCTGAGAAGAATGAAATGGTTCGCCGCCGGGCTGCTCGTCGCGGCCGGCGCCTTGTTCGCGCTCGCGAAAAGCCAGCACGATGCGGGCGCGTGGGCGTGGGTGTCGTCGTTCGCGGAAGCCGCGATGGTCGGCGCGCTCGCCGACTGGTTCGCGGTGGTCGCGCTGTTTCGGCATCCGCTTGGCGTGCCGATTCCGCACACCGCGATCCTGCCCGCGAACAAGGCGCGCGTCGCGGACAACCTGGCCGTGTTCGTTCGCGACCGTTTTCTCGGCACCGATGCGCTCGTCGCGCGCGTGAATGCGTTCGATCCGGCGAGCCGTCTGTCGATGTGGCTGGCCGAGCCTGCCAATGCCGAGTTGCTCGGCAAGAAGGCCGTGGGCGCGGTCGGGCAACTGCTGTCTTTCGTCGATGACGAGCGCGTGAAGTCGATGCTCTACGAGACGCTGCGCCGTCGCGCGGAGTCGTTCGATCTGGCGAGCGCGACGGGAAGCGTGCTGTCGACGCTGATATCGGACCGGCGTCATCAGTTGCTGCTCGATGAGGGCCTGAAGCAACTGGCCGGGTGGCTCGACAAGCCCGAAGTGCAGGAGATGCTCGCGACGCGCATCGTCGCGGTGGCGGGCGAGGAGTATCCGAAGCTCGTCGGTATGCTGGGATTCGTCGGACTGAATGCTGAAGACCTTGGCAACAAGTTTGCGGCCGGTCTCGTGCGCGGCGCGAATCAATGGCTGCACGATGTAAGCAGCGATCCCGAGCACGAACGTCGCAAGGCTTTCGATGCGGCTGTGGAGCGGTTTGTCGAGCGGTTGAAGACGGATCCGGCGTTCAAGGCGCGCATCGACGAGCACAAGCGTGAGTGGCTGGAGCGGCCCGAGTTGCGGGCATACGTGAACGGGCTGTGGGACGAGTTCATCGCGTGGCTCGATGCGGATATCAAGCGGCCGGATTCGGCGCTGCATGCGAAGGTCGTCGCGATGGCGGGCGGTTTTGCCGAGGCGCTCGGCAGCGATCCGGCATTACGCGAGTCGATTAACGAGCATATGCGCGATGCTTTGAAGGCGCTTGCGCCGGAGTTGCGCGATGGCATCGCGAAGCATATTGCCGCCACCGTCAAGCAGTGGGACGATGCGACGCTCGTCAGGGATGTTGAGCTTAATATTGGGCGGGATTTGCAGTTCATTCGCGTGAATGGGACGCTTGTGGGAGGCGCCGTCGGGATTTTGATTCACGCTGTGAGTGTGGTTCTTGGTTGATTTTGTTTCTTCGCTGGATCCCGTGATTGTGTCGGGTCGGGGTTTCGCCGGATCCCGTATTCGCGTCGGTCTATTAGCGTTGCCCCTGTGCGGGGCGGCACTTACTTTCTTTGCTGCTGCAAAGAAAGTAAGCAAAGAAAGCAGCTACTGATACGCCCGCGGTCACACGCAATTTGGGTAGTCCTCTCGTCGATCGTGGGCTGCCTAAAGAGTGCCCTCATAGGCCCCATCGGGCTTGGCTCGCGCACGGTCTGAACCATCGCACCACACACCAAACTGGTTCAGCACCAAATAGCTCCAGCCCGCTTCGCGGCCGACCGGTCCATCGGGGATGCATGTGCTTCTCTACTAACGTCTCCATCTCACTGCAATCGCCGCACGTTGGTTTCCCTCGCATACCGGGCGGCAGCGCGTAGCGCTGTGCCGGATGTATGATTGCTGGACCCGCGCGTTGTAACTACTAGCTAGTCAGACCGTGCGCGAGCCAAGCCCGGTGATTGTGATGAGGGCACTCTTTAGGCAGCCCACGATGGACGAGAGGACTACCCAAATTGCGTGTGACCGCGGGCGTATCGGGAGCTGCTTTCTTTGGTTACTTTCTTTGCAGCAGCAAAGAAAGTGACTGCCGCCCCGCACAGGGGCAGTGCTAATAGACCGACACGAAAGCGGGATCCGGCGAAACCCCGAGCTGCCACGAAAGCGGGATCCGGCGAAACCCCGAGCTGCCACGAAAGCGGGATCCGGCGAAACCCCGAGCCGCCACGAAAGCGGGATCCGGCGAAACCCCGAGCCGCCACGAAACCGGGATCCGGCGAAACCCCGAGCCGCCACGAACACGCAATCCAGCAAAAAAAACAAAACCATGACACGCATCGAACGCACCGATGAATCGCCGATCGACGCTGCGCGTCTGGAAGACGAATGGCTCGAACCCGATGCTTACGGCGGTTTCGCCTCCGGCACGGTCGGCACGATGCGCACACGTCGCTACCAAGCGCTGCTGCTGACGGCGACTCAACCGCCCGCTGGCCGTGTCGTGCTCATCAACGGCATGGAAGCATGGCTCGAAACGGGCAACGCGCGTATCCCTCTGACGATGCAGCGCTACGCCCCCGACATCCTCTATCCCGACACGACGGCAAGCCTCCTTTCATTCGATACAGATCCGTGGCCCACATGGCGCTACCGCATCGGTCACGACGACGCAACGATCATCGTCGCAGAAGCGTTCGTTGCAAAGGAAGCCCGCCAAACCGTCCTGCGCTGGCGTCTCGAGGGCGCATCGAAAGCGGCCAAGTTGGAAGTCCGCCCGCTGCTCTCAGGCCGCGACTACCACGCGCTGCACCACGAAAACGCGGCATTTTCCTTCGATGCCACACTGGAAGGCGAGCGCGTGCAATGGCAGCCGTATGGCGATTTGCCGACGATTTGCGTCACGTCGAACGGCGCTTACGATCACGCCCCCGACTGGTATCGCAACTTCTGCTACGTGCGCGAACGCGAGCGCGGACTCGATTTCACCGAAGACCTCGCGACGCCCGGCATCTTCAGCTTCGATCTCGCGCGCGGCGAAGCCGTGATGATCCTCCACGCGCACGCCGGCCACGACAAGCCGTTCGAAGACAGCGCGCTCGCGCACGCATCGCATCTCGCCTCGCGGGAAAAGGAACGGCGCGCGGCGTTCGGCTCGCGGCTCGCGCGCAGCGCCGATGCGTACGTCGTCACGCGCAATGTCGGCAAAACGATCATCGCGGGCTTTCCGTGGTTCACCGACTGGGGCCGCGACACCTTCATCTCGATGCGCGGCCTCCTGCTCGTGTCCGGCCGGCATCAGGAAGCGGAATCGATCCTGCTCGAATGGGCCGATACGATTTCCGAAGGCATGGTGCCGAACCGCTTTCCGGACAGCGGCGGCCTGCCCGAATACAACTCCGTCGATGCCTCGCTGTGGTTCGTCGTCGCCGTGCACGATTATCTGGCGACGGGGCACGCGCACGCGGCGACGACAAGCCGCCTGCAAAGCGCCGTCGATGCGATTCTCGACGGCTATTCGCGCGGCACGCGCTTTCGCATCGCCGCCGATGTGGACGGTCTGCTGCGCGCGGGCGTGCCCGGCGTCCAGCTCACATGGATGGACGCGAAGGCAGGCGACTGGGTCGTGACGCCGCGTATCGGCAAGCCGGTAGAGGTGCAGGCGCTGTGGATCAACGCGCTCACGATCGCGAGCGCGTGGAATCCGCGCTGGCAGGCGTTGCGCGATCAGGCGCAGTTGTCGTTCGCCGCGCGCTTCGTCGATCCGGACACGCATACGCTCTTCGATGTCGTCGACGTCGATCACGAACCCGGTCGCGTCGATCGATCGATTCGCCCGAATCAGATCTTCGCGGTCGGCGGCTTGCCGTTTCCGCTCGTCGATGGCGATATCGCGCGCGCGGTCGTCGATCAGGTCGAAACGCAACTTCTCACGCCGCCCGGTTTGCGCACGCTCGCGCCGTCCGATCCGGCCTACAGGGCGAACTACGCGGGCGGCGTGCTGGATCGCGATGGCGCGTATCACCAGGGCACCGTCTGGCCGTGGCTGATCGGCCCGTTCGTCGAGGCGTGGGTGCGCGTGCACGGCGCGGCGGGCGCGCGCGAGCGTTTTCTGACGCCGCTCTACGCGCATCTCGATCGCTACGGTCTCGATCACGTCAGCGAAGTCGCCGATGCCGATGCGCCGCACACGCCCGGCGGGACGCCGTTTCAGGCGTGGTCGCTCGCGGAGCTCCTGCGCATCGAAAAGCTGCTCGGCGCAACCTAGCGCGGCGCGCGCGGGCCGGCGTCAAAACGCGCTAAATTACGAGACTTGCCCGTCGTTCAGCACGCCGCCATCGAGGAGTCGCCCATGTCGAAATCGCGCCCCGTCAACCAGCTCGAAACCGTCGAGGGCCTGAGGCTCCATTCGAAGGACTGCCCACGCTGGCAGCGCTGGGGACCGTATCTGAGCGAACGCCAATGGGGCACCGTGCGCGAGGACTACAGCGAATTCGGCACCGCGTGGGAATACTTTCCGCACGATCATGCGCGCAGCCGCGCGTATCGCTGGGGCGAGGACGGTATCGCCGGTTTCGGCGACGACAAACTCAACTGGTGCATCTCGCTCGCGCTCTGGAACGGCTGCGATCCGATCATCAAGGAGCGGCTCTTCGGTCTGACGAACCAGGAAGGCAATCACGGCGAGGACGTGAAGGAACTGTACTTCTACATCGACGGCACGCCGACGCATTCCTACATGCGCATGCTCTACAAGTATCCGCATGCGGCGTATCCGTATGCCGATCTCGTCGATGAAAACGCGCGGCGCGGCGCCGACATGCCCGAATACGAAGTGCTCGACACGGGCGTGTTCGACGACGCGCGTTACTTCGACGTGCAGGTCGAATACGCGAAGCACACGCCGGACGACATCGTGATGCGCGTGACGATCGAGAATCGCAGCGACGTGCGGGCCGCGCTCGACGTGCTGCCGCAAATCTGGGCGCGCAATACCTGGTCGTGGAAGCCGACGCCGATCAAGCCCTCGCTGAAGGTGGAAACGGTGCAGGGCGAAGGCACCTACGTGCTCGCCGAACAGGGCGCGCACGAACCGATGGTCGTCACCGCGTGGTCGCCGGACGCGAGCGCGATGGAATGGCTCTTCTGCGAGAACGAGACCAACGTCAGGCGTCTCTTCCACATGGAAGGCACGGGACCGTTCAAGGACGGCTTCAACGATTACATCCTGCAAGGCGACGAAGACGCGATTCGCCGCGACAAGGGCACGCGCGCGGCCGCGCACGCGCATCTCGAACTGGAGCCGCTCGGCAAGGCGGTCGTGTATCTGCGCTGGCGGCCCGAGTCCGCGCCGGACGCCGTGCCGCTCGACGTCGATGGTCTCTTCGCGCGACGCATCGCGGAAGCCGACGAGTTTTACGGCGCGCTGCAGCACGATATCGCCGATGCCGATCAGCGGCTCGTGCAACGCCAGGCACTCGCCGGCATGCTGTGGTCGAAGCAGTACTATCAGTTCGATGTGACGCGCTGGCTCGACGGCGATCCGCTTCAGCCGAAGCCGCCGAAGCAGCGGCGCACCGGACGCGATTCGGACTGGCGGCATCTGTGCAACGCGGACATCGTGTCGATGCCGGACAAGTGGGAATATCCGTGGTACGCGTCGTGGGACCTCGCGTTTCATGCGGCGGCGTTCGCGCTCATCGATCCGGAGTTCGCGAAACGTCAGTTGCTATTGCTCGTGAAGGACCGCTATCAGCATCCGAACGGTCAATTGCCCGCGTACGAATGGGCTTTCGGCGATGCCAATCCGCCCGTGCACGCGTGGGCGACGTGGCGCGTCTACGAGATCGACCGCGCGATCACCGGCAAGGGCGATCGCGATTTTCTGGAACTCGTGTTCCACAAGCTGCTGCTCAACTTCTCATGGTGGGTGAATCGCAAGGATGCCGACGGCAAGAACATTTTCCAGGGCGGCTTTCTCGGCCTGGACAACGTGGGCATCTTCGATCGCTCGTCGCCGCTGCCGACGGGCGGCCACATCGATCAGGCCGACGGCACCGCATGGATGGCCGCGTACGCGCTCGATCTGATGCGTATCGCGCTCGAGCTCGCATACGCGAACAAGGTGTTCGTCGATATCGCCGTGAAGTTCTTCGAGCACTTCCTGTATATCGCGGAAGCGGTGAGCTGCGAGGACGATTGCGACACCGGTCTCTGGGACAGCGAGGACGAGTTCTTCTACGACAAGCTGCGCCTGCCCGACGGAACCAATGTGCCGATGCGCGTGCGGTCCATCGTCGGGCTGATTCCGCTTTTCGCCGTGCATGTGCTGGAGCCGAAGGTGTATCGCTCGCTGCCGGAATTGCGCGAACGGCTGCACTGGTTTCTCGAACATCGAACGGATCTTTCGAGGCTCGTGTCGCGCTGGAACGTGGCGGGTCAGGGCAACAGCGTGCTGCTGTCGCTGTTGCGCGGGCATCGCATGAAGGCGCTGCTCAGGCGCATGCTCGACGAAACCGAATTCCTTTCCGATCACGGCGTGCGCGCGCTGTCACGCGTGCATCTCGATAACCCGTTCGTCTTCTATCACAACAGCGAAAGCTTCGGCATCCAGTATCTTCCGGCGGAATCCGACTCGCGCGTGTTCGGCGGCAATTCGAACTGGCGCGGTCCGGTGTGGATGCCGGTCAACTATCTGCTGATCGAATCGATCCACGAGTTTCATCGCTATTACGGCGACGATTTTCGCGTCGAATATCCGACGGGCTCGGGACAGAAGTTTTCGCTCGCGCAAATCGCCGACGAACTCGCGCGCCGCGTGACCACGCTCTTTCTGCTCGACAAGAACGGCGAGCGTCCGGTGATGGCTGCCTATCCGCTGCTACAGGCCGATCCGCGTTCGCGCGATCTCGTGCTCTTTCACGAGTATTTTCATGGCGACAACGGGCGCGGCGTGGGCGCGTCGCATCAGACGGGCTGGAGCGGGCTCGTCGCGCTGTTGCTGCATCCGCATGCGACGGGGCCGTCCGGCGTCGTGCCGCTCGCCGGCGAAGCCGATGCCGATGTTCAGGAGTTCGCAGGAGCGAAATGAGGCGTGAATCGCGGTGGCATCGCGTTTTGCGGGGTTCGGCGAAAGTCAAGCGCCACAGGTCGAAAGCGTTGTTAGGAATTGTCTGGTATTACTGATCGCTCCAACTGCGTAAGTTTGTGGAAACACAAATTGATAACAGTCTGGAGGACAAAATGGCGCAGTCCATTAGCGCATATTCTCTCAGCGGCTACCAAATGGGCTTGGGCGCTGGCGGCCGCGCTCATATCGAACACGAACATTGCCCCCCGTTCGCCATCGTCATGCTGGTGTTCGCGGCCGCAATGCTCGGCGGCGTCTGGTTCAGCGGCGAATTCAACAGCTTCGCCGCCGGGTTGATCGCGTGGGCCGGCATCCTCGCCATGCTGGGCGCATGCGCCGATCGCTGGTTCAGCGGCGCCGCCGCGCTCGAACGCCGTATCCGTCAGCGCGAGAGAGCGCGATGCCGCGTGCTTGGCGGCATCGCGTCGCGCAGCGGTTTCAGGCAGCAATGGCCTGACTGGACGACGTCAGCAGCACGGGAATGGACTTCGACGTCGGCGTACCGGCGCCATCCGCAACCGATGACAGCGGCACGAGCGGGTTGGTCTCCGGATAATACGCACCGAGACAGCCACGCGGAATGTCGTATTCGACGAGCTTGAAACCGTCTACGCGACGCTCGATGCCGTCGTCCCACACGCTCGTGATATCCACCAGTTCGCCCGGCTCGAACCCGAGCATGTCGATGTCCTCGCGGTTCGCGAACAGCACGCGCCGCTGTCCGTACACGCCGCGGTAGCGATCGTCGAGACCGTAGATCGTCGTGTTGTACTGATCGTGCGAACGCGTCGTCATCAGCGTCATGAGACGGTCGCCGTACAGCGCACGGGCGCGGTGGATCGGCGTATCGACCGCGATCCTGTGCACGATGAACTGCGCCTTGCCGCTCGGCGTCTTCCAGACGCGATCGCGCGAGGCCACGCCGAGATGAAAACCGCCCGGCTGCTTCAGGCGTTCGTTGTAGCGCTCGAAACCGTCGAGCACTTTTTCGATGCCATCGCGGATCAGCGCGTAGTCGCCCTCATGTGCGCGCCAGTCGACCTTGGCCGAGCCGAGCGTCGCGTGCGCCATGCGTGCGACGATCGCGACTTCGGAAAGCAGATTCGCCGAGGCCGGCTTGTTCATGCCGTAAGAAATGTGCACCATGCTCATCGAATCCTCGACGGACACGCCTTGCGGCACGCCGTTCTGAACATCGATCTCGGTGCGGCCGAGCGTCGGCAGAATGAGCGCGTCGCGGCCGTGTACGAGATGGCTGCGGTTGAGCTTCGTCGTGATGTGCACCGTGAGATCGCACGAGCGCATCGCTTCCCAGGTGCGCGGCGTGTCGGGCGTCGCGATCGAAAAGTTTCCGCCCAGGCCGATAAACACCTTCACCTTGCCTTCGAGCATCGCGTGAATCGTTTCGACGACGTCGTAGCCATGCTCGCGCGGCGGCTCGAAATCGTAGGCCGCGCCGAGCCGGTCGAGAAACGCCTGCGTCGGTTTTTCCTCGATGCCGACCGTGCGGTCGCCCTGCACGTTCGAATGGCCGCGCACCGGACATAAGCCCGCGCCGCGCCGTCCGATATTCCCGCGCATCATCATCAGGTTCGAAAGCAGTTGAATGGTCGGCACGGAGTTCTTGTGCTGCGTGAGGCCCATGCCCCACGTCGAGATGACGGCGCGGCCTTTCGCGTAGATGTCGGCGAGATTCAGCAGATCGTCCATCTCCACGCCCGATTCCGCGATGATCGCGTCCCAGCTTTCGGCGCGCAGGTCGTCGGCGAAGGCGTCGAAGCCGACCGTGTGCTCCGCGATGAAATCGACGTCGAGCACGCGCTCGCCACCGTTCGCGCGCGCGGCGTCGTCGAGTTCGATCACGCGCTTCGCCACGCCTTTGATCAGCGCGAAGTCGCCGCCGACTTTCGGGCGGATGAACACCGAACTGATCTTCACGCCCTTCGGCGAGAGCATGTCGAGCGTGTGCTGCGGGCTCGCGAAACGTTCGAGGCCGCGCTCCTTCAGCGGATTGATCGACACGATGGTCGCGCCGCGTTTCACGCACTCGCGCAACTCGCCGAGCATGCGCGGATGGTTCGTCGCCGGATTCTGGCCGAAGAGCAGCAGCGTGTCGGCGTGTTCGAAGTCGTCGAGCGTGACGGTGCCCTTGCCGATGCCGACGGTATGCGGCAAGCCGCGGCTCGTCGCTTCGTGGCACATGTTCGAGCAATCGGGGAAATTGTTCGTGCCGTACATCCGCACAAACAATTGATACAGAAAAGCGGCTTCGTTGCTCGCACGGCCGGACGTGTAGAACGCGGCGCGATCGGGATCGTCGAGTTTCTTCAGATGCGAGGCGATGAGTTCGAACGCATCGTCCCAATCGATCGGCACATAGCGGTCGCGCTTTGCGTCGTAGACGAGCGGATCGGTCAGCCGGCCGTGCTGCTCCAGTTCGTAATCGCTCTGCGTCATCAGCGACGAAACCGTGTGCTCCTCGAAGAACGCGGGCGTCACGCGCTTGCTCGTCGCTTCGGCGGCGACGGCCTTGACGCCGTTCTCGCAGAATTCGAAGGTCGAGCCGTGCTCGCGGTCGGGCCACGCGCAGCCGGGGCAATCGAAGCCGTCCGGCTGATTCTGCTTGAAGAGCGTCTTGTAGTTGCCACCCGCCACCTTCTCCTTGACGAGATTGATGGCGACCTGCTTCAGCGCGCCCCAGCCGGCGGCGGGATGCGTATAGGGTTCGATGCGTTCTTCGGGCTTCTTGAACATGGCTTGTCGGATGATGCTTTTTGGCTTGCGATGTCGGAAGCGTACTGTGTTCCGAATCGCGCGCGGCGCACAGAAAATGCGAAATAGAAGGAGTACAGTTGCGTCGATTTGCCCTAGACTTGACGCATTGCCGCTTCAGAACGAAATCCAGTTGAAACTCTACGAAAAGCTCGCCGATGAAATCGAGGAAGCCGTGCGGCGCGGCGTGTTCACGCCCGGCGAGAAGATCGCGTCGGTGCGGCAGGCGAGCCAGCAGCACGGCGTGAGCATCAAGACGGTGCTGCATGCGTACGCGATCCTGGAAAGCCGCGGGATTCTGGAGACGCGTCCGCAGTCCGGCTATTTCGTGCGCGCAAAACCGCAGGCGGGCGCGGCGCACAGTCAGCCGACGCGCGTGATCGCGACGGCATCGGAAGTCGATGTGAGCCGGCTCGTGCTTTCGACGTTGCGCAGCATCCGCGCTCACGACGCCGTGCCGTTCGGCTCGCCGTATCCCGATCCCGAGCCGTTTCCGTGGCGGCGCATCAACCAGTACGCGAACGCGATCGCGCGGCGGCAGGCGAGTTGGAATCTCATCGACGATCTGCCGCCCGGCAATCCCGAGCTGATTCGCCAGATCGCGCGGCGTTATGCCGAAAACGGCGTGCCGGTCGATCCGGAGGAGATCGTCATCACGGTCGGTGCGACTGAGGCGATCAACCTGAGCCTGCAGGCCGTCGCGCAGCCCGGCGACACGGTGGCCGTCGAATCGCCGACTTACTACGCGATGCTGCACGCGATCGAGCGTCTCGGGATGCGCGCGATCGAAGTGCCGACGCATCCGGCGGAAGGCATCGACATCGACGCTCTGGCGCGGATCATCGGACGAAGAAAGATCGCCGCGTGCATGGTGATGCCGAACTTCCAGAATCCGCTCGGCTTCCAGATGCCGGACGAGCGCAAGCGCCGGCTCGTCGAATTGCTGTCCGCGCACGATATTCCGGTCATCGAAAACGATGTCTATCACGAGCTTTATTACGGCGATGCGCGCCCGTCGACGCTCAAGAACTTCGATACAAAAGGGCTCGTGCTGCATTGCGCGTCGTTTTCGAAGAGTCTGACGGCGTCGTACCGGATCGGCTGGGCGATGCCGGGACGGTATCGGGCGCAAGTCGAGAAGCTCAAGTTTCTGAACACGTTGACGACGCCATCGGTGCCGCAGGTCGCGATCGCGGATTATCTGCGGCAGGACGGCTACGACCGGCATCTGCGGCGCGTGCGCAAGCTGTATCGGCAGCAGTCGCGCATCATGAGCGCGATGGTCGAGCGCTTCTTTCCGGCGGGCACGCGCACATCGGCGCCGCAGGGCGGCTATGTGCTATGGGTGGAATTGCCGGAGCGCGTCGATTCGATGCGGCTCTATCGCGCCGCGCTCGACAGCGGCATCACGGTCGGACCGGGCTACATGTTCTCCACGCGCAACGCCTTTAGCCATTTCATCCGGCTGAACTACAGTTATCCGTGGACCGCGCAGAGCGAGGCCGCGTTGCGGCGGCTCGGCGAACTCGCGGGCAGGGAGATCACTATGGGGATTCGCGCATGAACGATGACATCGATCCGGCGCTCGTCGCCGTGCTGACACAGCTTTGGCGCGCACACACGGAAACCCCGGAACGCGCGTGGTCGCTCGCGAAATTGGCGAAGCAGTCCGGTTTGCCGATGAGCGCGTTGCGTCGGCAATTGACCGGGCTCGAGGAAGCGGGATTTGTCGAGGTGCGGATGAACGAGGATGGGACGGGCAGCGCGGGGTTGAGCGAGCAAGGCGTGACTTTGTGTCAGTCGATTTTCAGCGCAGGCGAATAAATGGGCTATGGTGATATACCATATGTATATCGTATAGCGAGGTATCCATGGGAAGGATCTTGATCGATTTGCCCGACGAACAGATAGACGAACTCGCCGCGATCGGCGAAGAGCAGCAGCGCCCGCGAGCCGCGGTCATTCGGGACGCGATCAGCGCGTACGTCGCGAGCAACAAGCGCCGTTCTGCCGTCGATGTGTTCGGCTTATGGCAAGAGCGAAAGATCGATGGATTGCAGTATCAGCGGGAGCTGCGCGAAGAATGGTAAGAGCGCTTTTCGACACGAACATCCTGATCGATTACCTGTTGGGAATCGATGCGGCACGCAAGGAGATCGAGCGTTACGAAGAGCGGTCGATCAGCATCATCACGCTCATGGAAGTTCTAGAGGGCGCCAAACCCGACAGTGAAGCGTCGCTGCGCGCCTGGCTGTCCACCTTCGATCTCGTGCCGCTCGATTCGGCCGTCGCGAACCTCGCAATCGGAATTCGCAGGAAATCGCGCATCAAGTTGCCGGATGCGATCGTGTGGGCGTCGGCGCAATCGGTGAATGCGCTGCTCGTTTCGCGCAACTCGAAGGACTTCCCGCCCGACGATCCGGGCGTGCGGATGCCCTATCAACTGTAGCCGCGTCGGTCGCCAGCACCCTTGGACATCCACATCACCCTGCACGGCCGCCGCGACCTGACCGGCCAGATCTACGGCCAGCTACGCGCGGGCATCATCGAAGGGCGGCTCGCCGCGAACGCGCGCCTGCCGTCCACCCGCGATCTCGCCGCGCAGCTCGGCGTCTCGCGCAAGACCACGCTCGATGTCTTCGAGCGGCTGATCGCGGAAGGCTTCTTGCGCACGCGCGCCGGCGACGGCACGTTTGTCGCTGAAGGGCTCACGCGCCTGCCGACCGCGCGCACCGAACCCGTATCGGCCCGCGCCCGCGCCACCGGCATCTGGCGCAAGATGCCCGAGCGCATGGCGATGCCGATGCCGCCCGCCGACGAAACGCTCGACTGCGATTTCAAGGGCGGCGTAACCGACAAATCGCTCTTTCCCTACGACGCCTGGCGACGCTGCCTGAATCAGGCACTGCGCACGCAGGCGCGCGCGGGCGGCGGCGTCGCGGGTTATCGCGATCCGGGCGGCGAGCAGGCGTTGCGGCTCGGCATCGCGCGTTATCTCGCGTTCAGCCGCGCGGTCGTCTGCAACTGGCAGGACGTGATCGTCACGCAGGGCGCGCAACAGGCGCTCGATCTGCTCGCGCGCGTGACGATCCAGCCGGGCGATGTCGTCGCGGTCGAAGAGCCGGGTTATCCGCCGGCGCGGGCGCTTTTCGCGGCGCTCGGCGCGCGCATCGCGCATGTGCCGGTCGATGGCGAGGGCATCGTCGTGAGAAAGCTGCCGCGCAACACGCGGCTCGTCTACGTCACGCCGTCGCATCAGTTTCCGCTCGGCATGCCGATGAGCCTCGAGCGGCGCGTCGAGTTGCTCGAATGGGCGGGCAAGCGCGGCGCGGTGATCGTCGAGGACGACTACGACGGCGAATTCCGCTTCGAAGGGCGGCCGGTGGAATCGCTGAAGAGTCTCGATCGCGCGGGACTCGTCGCGTATGTCGGCACGTTTTCGAAGACGCTCTTTCCCGATCTGCGGCTCGGCTACGTCGTGCCGCCCGCGACACTCTCCGAACCGCTCTGGAACGCAAAGCAGATTTGCGACTGGCACAGCTGCATGCTGACGCAAACCGCGCTCGGCGCGTTCATGCTCGATGGCGAATACGCGAAGCATCTGCGCCGCATGCACAAGGCGTACGCGGAACGCCGCGCGCTGTTGATCGAACGTCTGCAAGGCGAGCTCGCGCCTTGGTTCGAGCCGCTGCCCGCGACGGCGGGCATCCATCTCGTCGCGCGGCTCGCCGGTTCGGTGCGGGAAGACGAGGTCGTCGCGGCGGCGCGCGCCGTATCGGTCGGGCTGTACGGCATACGCGCGTTCTACGCGGGCGAGCCGGCGCAGCAAGGCGTGCTGCTCGGCTACGGCGGGACGCACGTCACGGCGATCGAGCGCGGCGCGACGCGCCTCGCCGCGCTCATGCCGACGCTCGTCCGCTAGCTTCGCGGCGTCACTGATCGCACAACAACAGCAGCTTTTCCTGCGCGGAACACGCCGCTTTTTTCGGCTTTTGCGCGGCCGCGTCGGCGTCGCGCGTCGCGACCTTGCGCGTCGGATTCTGCGCTTGCTCGGCGGCCGCCGTGCGCTGCGCGATGCACGCGCGCAAGTGCTTTTCCATCGGCGGATAGTATTTCCAGCCCTTCGTGAGCGGCGGCAGTTCGAGATGCACCTGCTTCCACTTCGGATGGCCGTTCGCCTGCAGCGTGTCGAAGTTCGAGCACAGCGAATCGGCGAATTTCGACAGCGCGCCGACCGTGCCGCGCAAACCGTAATCGTAGGTCACGAGAAACGCCTTCACGGTGAGCGTCGGCGTGTCTTCCTGAATCCAGTTCGGATAACTCGTCGTGCGGATCGTCGCCGGGAAATAGGTCTGCTTCGCGCGCGCGGTTTCCTGCGCGTTCGGATCGAGGCGCAGCAGCCTGATCTGCTTGAGCAGCTCCGGATTCATGTCCTGAAAGAGCTTCGCCGGCTGCCCCGCGACGATCACCGCCACGTCGATCTTCCCGACGATCAGCCGCGCGAGCGAATCCTCGTTGTTGAGATGCTGCTCGTTGGCTTCGGCGATCGGTTCGCCGAACATCAGCCGATACAGCGTCTCCGCCGATTGCGCCGTGCCGCTGCCGATCGGCCCGACGCTGATGTTCTTGCCCTTGATCTCGTGGATGTACTTCATCGGCGAGTCCGCGCGCGTGACGAAGTAAATCTCTTCGTCGTAGAGCGGCATGATGAGCCGCAGCGGCTTGATGATCTTGCCCGCGTCCGCATTGCCCGAGGTCGCCATGTCCATGTACGCCTGATACACGTCCGACTGCACCAGCGCGAACTTCACGCCGGGCTCGTAGCGCATGCGCTGCACGTTCTCCGCCGACCCTTTCGACGGCAGCACTTCCAGTTCGATGCCGGCCGGCTCGGCGACGTACTTCGACAAGTCCTGTCCGATCTGGATATACGTGCCGCGTTCCTGGCCCGTCGTGATCTTGTAGGGAATCGGATCGGCGGCGAAGCTCGATCCCGCGCCGATCATCCCGGCGATGGCGAGAAGCGTCAGCGCGCCCCGTGCGGCGTTGCGCATGTATTTCGTGGTGAACATGATTGACCCTTAGTCGGAGTTGGACGGGTGCTTTTTGAAACTCGCACGATGCGGGAATCGTCCGCGTCGCGCGCAATCTGCTCATGCGCGGGCACTCGCATGCGGCCCGGCGCGAAGATGCGCGGCGCGTGCTTGCGGTGCGTCGGTGTTGTCTCTGCGTGTTCTTGTAGTTGCGTCGTTCTTGCGTCGTTCTTGTGCGTTTTTTTGCGTTTTTTTGCCGTTTTCAGCGCGACGGCGGCTTCGAGGCCGAATCGCCGCCGCTCCAGCCGTATTGCTTGATGGCGCGTTCGAGTTCCTCGGACTTGTCGGAGTCGACATGCGAGCCGGCCGGCACCGTGGCGAACTGCGGCGACGCGCCGGTCGTGGCCGCGGCCTGCGTGCTGCGCGTCGCGACGTTCGTCTGCACGACGGGCTGGGCGACGGCTTGTGCGACGGCCGCGGGCGGACGGGGCACGGCTGCTTGCATCGTCGCCGTCGATGGCGGGAGCGCGCTGCTCTGATTGCCCGATTGCGGTGGATGCGGCACGGCGGTGCGCGTCGGGGGCGCGGACGGCTGCGGCGGATCTTCGCCCAGGTAATACGCGCCGCGCGGATTGGCCGGACGAGCGGCTTGCTGCGGCGGCTCGTCGCCGATGTAATAGGGCGCGCGCGGGTTCGCGGCACGCGAATTCGCGGCGGAAGGCTGGGCGCTTTCTTCGCCGAGATAATAGGGCGCGCGCGCCGCTTGCGTGACGGGCGGCGGAGCGGCCTTCGCAGCGGCCGGTTGCGACGGCGCGGGCACGGCGGCTTGTGTCGTGGCCGGTTGTGGCGTCGCCAGGGGCGTCGGCAGGGGCGTCGGTTGGGGCGTCGGTTGCGTGGCCGCTTGCGGCGCGGGCGTGGGCATCGTCATCGTCGTGGCGACGGTCGGCGCGGGCGGCGGATTGATCGTCGTCGCGGTGATCGCGGCGGTCGCCGCCTGGCCACGCGCGATTTTCTCCGCGCGCGATTCGTAGGCAGCGTCGTCGTCGGCCCAGCGCGCGGCGGTGCTGCGTTGCACCGTGCGCCTGTCCGGCGTGGGCTTCTGAGCAAACCCGTTCGTCTTCGCGGCCTGCGCGGCCGCCGCTGCAACGTTTGCCTGCGCGGGAAGTTGAGCGGGCGCGGCAGCCGCCGTGTTCGCGGCATCCGCGGCGGGCGCCGTGCCCGGCACGCGTTTGGCGAGCGCGGCCAC
Source organism: Caballeronia sp. NCF2 (assembly GCF_023631205.1). Lineage (NCBI taxonomy): Bacteria > Pseudomonadati > Pseudomonadota > Betaproteobacteria > Burkholderiales > Burkholderiaceae > Caballeronia > Caballeronia sp. NCF2. Next base: position 227,736 of record NZ_JALQDN010000054.1, on the reverse strand, counting down.
TGCCGTCGGCGCGAGCCAGCCCGCGTGCGAAATCACGCGTTCGAGCATGGCTTGCGATTCGATGTTGCTGCCGTCGAGGGCGAGCGCCTCGCCCGCGTTCTGCTGCACGCACGCCCACGCGGACGTGCGCTCGCAGGCGCGCGCGAGTTGCAGCGCGGCGTCGCGCTGCGCTTCGCGCTTGACGAGCTCGTCCTTCAGCGATTCGTAGTCGGCGCGCGCCTGTTGCTGCGGCGGAAGCATTTTGAGCCGCGCGCGGGCCGTGGCGAGATCGTGCTGATCCAGCGCGACGCGCACATCCTGCAGCGCATTGCCGGACGGAGCGGCGGCCAACGGGCGCCGGTCCGCCGCGGCCGGTGCGGCAGGCGTGCCGGGCGCGTCGGTTGCGCCGCGCATCAGCGAACCGACCTTGGAGTCGATCACGCCCGAAACGCTGTGATCCGCGGATGGCGTGCTCGAACCGCCGTCCGAATCGCCAAGCTGGTAATAGAACGTCGCGCCGAGCAGCAACACGAGACCGCATGCACCGGCGATGACTGTCTTCTTCGTGTTCCACCGCTCGGAACCGGGCAGGGCGTCGGGATCGTTGCTGGAATCGGCGAAGGCGTTGCGTGCGGATTCCTCGGCGCGGCGCGCGCGATATTCCGCCGCCTTTTGCGCGATGCGCTCACTCGCGCGCTCCGTCCAGCGCGAGCGCATGCCCGGCTCGACGCGCCCGGCGCCATCCGAGTCGAGGGAAGCGGAAGAACCGGATGCGGACGCACCCGCCGATGCGAGCGGCGCCGATGCCTCTTCGAAAACGTTCTTGCGCGATTTGCCCGAGGCGGCCTCGCGCGTCTGGCCGAATGCGGCGCTTCGGTCTGCGCCGCAATTGGGGCAACTGTCGGCGTTCTTGCGCACCGTGCTGCCGCACCGCTGGCAGACGACGGAGAACATGGATGCGGGAAACGTCAGTCGCGTGGTCATGCTAAAGCCCTCGAAGGACGTGTGCGTGAGGTTGCCAAAATCGCGTGGCCGCCAATGCGCGCCGAGCCGTCGCGCCTGTACGCGGGAACGGCGTCCCGCGGCAGCAATCCTTCGTATTCTTTGTCCGCGCGGCGCGCGCGCCAGCGGGAAACGACTATCCGACTATGGTTCAACCACTATCGGACGTCAATTGCCTTTCGCCCCTACTCCGGGCGGTGCTCTCGCTCACGATATTTCTGACATTTTGGGATCGCGGCGGCGGTTTTGAATCGCCAATCCTTAGCCGAAAAAAGACAACGGGGCGCGATCGCCGGATAACCCACTGATGTGAAAGCGATTCGAGCGCGTGATGAAACGTTGTAGCGAGCCCACGCCGAGTATGTCAATGCGGATCGCCCGAAGCGGCGGACGTTGCCGGGAGATTGGTAAGGCTTCCGAATCATCGTTCGAAAGGTTTGCCTTTCGTGCTCCGGCGTTGCGCAGAAGCGAAAAAGCCGCGGCGCGAATGACGCGCCGCGGCTTTCATCAGACCGACCCGAAGCGTTATTCCGCCAGTTGCAGCTTGCCGTCGATGCGGCGGTTCAGGCCGAGCGGATTCGCCGTCTTCAGCGCGTCGGGCAGAAGCGCGTCAGGCAGATCCTGATAGCTGACCGGGCGCAGGAAACGGTTGATCGCGAGACTGCCGACCGAAGTCGAGCGGCCATCCGCCGTCGACGGGAACGGGCCGCCGTGCACCATCGCGTGGCCGACTTCCACGCCTGTGCCGAAGCCGTTCACCAGCAGGCGGCCGGTGCGGCGCTCGAGCGCGGGCAGGACGCGCTTCGCATCGGCGTAATCGGCCTCGTCGATATGCAGCGCCGAGGTCAACTGGCCTTCCAGCGATTCGATCAGATCGATCATCGCGTCGAGGCTCGGGCAACGCACGACCAGCGACGATGCACCGAAGATTTCCTCTTGCAGATCGTGATTCTTGCGGAACGCTTCGGCGGTGGTGACGAACAGCGCCGACTGGCCCTGATTGTCGCCCTTCGCTTCGAGGCCGCGCGCGGCGGTGGTCACGTCGGCGTTATCGGCGGTCTTCGCGACCGAGTTCGCGTACGTCTTGCAGATGCCCGGCGTGAGCATCGTCTGCGCGGCGGTTTCCTTGAGCGCAGCGGAAGCCGCTTCGATGAACTTGTCGAGATCCGGGCCGTCGACGGCCAGAATCAGGCCCGGATTCGTGCAGAACTGGCCCGCGCCGAGCACGAGCGACGAGACGAACGCCTTGCCGATGGCTTCGCCGCGATTCTTGAGCGCGTTCGGGAACAGCAGTACCGGGTTGATGCTGCTCATTTCCGCGTAGACGGGGATGGGTTCCTTGCGCGCCGCCGCGATCTTCATCAGCGCGACGCCGCCGCCGCGCGAGCCGGTGAAGCCCGCCGCCTTGATGCGGTTGTCGGCGACGAGGCCCTGACCGATGTCGCGGCCGCTGTCGAAGAGGAGCGAGAACGTGCCTTCGGGCATGCCGCAGTCCTTCACGGCCTTCTGCACCGCGCGGCCGACGAGCTCCGCCGTGCCGGGATGCGCCGAGTGCGCCTTGACGATGACCGGGCAACCGGCGGCGAGCGCCGACGCCGTGTCGCCGCCGGCGACGGAGAACGCGAGCGGGAAGTTGCTCGCGCCGAACACGGCGACCGGGCCGACGCCGATATGACGCAGACGCAGATCGACGCGCGGCAGCGGCTTGCGCTCGGGTTGCGCCGGATCGATCCGCACGCCGAGAAAATCGCCATTGCGGACGACATCGGCGAACATGCGCAACTGGCCGACCGTGCGGCCGCGCTCGCCTTCGAGACGCGCGCGCTGCAGGCCGCTTTCGATCATGCAGCGCTCGATCAGGTCGTCGCCGATATCGAGGATGTTCTGCGCGATCGTTTCCAGGAACTTCGCGCGCGCTTCGGGCGCGGTTTCGCGGTAGACGTCGAACGCGGCCCAGGCGAGGGCGCACGCGCGGTCGAGGTCCGCGAGCGTCGCGCCGCCGAAAGCCGGTTCGATGGCCGCGCCGGTCGACGCGTTGACGGCCTTGATCGAGCCGTTCGAGCCGAAGACCGATTCCTGACCGATGAGCAGGTTGCCAGTGAGTTGCATGATGTCTCGTCCTTGCTTGGAGTGATTCGCGGCAGCCGCATGTACCGGTTGTACGATGACTGCACCTTGCCCGACTATACGGCTTCGCGCGTGCGCCTGTATAGTGAAACCTTTCCATCGCTTGATCGCTTTTTGGAATCACCCCGCGCTTTCCCGCACGCCGAAAGATGAAGAACACGCTCGATGTATTGATGTCGCGGCTGCGCATGAAGCAGCTTCAACTGCTGATCGCGCTCGACGACCACAAATCGCTGCACAAGGCGTCGAGCGCCATGGCGATGACGCAATCCGCCGCGAGCAAGGCGCTCGCCGAACTCGAATCCATGCTGGAAGCGCCGCTATTCGAGCGTGCGAAGAGCGGGCTGATCCCGAATCCGTTCGGCCGCTGCGTGGTGCGCTACGCACGCGTGCTGGCCGCCGATCTCAACGCGCTCTGCCAGGAAGTCGCGCAGATTCGCGCGGGCACGGGCGGGCGGCTGACCGTCGGCACGATCATGGGCGCGGTGCCGGGCGTGGTCGCGCCGATCGTCAACGAGATGCACGCGAAGCATCCGGATCTGGCGATCGAAATCGTCGAGGATACGAGCGCGCGCATGCTGCCGATGCTCGACGACGGCCGCGTCGATCTCGTCATCGGGCGCTCGAGCGTGTCGGATCAGCCGTCGAAGTATCAGTATCAGCCGCTGGCGGACGAGCCGCTTTGCATCGTCGTCGGTCAGGGTCACGAGCGCACGGGCGAGCCGGAAGTCGGTTTCGCCGATCTCGCGCGCTATCGCTGGGTCACGTATCCGAGCTATATGCCGATGAGCGCATTGCTGGAACGCGAACTCGATCTCGCCGGCCTGCCGATGCCCGCCAATCCGATTTCCACCGCCTCGCCGCTGATGACCGTGACGCTGCTGCAAGAGAGCGCGGAACTCGTGTCGATTCTGCCGGCGAGCGTCGCGAAAGTGTTCGAGCGCCACGGCATGCTGCGCATTCTGCCCGTTCGCATGAAGTCGAAATCGCAGACCTACGGCATCGTCACGCGCAGGGGCGGCGAGCTTTCGCCGGCGGCGCGGCAGTTCGTGCAGATGTTGCGCGAGCAGCGCCGGCCCAACTGACACTCAGCGCGTCGCGACGATGAACAGGCGCGGGAAGGGCAGGAGCACGCTGCCGTCGTCGAAAACGGTATATGCGGTTTCTAGGCCGGCGCGATAGCGGTCGAGGAACGCGGCCGCTTCCTTTTCGTCGAGCTTCGCGAGGAACGGCCGCAGCGCCGAGCCCTTGAACCATTCGATGATGGCATCGACGCCGCCGTCCAGCGGATGATGGTACGTCGTGCGCCACACGTCGACGCGCGCGCACAGCGGCTTGAGCAACGCGTAATACCAGTCCGCCCGGAAGCGCGCGGTGCGCTCCACGCCCTTCAGCTTGTCGCGCCAAGGGCCATCGGCGGCGGCTTCGCGCATCAGGCGGTGCGCGGGTTCGTCGAGATTGTCGGGCATCTGCACGGCGAGCTGCCCGCCCTTCGCGAGCTTGCCGGCGAGCGACGGAAACAGCGTCTCGTGATCGGGCACCCACTGCAGCGCCGCGTTCGCGAGAATCAGATCGAACGGTCCTTCTGCCTGCCACGCGGAAATGTCGGCGAGCGCGAATTCGACTTGGGGCAGGCGCTTTTTCGCCGCGTCGATCATGTCGCCCGAATTGTCGACGCCGATCACGCGCGCGTTCGGCGCATGCGCGATGAGCGTTTCGGTTGAATTGCCGGGGCCGCAGCCGAGATCGACCGCCGTGCGCGCGGCTCGCGCATGAGTCGCGTTCAGCAGATCGCGGACGGGGCGCGTGCGCTCTTCCTCGAACAGCGAATATTGGCGCGCTTGCCATTCGGGCGATGATGTCGTCATTGAAGGCTCCAGTCGATGTTCGTCGTGATATCACACGCGATTCTAGATGCGCGGGCCGCGCCGATCCAAAGCCGCGCGACGGCCTTTGAATGGAACGCTGAATCCGATGTGCACGCGAGTCATTGAAAAAACTCGGATATGTCCCTTTCGCGCGGGCATCGCGCCTATACTGGCGAAGCATTCGCGGGCGGTTCCAGGCAATATCGGAACTTGCTTTCGCATGCATATCACGAACATCATTCGCGCCGCCCTCCGGCGCCTTAAGCACTCGGGGACTCGCAGATGAGCGACACGTCAGTCGGCGGCTTGAAGGGTCTCGTGGACGCGCTGCGCGCGCAGCAAGACGCGCTCACCGAACGCTGGATGAAGCTCGTGTTCGGCGATCAGGAAGTCGAACATTCGGATCAGCTCACGTATCGGCAGCTTGCGGATCATCTGCCGAGCATCTTCGATGAAATCTGCATCGTGCTGGAATCGCGCAATCTGCGCGACCAGGAAGGCGCGATTGAGCGCGACGCGCGCCAACACGGGCAATGGCGCTGGCAGCAAGGCTACCGTATCGATGAACTCGTGCGCGAACTCGATCTTTTTCGTCAGGTGTTGCTGCTCGCGATCGGCGAATACGCGGGCGCCCATGACGATCTTTCGCGCGCCGACGAAGAGCACGCGCGCCTCATGACCGATGAAGTCGTGAGCTTCGTCACGCTGGCGTCGATTCGCGAGGCGATCGGCGAGCGCGATCGCAAGATCGACGAATACACCGGCATGCTGGAGCGCGCCAACTACGAGCTCACGCTGCGGCAAAAGCTCATCGGCGATTTGTACGAGACGCGCATGCAGGTCACGCGGCGCGTCGCGCACGATCTGCGCAATTTCCTCAACGTGTTCTCGACGGCGCTGCAACTGGCCTCGCGCTCGGCCGCGAAGCGCGAGACGGCGCTCGGACTGGCGAACCGGCAAGTCGCCGACATGGCGTCGCTCGTCGACGAGATGGTCGAATATTCGAAAGTGCTGGGCGACGATTCGGTGCTGACGGTCGAGCCGTTCGATCTCGTCGGTCTCTTCGACGAGCTGATGCAGGCCTGCCGCGTCGCGACCGAATCGAAGGGATTGAAGCTGATCGGCCATCTCGATCCGGCGCTCGGTGAGGTGACGTCGAACCGGCTGAAGGTGAAGCAGGTCGCGCTGAATCTGCTGTCGAATGCGATCAAGTACACGTCGTCGGGCGAGATCGCACTGTCGATCGCCGCCGCGCCCGATCAGCGCTGGAAATTGCGCGTCGCCGATACGGGCGTCGGCATCAGCGTGGCGGATCAGGAGCGCGTGTTCGAGGAATTCGAGCGCGCCGCCGATGACGACATTCCCGGCGCCGGGCTCGGCCTTGCGATCGTCAAGGAGTTGTCGCGCACGCTGGAAGGGGAACTGCGCTTCCAGTCGTCGAAAGGGCGCGGAAGCGTGTTCGAAGTGACGTTCCCGATGGTGCTGGAACCGAAGGCTTCCGACGCTCAATAAACGAAAAAAGGCGGACGGGTCGCCCCGTCCGCCTTCCGGTCACCACGACGCCTGAACGATGCTCAGGCCGCCGCTTCTTCTTCGACCACTGCTTCGTCTTCCACCGACGCGCGGATCAGATGGTCGAACGCCGAGAGCGCCGCCTTCGCGCCTTCGCCGACCGCGATCACGATCTGCTTGTACGGCACCGTCGTCACGTCGCCCGCGGCGAACACGCCCGGCAGCGAGGTCGCGCCCTTCGCATCGACGACGATCTCGCCGTGCTTCGACAACTCGACTACGCCCTTCAGCCATTCGGTGTTCGGCACGAGGCCGATCTGCACGAACACGCCTTCCAGCTCGACGTGATGGCTCGCGCCCGTCGCGCGGTCCGTGTACGTGATGCCGTTGACCTTCTTGCCGTCGCCGGTGACTTCGGTCGTCTGCGCCTCGGTGACGATCGTCACGTTCGGCAGGCTGCGCAGCTTCTTCTGCAGGACCGCGTCGGCGCGCAGCTCATTGCCGAATTCGATCAGCGTCACCGCCGACACGATGCCCGCGAGGTCGATCGCCGCTTCCACGCCCGAATTGCCGCCGCCGATCACGGCGACGCGCTTGCCCTTGAAGAGCGGGCCGTCGCAGTGCGGGCAGTACGCCACGCCGCGTCCGCGATACTCGCGCTCGCCCGGCACGTTGATTTCACGCCAGCGCGCGCCGGTCGACAGAATCACGGTCTTCGCCTTCAGCACCGCGCCGCTCGCGAGATGGATTTCATTGATGCGGCCCGGCACCAGCTTCTCGGCGCGTTGCACGTCCATGATATCGACTTCGTAGCTCTTGACGTGCTGCTCCAGCGCCGTGGCGAACTTCGGCCCTTCGGTTTCCTTGACGGAGACGAAGTTTTCGATGGCCATCGTATCGAGCACCTGACCGCCGAAGCGCTCGGCGACGACGCCCGTAGCGATGCCCTTGCGCGCCGAATAGATCGCCGCCGCCGCGCCGGCAGGACCGCCGCCGACGATCAGCGTGTCGAACACCGGCTTGTTCTCGAGTTCCTTCGCCGCGCGCGCCGATGCGCCCGTGTCCAGCTTCGCGAGGATTTCCTTCACGCCCATGCGGCCCGAGCCGAAGCTCTCGCCGTTGACGAACATCATCGGCACGGACATGACCTGGCGTTCCTCGACTTCCTGCTGGAACAGCGCGCCGTCGATCGCGACATGCTTGATGCGCGGGTTGATGATCGCCATCACGTTCAGCGCCTGCACGACTTCCGGGCAGTTCTGGCACGACAGCGAGAAATACGTCTCGAACGCGAAGTCGCCGTCGAGATTCTTGATCTGCTCGATGATGGCGTCGTCGAGCTTGATCGGATGGCCGCCGGCTTGCAACAGCGCGAGCACGAGCGACGTGAATTCGTGGCCCATCGGGATGCCGGCGAAGTGGATGCCCGCAGCCTTGCCCGCCTCGCCGATGGTGAAGGACGGACGACGCACGCTGGCGTCCTCTTTCTCGACGACGCTGATCCGCGCAGACAGCGTAGCGATCTCGTCGAGCAGGCTTTTCAGCTCACGCGACTTGTCGCTGTCGTCGAGGAAGGCGACGAGTTCGATCGGCCGGGTGACTTTTTCCAGATACGCTTTTAATTGATTCTTGAGATTGGCGTCGAGCATGGCGATGTCCGTTCCTTGACTTGGGATATTGCAGACGTGTTCCGCCGCGGCGCTGCGAAATTCGCAGCGCCGGACGAACACGTTTTTTGGGGTGAACCTGCCGCAGAACCGCGGCAAGTTCGATACAGCGCTCGTGAAGTACGAGACTTAGATCTTGCCGATCAGGTCGAGCGACGGGGTCAGCGTTTCAGCGCCCGGCGTCCACTTGGCGGGGCACACTTGACCCGGATTCTTCGCGATGTACTGAGCAGCCTGAACCTTGCGGAGCAGTTCGCCAGCGTCGCGGCCGATGCCGTTGTCGTGCACTTCGCACAGCTTGATCTCGCCTTCCGGGTTGATCACGAACGTGCCGCGCAGCGCCAGGCCTTCTTCTTCGATCAGAACGTCGAAGTTGCGCGAGATCGCGAGCGTCGGGTCGGCGATCATCGGATAGTTGATCTTCTGGATCGTGTCCGACGTGTCGTGCCATGCCTTGTGCGTGAAGTGCGTGTCGGTCGAAACCGAGTAGATTTCCACGCCGAGCTTCTTGAATTCTTCGTAGCGGTCAGCCAGGTCGCCCAGTTCGGTCGGGCAGACGAACGTGAAATCGGCCGGATAGAACACAAACACCGACCACTTGCCCTTCAGGCTTTCATCGGTGACGGTCACGAACTCGCCATTGTGATAGGCGGTTGCTTTAAACGGCTTGACTTGACTGTTGATGATGGGCATTACCAGTTTCCTTTTGGAGTGGTGTTGAAGAAGTAAGTGAACTATACAGGAAAGCTATCGTACTTGCGAAGTGGATTGATTTTATTGTCGGGATAGCGCCGGGCTATCGACGCGATATTTTGGCGTTTTCCCGCACAAGGCATTCTGATTGCATGCGCCTTCGCAGGTTCCTTAAACAGACTTGGTCGCTTTCACTTTCATTTCAAGGAGGCAGTATGAAAATAGGAATCATCGGAGCGGGCAATATCGGTTCGGTGCTGGCACTGCGCTTCACCGAGAAAGGGCATGACGTGCGTATCGCGAACTCGCGCGGCCCGGCGTCGCTCGCGGATATCGAGCGCGAGACCGGCGCGAAGGCCGTCGAAGCGCGGGACGCGGTGAAGGACGCCGAAGTCGTCGTCGTCACGATTCCCGAAGCCAAGGTGCCGAACCTGCCGAAGGATTTGTTTGCGGGCGTGCCGGCGAGCGTCGTCGTGATCGACACCGGTAACTACTATCCGCAGCAGCGCGACGGGCGGATCGAAGGCATCGAAAAGGGCACGCCCGAGAGCCGCTGGGTCGAGCAGCAGATCGGTCGGCCGGTCGTGAAAGCGTTCAACAATATCTATGCGGATCACCTGAAGAACCGCGGCAAGCCGCCGGGAACGCCGGGCCGCATCGCGCTGCCGGTCGCGGGCGATGACGCGAAGGCAAAGGCCGTCGTGATGAAGCTCGTCGATGAGATCGGCTTCGATCCGGTCGATGCCGGCCAGATCGACGATTCCTGGCGTCAGCAGCCCGCGACGCCCGTCTACACCGCCGACCTCGACGCCGCCGGCCTGCGCGCGGCGCTTCAGAAGGCCGATCCGGTGCGCAAGCCCGAATGGCGCGCGACGGACAAGAGTCCCGGCACCTTCGACCAACCCGCGTAGAAGCGAAAGACCGTACGGTAAAGCGCGGGAACGCGCGCGCGCCGTGAGACAATCTGCAAACTTTCCCGATGGGCTTTAACATGACGAACCGGGCTGGCGCAAAAATGCAGCCGCCGTCCGGCGTCGTGGACTCGCAGATTGACTATGAAAACCGCTTCTCCTACGCAGGACGTGCAGAACCCGCAACACCGCTTCGGCGAGTGCGACGAGTGCGCGGACGTCGAACTCGTGGCGACCGCCACCATTCCGACCCGCTACGGCACTTTCGCTTCGTACGTCTATCGCGTGAAGCACACGGATGTGGAGCACATCGCGTTCGTGATGGGCGACGTGAGCAGCGGCGAACCCGTGCTGACGCGCCTGCACTCCGAATGCGTGACCGGCGATGTCTTCGGCTCGTACCGCTGTGACTGCGGCGAGCAGCTCGATCTGGCATTGCGCTATATCGCCGCGGAGGCTCGCGGGATTCTGCTGTATCTGCGCGGCCATGAAGGGCGCGGCATCGGCCTCGCGAACAAGATCCGTGCATACGCGCTGCAGGAACAGGGGCTCGATACCGTCGATGCGAACCTGCATCTCGGCCTGCCCGACGACGCCCGCGAATACGATTCCGCCGCCGCGATCCTGCGTTCCATGAACGTGAAGTCGGTGCGATTGATGAGCAACAATCCGTCGAAGTTCGACACGCTGCTCAGGCACGATATTCCCGTCTGCGAACGCGTCGCGCTCGCCATCCCGATGCGCGAGGAAAACGAGCGCTACATCAAGACGAAGCAGGCGCGCTTCGGGCATTACTTCGACGAGAACGAGTAAGCCCGACAGTGCGCGCGCTCACTGCGCGTCGTGAAAAATTACCCCGAGCATATGCCTGCGTCCCGAGCGCAGGCGGCTCACGCCGTGCTTCATGTTCACCCGATACGGCCCGCGCGTGCCCTGCACCGGCCGATGATGCACCGCGAAGAACACCGCATCGCCTTGCAAAAGCGGTACGACTTCCGCACGCGACTGCATGCGCGGACGCTGCTCAGTCATCACGAATTCGCCGCCGGTGAAATCGTGGCCGGGCGCGGAAAGCAGGATCGCCATCTGAATCGGAAAGACGTGCTCGCCGTAGAGATCCTGATGCAGACAGTTGAAATCGCCGGGCACGTAACGTAGCAAGAGCGGCGTCGGCCGTGTCTGCCCCGCGCGATGACAGCGCTCGATGAACGCCGCATGCTCGCGCGGATAGCGCGTCTCGATGCCCATCACCTCGTTCCAGCGATTCGCGACCGGCGCGAGATGCGGATACACCGCGCGCCGCACGCGTTCGAGCGCGCCCGGCAACGGATACGCGAAGTATTTGTATTCGCCGCGCCCGAAGCCGTGGCGCTCCATCACGACGCGGCTGCGAAAAATGCCGTCGCGATCGTAAAGCGCCGCGAGCGCCTCGCATTCGTCGCGCGAAAAAAGCGCCGACGCCGTCGCGCAGCCGAAGCTATCGAGTTGCGCTTCGAGATCGGCCCAGTCGAGCGCGTCGATGCGATCGCCGATATCGTCTGCCGTCGCGCGTTCGAGCACCTTCATGTCGTTCCTCCGGATGTGCGTGAATTCGAATGAAGTGTGCGCCCGCGACGCGACGCACGCACTCCGGCTCTTGCTGTGCAATTCAGTGCGCGGCCGCAGTCTCCGCGATGCGTTCGTGCAGCGCGGCCTTGCGCGCGGCCATCTTCGCGCCGATCGCGACGAGATCCATCTGCGTCTTGCGCACGGCCGGGAAGAGTACGGTTTCCTCTTCCTCGATGTGATGCACCGCGTTTTCCTTCAGCACCTTGAACGTCGCGTCAAAACCGTCTTCGCCGGCGCGCAGGTTCGCGAATCGTTCGATCAGCGTCTTCACCAGAAAATGCTCGACGTAGGCTTCGTCCACGTCGATGCGCCGGTCCGCTTCGAGCGCGTTCTGCGCGCCCGGATACAACAATTCTTCCTCGACGATCGTATGGATCGTCAACAGTTCGCACGCGCGCTGTACGAGCGAGTTCTTGCGCTCGAAATCGTCGTGGTCCGCGCGTTCGAAGGCATCGAACAATTGTTCGATGGCGCGGTGATCGGCTTCGAGCATGTCGAGCGCATCGATGGGTCGCGGGGTTTGAGCGGTGGACATGGGGTTCTCCAATAGTGGGCTCTGTCGGCCCGGTAGCGACATCTGCGTGTCCCCAAGGTGCCGTAAAAAAGCAAGACGAATGCCCGCTATGGATCAGTTAACGGCGGCGGTGCGCGCGTCTAGATAGTGGTATTTCTCGATTCGCTCAAGTCGCGTTGGCGCAGCACTTTCACCTGCCACCACGCGGGCAGCAGCCGCCGCACTTCGGCGCGCGCGAAGCGGTCGTCGATCAGATAAAGCACGCCGCGATCGAGCGGTCCGCGAATCACGCGTCCCGCCGCCTGCACCACTTTCTGCAAGCCGGGAAAAAGATACGTGTACGCATAGCCCTCGCCGAACGCCTCGTGCATGCGCGCTTTCATTTGCTGATTGACGGGATTGAGTTGCGGCAGCCCGAGCGTCGCGACGAACGCACCGATGAGACGCGTGCCCGGCAGATCGATCGCCTCGCCGAACGCGCCGCCCAGCACCGCGAATCCGATACCGCGTCCATCGGCGACGAAGCGCGCGAGAAACTCGCGTTGCGCCGCCTCGCTCATCGCGCGGGACTGCTGCCAGCAGGGAATCGACGGATGACGCGCCGCCAGCGCCGCCGCCACTTGCGTCAGATAGTCGAAGCTGCTGAAGAAGCTCAGATAGTTGCCCTCGGCGCGGAAGTATTGCGCGGCGATGAGATCGGCGATGCGATCCACCGAGCGCTCGCGATCCCGATAGCGCGTCGAAAGATCGGCGATCGCGCGCACGTCGAGCTGATCGGCAGAGAAGGGCGATTCGACGTCGATCCGCACGCTCGATGCCGGCAAGCCGAGCGTATCGGCGTAAAAGTGCGCGGGCGTGAGCGTCGCCGAAAAGAGCGCGACGCTGTGCGCGCGCGCCAATCGCGGCGCGAGATGCGGCGCGGGAATCACGTTGCGCAGGCAGAGCGTGGCATTGCGCTTCTTCGCGTTTGCGCTCGCGTTTGCGTTCGCGCCGGAAAGCGTGATGTCGAAGATCGAATGCGACCCGAAACGCTCCGCGATGCGCGTGAAATGCACGGCATCGAAATAGAAGCGCAGCGTGTCGGGCGTGAAGGCGTCGGGCTGTTCGCCGAGCGTTTCTGTCATCAGCGAAACGGCTTGCCCGAGCGCGGTCAAAAAGCGCGCGGGCGGCTCCGTATGCGCCGCGTACTCGATGCCCGACGCTTGCTGCTCGCTCGCCGTCTCGCTCCAGCTTCGCGCGACGCGCCCGAGCGCCTTCTTGAGCACGCCCGGCGCGCCGCGGCGCATCGCGTTGAAGGCGGACTGATCGAGTGTCGCGGAATACATGCCGCGCGCGCGTTCGACGAGGTTGTGCGCTTCGTCGACGAGCACCGCCACGCGCCAGCGATTCGCCTCCGCGAGCGCGAAGAGCATCGCGCTCGTGTCGAAGTAGTAGTTGTAGTCGCCGACGATCACATCGCTCCAGCGCGACAATTCCTGGCTCAGATAGTACGGACAGATGTCATGCCGGCGCGCGACCTCGGCGACCGACGCCCGATCGAGCTGCGTGCATTGGAGCGCGGCGGCGCGCGCATCGGCAAGGCGATCGTAGAAGCCGCGCGCGAGCGGACACGATTCGCCGTGACACGCGCGATCGGGATATTCGCAAGCCTTGTCACGCGCGACGAGTTCGACGACGCGCAACGGCTTCGCGGCGAGCGTCGTGAGCGCGTCGAGCGCGAGTTGCCGTCCCGCGCTTTTCGCGGTGAGAAAGTAGATCTTGTCGAGCTGCTGGCCGGGCCACGCCTTCAGGAGCGGAAAGAGCGTGCCGACCGTTTTGCCGATGCCCGTCGGCGCTTGCGCGGCGAGACAGCGCTTCGACACCGCCGAGCGATACACCGCTTCCGCGAGCGCGCGCTGGCCGGGGCGGAAATCGGCGTGAGGGAACGCGAGCGTCTTCAGCGCTTCGTCGCGTGCCGCCCCGTGCGCCAGTTCCTGCCGCGCCCACGCGATGAAGCGTTCGCACTGCGCCTCGAAATGCACGGCGAGCGCTGCGGCCGTTTGCGTCTCGACGAGCACGCTTTCGGTTTCATCGACGATATCGAAATAGACGAGCGCGATGTCGATGGCTTCCAGCCCGAGCTTTCGGCACATCAGATGTCCGTAGACGCGCGCCTGCGCCCAATGCAGATGCCGATGATTCTCCGGCATCGATTCGAGCTTGCCGCGATGCGTCTTGATTTCCTCGAGCCGGTTGAGCGCGGGATCGTAGCCATCGGCGCGGCCGCGCACGAGTAGCGGGCCGTAGGTTTCCGAAAGCGAAATTTCCTTTTGATATCCGTCCGGCCGACGGTTCGTCACCGAGACATGGCCGGCGACGCCTTCCTGCGCGCTCGGCGTCGGCGTAAAGCGTAGATCGAGATCGCCCTGTTTCGCCGTGAACTCGCACAGCGCGCGCACGGCGACGGTGTAGGCGGGCTCGGATACTGTATGCATGTACAGGAGTCTAGCACGCGCCTTTCACGAAGCCGCGCGCAGCAGTTCTCCGAGCGTTTTCATCGCGTTGTCGATTTGCGGCGACCATGGATGACCGAAATTGACGCGCACATGATTCCCGAAATCGTGACGCGCGGAGAAGATCGGCCCCGGCGTCACGTTGATGCCGTGTTCGAGTCCCCGCCGATGCAACTGCATCGCGTCGACGTGATCGGCCAGTTGCAGCCACAGGAAATAGCCGCCGTCCGGCCGCCGATATGCGACGTCGGACGGCAGCCAGCGCGCGATGGCGTGCTCCATCGCATCGCGTTGCACGAGAAGCGCGCCGCGCAGCTTGCGTAAATGCTTGTCGAAGCCGCCGTGCTGCAAATAATCGGCGATGCCCGCCTGAATCGGGACGCTGGTGGAAATGCTCGTCATCAGCTTGAGACGCCGGATCGCATCGGCGAAACGGCCCGCCGCGACCCAGCCGAGCCGATACCCCGGCGCAAGCGTCTTCGACAGCGATGCGCAATGCATCACGAGCCCGTTCGTATCGAAAGCTTTCGCGGGCGGCGGACGATCCTGCGCGAAATGCAGTTCGCCGTAGACATCGTCTTCGATCAGCGGAACCTCGTGCTTCGCGAGCAATGCGACGAGCGCGCGCTTTTTCTCGACGGAAAGCGTCGCGCCGGTCGGATTCTGAAAGTTCGTCATGAACCAGCACGCGCGCACCGGATGCTTGTCGAGCGCTTCGGCGAGCACGTCGAGATCGAGACCGTCTTGCGGATCGACCGGAATCTCCACCGCGCGCAAGCCGAGATGCTCGATAGCCTGCAACGCGGCATAGAAGCACGGCGATTCGATCGCGACGACATCGCCCGGCTGCGTGACGGCCATGAGGCAAAGCGTGAGCGCTTCCATCGCGCCGTTCGTGACGATGAGTTCGTCCATCGGCTGCGCGATGCCCATGCCGATATAACGCAGCGCGATCTGTCCGCGCAACGCCTCGTTGCCCGGCGGCATGTCGACGACGGTGCTCCACGGATCGAGCATCCGCGCCGCGTGCGCGAGCGACTTCGCAAGACGCTGCAACGGAAAGAGCGCCGGCGATGGAAACGCGGAGCCGAGCGGCACGACGTCCGGGCGCTTCACGGCGTCGAGCACGGAGAACACGAGGCTGCTTACGTCGATTGGCGCGGGTTCTTTCAGCGTCGCGCTCTCTTTCGGCGCGAGTGCGGCGCCCGGCGCGACGTAATAGCCGGAACGTTCGCGCGCGCGAATCAAGCCCCATTCTTCGAGCAGGTAGTACGCGCGAAAGACCGTCGACTGGCCGACGCCGTATTGCGTCGTCAAATGCCGCACCGAAGGCAGCCGTGCACCGACAGGCAGGCGGCCCGCGCGTATCTCGGCGGCCATCGTGTCGGCAAGGGCTTGGTAGCGCTTCATCGCGGGTATCGGTGAAAGGGCGCGAAATTGTCTCACGCTTTATCGACGGAATATCGACGCCCCGCCGCGCGTTTAATGAATAAGCGGCTTAATCGCCGTGCCCGCTTTTCAATCTTTCGGAGGTGGTTCCATGAAGCTCGCCAGAATCGCAACAGTCATGCTCGCGCTGCTCGCCGGCCTGCTCGCAGGATGTCAGACCGATGGCAGCTCGGGCGCGTCGGGCACGACATCGAACAGCGGCAGCAGCGGCGGATATTGATGCCGTATTTGCCCGCGGCGCTCGCGGCGTTCAAGTCGGCGCTCGGCAACGATGCGGTGCTCGCGGACGATATCGCTTCGTATCTCGATCCGTTCGCGCCCGGCGATGCATCCGCACACGCGCCATCTGCTGTCGTGTTGCCGAAGGACGTCGAAGGCGTGCGTGCGGCATTGGCGGTCGCGAATCGATATCGCGTGCCGCTCTGGACCGTATCGACGGGGCGCAACTTCGCTTACGGCGGCGCCGCGCCGCGTATGCCTGGTTGCGTCGTGCTCGATTTGCGGCGGATGAATCGCATCGTCGAGATCGATGAAACGCTGGGTTATGCGCTCGTCGAACCGGGCGTGACGTATTACGACCTGTATCGCGCGCTCGGCACGCCGCGGCGCTTCTGGCTCGATCCGCCCGCGGCCGGATGGGGCAGCGTGATCGGCAACACGCTCGAACGCGGTTACGGCACGACGCCATACGGCGACCATGCGGCGAATCAGTGCGGCATGGAAGTCGTGCTCGCGAACGGCGATGTCGTACGCACCGGCATGGGCGCGATGTCGTCGAGCCGCGACTGGCAGGTATTCAAGAGCGGCTTCGGGCCTTCGTACGACGGCATGTTCATGCAATCGAACTTCGGCGTTGTCACGAAGCTCGGCGTCTGGCTCATGCCCGCGCCCGAGGGCTACATGATCTGCCGCTACGCATTCGCGCGCGAGGACGATCTCGAACGCGTCGTCGATACGCTGCGCCCGCTGAAGATGGACGGCACCATCCAGAGCAACGCGGTCATCGAAAGCGCGGTGCGCTGGGCGGCAGGCGTGTCGACGCGCAAGCAATGGTTCGACGGCGACGGCGCGATGCCCGACGACGCCATCGACGCCATGGCACGCAAGATCGGCATCGGGCGCTGGAACCTGCGCTTCTGCCTGTATGGGCCGAGAGCGCTCGTCGAGGCGCGGCGCGATATCGTGCATGCGCGCTTCAGGCCGATCGCGGGCGCGACGCTCTTCGAGATGCCGTATCGCGATGCATCGGTCGAGCCGGAAGGCGGCGGCGATCGCGCGCAAGTCGGCATTCCGGGACTCGAAGCGTTCAATCTGCTCAACTGGCGCGGCGGCTCGGGCGCGCACATCGATTTCTCGCCGATCTGTCCGCCCATCGGACGCGATGCCGTGAAGCAGGTCCGCATGGTGCGCGAGCGCGCCGCGCAATTCGGCTTCGATTATTACGGCGGATTCACGGCCGGCGAGCGCGCGATGCATCACATCTTCGCGGCGATTTTCGATCGCGACGATCCGAAACAATCGCGCGATGCCGGCGCGCTCGTCGAAACGCTGATCCGCGATGCGGGCGCGGCGGGCTACGGGCAATATCGCACGCATCTGTCGTACATGGACCTCGCCGCCGCGCAATACGATTTCAACGATCACGCGCTGATGCGGTTTTCGAAGACGATCAAGGCGTCGCTCGATCCGAACGGGATTCTGTCGCCCGGCAAGCAGGGGATCTGGCGATGACGACACGGCGCGCGTTTCTTATCGCGATGGGCGTCGTGCCGTGGATGCCGTTCGGCGGCGCGACGCGGCCATCGGCGCGCACGTGGGTCGTCGACGGGGACTTGCCGCAAGGCGGCATCATCGTGCGGCGCGCGCGTCTGACGGGCGCGCAGATCGCATCTCTGTCGGGCGATGCGGGCTGGCTGTGGATCGAACGCCTGTCGTCGTCGCATGCGATCGGCGGCATCACGCGCTACGCCGATGCGTTCGTGTTGTCTCAACTCGGCGCAGGCGTCGGCATGCGCGCGACGCATCATCGAACGTTCGGTGACGGCGCCGTGCTCTGGACGCTCGAACGTTGCTGAACGCGGTTCGCTAAAATGACACGCATCTCAATATTGCCGCGCACGGACGAAACGATGAACGCCACGGACACACGCACGATCGCCGACTGGCACGCGCATGTCTATTTCGATGCCGCGAGCCGCGACGCCGCGTGGCAGCTTCGGCTCGTGATCGAGCAGCGGTTTGCGACCGAATTGCAGGATGGCGCGCTGCGTCTGGGCCGCTTTCACGAGCGCCCGGTCGGACCGCATCCGATGTGGTCGTTCCAGTTGGGATTCGGCGATGCGCTGCTCGCGCCGATGCTCGCGTGGCTCACGCTGAATCACGGCGCGCTCGATGTCTTCATGCATCCGAATACGGGCGACGCGCTCGTCGATCATCGCGACTCGGCGGTGTGGATCGGCCGGTCGCACGAACTCTCGCTGAAGAGTCTGGGCGGTTGAGACGTAAAAAAGGCGGACCGCGTCCGCCTTTTGCTGGATCGCCGGCGAGTTACTTCTTCGCGCTTGCCGTCTTCGACGACACCACGCGCACGGCCGTCTGGCCAGCCACCGAGGCGTCGTTTTGCGCGGCCTCCACCACTTGCTGCGCGGCCTTCTTCGCCGCTTCGTAAGCGGAATTCGCCGATTCCGTCGCGGCATCGATCGCCGTGCGCCACGCCGTCACGACGGCTTCGCTGCCGACCGGCGCATTGCTCGCGAGACTCTCGACGAACGCCTGCACATTGCGCTGAGACTTCGCGATCTGGTCCTGCGCGGCTTCGAGATAGCCGCCGCGCACGCCCGACGCGATCTCATAGACGCCGAGCCAATAGGCCTGAACGCGCTGGGCGCTGTCTTGCAGGTGCTGGTTCTGAAGCGCGAAGAACGCCTGCGGATCGCGCACGGAGAGCGTTCTGGCGATGAGCGCCTGATGCTCGTCGAGCGCCTTCCTGACCGTACGCACGTTCAGATCGATCAGCTTTTCGAAGCCTTCGACGGCTTGTGCGGCGACACCGAACGTGGTGTCGACCCCCGCCTTTTGTGACGCGATTACATTTTCGGGCGCAAGACTGCTCATGCTCGACTCCATATGGAAATTGCCAATTGATTGCCGATGTATTTGTGCAATGCAGCGAACGACTTATTTTAAGGCAAGCGTGTGGTGTGTCAATTGAGTTTTCCCGGCTTGACTTTAAACCACTCAGCCGTTTATTCAAAAATAACAGTGAGCGCAAAGTAAATAAGCGGAGCGATTAAGGACTCATCACACATCACACGAATGCAGGTAGAAAAGAAATAATCCCGACCAGTCGGCCTGCGAACGTGCGTTCATTAAACGCTTGCTGCAGGCGTCCAGGCGCGGCCTGTCGTAAACCCCTAAGACAAAAGTTCCCGAATGCGTTGTTTCCCCACTTGACGCATTGATGCGTTAATTGGAAGAATCTCGCACTGCAACATGCGCGACGGGCTTTCGGTAGGACGGACGATTTTCCGGTATTTCTGTCACTGCCGCGTCATCGTGAATCAGTAGGATTCACCTCGCGCTAATGAGCCGGCGCTGAACGGCATAAAGATATAAATCGAGAGACTTGAAGAAAATGGGGCGACATTCCCAAACCCTTGGCCACCTTGAACGCAGTCACGAAGACAACGCCTTGCGGCGCGCCATGGCCGCACGACTCGACCGGGCCTTGCAGAAGGCAAACATCAGTTCCGCAAAAGCCGCTGGCTGGCTCGACGTGAGCGAGCACGACGTGCAATTCTGGCGGCGCGGCATCACGGTTCCGCCGTTCGCGGCATTCAATCGCATCGCGAAGGCGCTGGACATCGATCCGCATTGGCTCTGCACGGGCCAGGCCGAGCGCGCGCACGCCGCCAACTGAGCGTTTCGTTATCGTCAGACATCCGCCGATACGGCCGGCGCCGCCTTGCGTCCATGCAGGAGCACGGTGCCGATGCCGCTCGCCGCGATCACGCACATGCCGATCGCCATCCAGAAGTCGGGCACTTGTCCGAAGAGCAACCAGCTGAAAAGGGCGGCGAACGCGAGCTGGCCGTAGCCGAGCGGCGTCAGCACGGAGAGCGGCGCGCGCTTTAGCGCCTGAAGCATGAGTCCGTGGCCGGTGGTCGCCATCGTCGCCATGAAGACGACGAGCAGCCAGCTTTCGAATCGTACCTGCGCGAGCGCGGGCAGCATTTCGGCTTGATCCATCCACACGAGCACGCACAGCATGAGCGTCGCGACGAGCGCCGTGAGGAAGTTGGTCGTGATCGCGTCGTCGACGCGCGAAAGATGGCTCGACACCACCTGGAAACACGCGAACGTCGTCGCCGCGCCGATCGGATAGATCACCGTCCAGCTAAACGAGCTGCCGCCCGGCCGCACGACCAGGAGCATGCCGACGAAACCGATCGCGACCAGCGCCCACTTGCTGCGCGGCACGTCGTCTTTCAGCACGAGCGCGGCGAGCAGTGTGGAGATGAGTGGCGCGAGCATCGCGAGGGACGTGCTGACGGGCAACGGAAGATGCCGCAGCCCTGCGAACGTGCACGCGGAATTGGTCAGCAGCAGCACCGCGCGCACGATCTGCAACTTGACGCTGCCCGTGCGAAAGAGGCCGTACGCGCGGCGGCGTATCTGCCACGCGCCCATGACGATCATCTGGAAAAGATAGCGAACCCAGAGCAAAGCCAGCAGAGGGACGGCGGTGCCGATCAGCTTGACGGTGGAATCGCTTGCCGCGAAGGTCGCGGTCGTCAGGATCATGATGGCGATACCGGCTGCCGTGTTATCGGTATCAATGCGGTATTGCGCCTTGCCCTCTAAGGTTGCCATCGAACTCTCGTGGTAGTGAAGGAACGGTTTTTAGGCCGTTGCTTCAATTCTCCCGGCATCGCAGGACGCTGGCAAGGCAACAGTAAAGTTCTTTTCCGCCGTGTTGCGCACAGGGCACGACGCGGGAAATGTACTAGACGGTTCGAACAATCGCATGCTGCGCTCATGCCGATTGCTGGCGGTCGTGCTTTTCGCTCCTAGTTTTTTGTGCCTTGAATTAAGACGCGGATTAGCGCTTTCCTATCTTCGACGCTCTACTATTCGTTGCACGCCAAACGAGAGAACGAATAGCAGCCATGCAAAAGAAGCGCATCATCCTTGCGGCCGCCATGATGTCGATGAGCCTTATCGCATTCATGTCGATGAGTAACAGTTACAGCGCCGCCGATACGTTCCCGATCGCTCGTGCGGCCCCGGAGCAGGTACAGGTGTTTCAGCAGTGAAGCAGTAGAAGCAGTAGAAGCAAGGCACTATCCGCAGCAGCAGTAAAACGTGACGTGAAAGTGAGAAAAGAGCCGGACGTGTGCGCAAGCATCCGTCCGGCTTTTTCATGCGCGTCCGAAACGCATGCAACGCGCATGCGCCGGCGCACATTATTTCGATGGAACGCCTTGCGCCTGAGCATTTGCCGCCTACACTTAAAGTAGTTTCTCAACTGCTTCGAAGGAGGCAACAATGAGAACGAGAACACGCGAAGTCGTTCGCCTGCTCGCGACGTTCCGCCACTCGGCGCGCTGTCGGACGTTGCGTGCGGCGGCGGCGGCGCAGGAAGCGCGCGATCTCGCCAACGAGCCTTCGCCCGACGACCCATCGGAAGGCGATGAGCGCGCCGAGTCCGAAGCGCCGTCCGTCTTTCGCAAACCTCGTCCGGGCATGCACTGAAAACGCTGCGCTCAGACGCCCGCCGGATTCCTGAACGGGGAGAAGCGCCAGTGGCCGCTCGCGTCCTTGACCGCGATCGCGCCGTGCTCGTGCAGCATTTCGCCGATCGCGCTCGGCTTGATGTCATCGTTGATGCGGATGACGAGCAGCGTGCGCTGTGGCGTGGCGTCGTCGGCGGCATGAGACGCGGGCGGGCGCGGCGAGACCGGCTCGTGCGGCACGAACCGATTGCGCGCGCAGATCACGCCTTGATGCTCGCCATGAGCGACGTACTCCGCATCGTCCTCGTCGTGCGCGGGCGGCAGCAGAGCATCGATATCGCTCTCGCCACGTCCGGCCCGATAAAGATGCGCGTCGTCGCGTCGCAAACCCGCGAGCTGCAATGCGCGAAGCGCGTCGTGTCCGTCCCGATAGGATCCGAACACACCAACTATGACCTGATTCATCGTCGCCCCCTCTGTCAGTCCGAATGAGTCGCGGACCGGCAATGTCTTCATGCGCGGTCTTTCGCAGTCATGATCCGCGCTCTTTCGATTCGTCAGATGAAGTGCAGCAACACGCGTTCCCGAATGAAGGTTTTGAAAGGAGCGCCGAGGATGACCATTCGTCCGCAGGTTGCGACCCCAACGCCGATCACCTAAAGTAACTGAGCTTCTTTCCCGGATCCGCGCGTCACGCGACGCGCTCTTCGCGAGGTTCGAATGATTGCGAAAGCCTGTGCTTGGGTGCTCGTGCTGATGGCAGGCTCCGCAGCGGCGGCGCCTTGCTATAACGATGGCGATGTCGTCACGCTCGAAGGCACGGCGACGCGCCAGGCCGCACGCGAAGGCGATGCGTCCCCCAAGCCCGCGTGGGTGCTATCGCTGTCGCGTCCGGTGTGCGTGATGAGCGCGAGCACAGGACAAGGCGGTCGCCAGCAGACGAATGTGTCGGCGGTCCAGATCATCGATGCGACGCCCACGGAGAACGCACGCATTCAACTGACGGGCAAGCTCGTCACGGGCAATGTCAGCGCTTACTACGCAGTGCCCACGGCAATCTGGGTGCTGAAGCAGCGGGTGCTGTCGGGACAATAGCGGGGACATAGCGCCGCGCGGCCCGCACGGGCGATGCTTCGAAACCGGCGAGAAGTACGAACGATCAGGCGGCTTTCGCGTGCGCCTGATAGCGCCAGTATTCAGCGACGACGATATGCAACGGCTGATTCTCCAGCTTGCGTTCCTCGCCGAATCGCAGGATGGCGTCGAGTTGTGCGCCAGTGCAACGGAACGCTTCGCGGCGCATCGCCGTCTGGTTTTTCTTGTGCGTGGTCATGGCAATCCTTTTTCTAGGACCTTCCCCGACAGGGCAGGCTCGTTCGAACGGGGCGGCCCGTGCGCGCGAACACTGTCTGCTGCTTCCACATTAGGCCGGAGCCGCGCACGCGCGACCGGTCGTTAGCGCACATAGCCGTCGAGACATTGCAAACAGCGCAAAGCGCGGGCCAGGGTGCGGAATCGCTTCGTTTCCTTGCGCCGCTGGAATAAAGCCTTCGGTTGCGACGTTTAGCATTCATGGAACCGCGCTCCATGACAGACGCGGAACGAGGAGGAGCCTGTGAGCGTCGATCAGCTCGCGCAGGAGGAACTCGCGCACATCGGCCGGATGATCGCGGAGCTTGAGCGCGTGGCGGCGAAAGCACGCGGGGAGCCGATGCGGCATGCCGTCATGCAGCAGGCGTACTGGCAACGGCGTATCGATGCGTTGATCGATGCGTCGGCGAACGCGCCGTTGCGCCGCGACGCCGACGCGCTGCGCGAGCGTCTGGCCGATGTTTTCGCCGATGCGCGCGCACGAAACACGGGGTACGCGGGACAAGCGGCGCGAGAGACCGGCAGCAGGAAGTGAAGCGAAGCGTTGGGAGGCGGCGCGTGTGCATCGAGGCACGCGCCGCCGCCGCGTCAGCCCGTCTGCTCGACGGGCGTCACGTCGATATCGAGCTTCTGCGTGCCGCGCAGCACCGCGATCTTCACCGGCCTGTCGATGCGCGATGCGTCCAGCGTGCGCTGCAAACTGTCGACGCTATCGATGGCGACGTCATCCACCGCGACGATCCGATCGCCTGTGCGCAGGCCGCCGAGCGCGGCCGGACTGCCTTTGACGATCTCCATCACATGCACGCCGCTTGCCGACGGAAGCGCGAAAAAGCGCTGCACGCGCCGCGAGATCGGCGTCGTCGTACCCGCCACGCCGATATACGCGCGCCGCACGCGCCCGTACGCGAAGATCTGCATGATGACCCACTTCGCCGTATCGATCGCGGTCGCGAAAGAGATGGCCTGCGCGCCGGCGATGATCGCGGTGTTCACGCCGATCACCTGGCCTGCCGAATTGATGAGCGGCCCGCCCGAGTTGCCGGGATTGAGCGCGGCATCGGTCTGGATGACGTCATAGATCATGCGGCCCGAAGTCGAGCGCAGCGTTCGGCCGAGCGCGGAGACGACGCCCGTCGTGACGGTCTGCGCGAGCCCGAGCGGATTGCCTACCGCGATCGCGATCTGTCCTACGCGAAGGCGGCCCGAGTCGCCCAGTTCGACATGCGCCAGCGGCTCCGGCGAGCCGATGCGCAGCACCGCGAGATCGCTTGCGGGATCGTCGCCGACGAGATCGGCGTCGAAGCGCGTGCCATCGGCGAGCGTGACGACGATATGCGTCGCGCCGTGCACGACGTGACTATTGGTCAGCAGATAGCCGTCGGGCGTGAAGATGAATCCCGAGCCCGTGCCGCCGACACTGCGTCGCGCGCCGCGCGCGTCGGCCAGTTGACGTTCGACGGAAATGAACACGACTGCTTGCTGCACGCGCTCCAGCGCGCCGATGACGGTGCGCGAATAGGCGTCGAGCAGGGCCCCATCGTCGATAGCGTCGATGGGGTCGAGCGGGGTGGAGGGCGCGGCGTCCTGCGCCCCGCGCGCAAGATCGTCGATGAATTGAGGCCGGCTTCCCATGTTCCTTGAACTCCCGATGTCTGGATGCGGACATGCGGGTCGCCGGAGCCGATTTCAAGAGATAGTTGCGTTTGCAAGTAGTTTCATCGGACCCAGCGTTTCGACGACCTCGCGCTGTGCGTCGTCGCGAACGAAGAGCGAGCCGGCGAATCCGAGCGCATTCACCGCGACGCCCTCGACATGCGATACGCTGCGCGGCACCGCGAGCATCCATCGACGCGTGACGAGCAGGTTGTAAGGCGCGCTTTGATGTTCGACGCCCATAACATCGAGCGGTTGCACGCCGATCGCGTTCAGCAGTTGCAGATAGGTTGCGTGCACGTTGGCGATGCTGTCATCGTCGAGCCATGCGGCTGCGTGCGCGAACGCGAGTTGCGGCACGCGAAAGATGCCGCTCGTGCGCGCCGCTTCGATGGCCGCTTCGATCGGCAATGCCTGACCATCGAGCGGCAGCGGCACCATCTGCAGATGCTTGTGCGGCTGGCTCGATCCGGCGATGC
Organism: Caballeronia sp. NCF2; assembly: GCF_023631205.1. Taxonomy (NCBI): domain Bacteria; kingdom Pseudomonadati; phylum Pseudomonadota; class Betaproteobacteria; order Burkholderiales; family Burkholderiaceae; genus Caballeronia; species Caballeronia sp. NCF2. Next base: position 202,673 of record NZ_JALQDN010000054.1, on the reverse strand, counting down.
TGCCGCCGTTATAGAAGCCGAGTGCATCGAAACGATCGAGGCAGGCAAAGAGCGCGGCGAAGTCGTCCTCGCTGATGAGCGTCTCTTGCGGCTCGAAGTCCGTCGTCACGATCAGCAGATGATGCGCGAGCACGTTGAACTTGTTGAGCAACAGAAAATGCCGCTCGCCGATATCGCCGACACGCAGCGCTTCCTCGCATGGCGAGAATGGATCGCGCCATGCGCTCGCGGCATCGGCGGCGGACTTTGCCGCGAGTTTCGATGCCTGCTCCTTGCGCGCGATATTAGCGGCCTGTCGTACGAGAAAGCGCACGCCGCCATCTTCGATCACGCTTTGCGCGGTATCGAACGAACGCAGTGCGCCGCATGCGAGTGCGCGTTCGGTTTGCATGATTACGTCCTGCCACGAAGGGGTGTTCATGTGCGTCATGCTGCTCCTTTTCCGAATGCGAATCGTTCGAACGAATCCGGAGATACTCGCATAAGCGTGCGCTGCCTGCATGGTGATACCCAAGCACGGTGACCTGCTTCGTGCGTGTTGAAAAGCGTTCCTGTGCGCGTCGTCTATATTGGATTCATGACGCTCCGATATGGAGGTGCGAGATGAGGCGCATCTATTTTCTGCTGCCGAGTGTGGCGAGCGCGAAGGGGATCATCGACGAATTGCTGCTGAAGCGAATCGAATGGCGGCATATCCATGTGCTTGCGCGGCCTCATGAACCGCTGGAGGATTTGCCTCAAGCGACACTCGTTCAACGCACCGATCTCTTGCCTGCGCTTGCTCGCGGAACGGCTGCAGGAGGCGTGACGGGCGCGCTCGCCGGACTTGTTGCGATGGCATTTCCGCCTGCGGGTTTGACGATTGCCGGCGGCGCGGTCGTTTGCATGACGCTGGCGAGCATGGGCTTCGGCGCATGGGCCGCGACGATGATCGGCGTGGGCATTCCCAATACGCGCTTGCGGCGGTTCGAGCAGGCGATCGACGATGGCGAATTGCTGATGATGGTCGATGTGCCGAAGGATCGTGTCGAGGAGATCGAGGCGCTGGTGAAGAGTCATCATCCGGAGGCCGATGTCGAAGGGGCCGATCCTACGATTCCGGCTTTTCCTTGATTTTTTCGCTTTCGCCGGATCCCGTTTTCTTAGTGGTCTATTAGCACAGGGGCAGTGCTAATAGACCGACACGAATACGGGATCCAGCGACACCTCCCGAACAAACGAACAAAAACCCAAAGCCAAAAACCGCAACCATATTGATGCGATAAGATCACATCCCTGGAACCGCTCAACCCCAGCCAGAACGCACAAAGAAACGAGCGTTCACAAACCCAGGAAGAAAAACCGATGCGCCGTGTGGTCTTCAATCAAAAGGGTGGCGTAGGCAAGTCCACCATCGTCTGCAATCTCGCCGCGATCAGCGCTTCCCGGGGCCTGCGCACACTCGTCATCGACCTCGATCCGCAGGGCAATGCAAGCCAGTACCTGCTAGGCGAACAAGCCCGCGATGCACAGCCGAATCTCGCAAGCTTCTTCGAATCCGCATTGAGCTATAGCTTTCGCGAACCGGCGTTCGAGTCCTTCATTCATGCAACGCCATTCGAGAATCTCGACATCGTGCCGTCGCATCCGAATCTCGAAGCGCTGCAAAGCAAGCTCGAATCGCGCTACAAGATCTATAAGCTGCGTGACGCATTGAAGGGACTGCAACACTACGACGCCGTCTATATCGACACGCCGCCCGCGCTCAACTTCTTCACGCGCTCCGCATTGATCGCCGTGGAGCGCTGTCTGATTCCATTCGATTGCGACGACTTCTCGCGCCGCGCGCTCTATTCGGTGCTCGATAACGTGCAGGAGATCCGCCACGATCACAATCCGGATCTGAGCGTCGAAGGCATCGTCATCAATCAGTTCCAGCCGCGCGCAAGCCTGCCCCAGCAACTCGTCGAGGAACTACGCGGCGAAGATTTGCCTGTGCTCAATTCGCATCTGTCGCTCTCCGTGAAAATCCGCGAGAGCCATCAGCACGCGCGGCCGATGATCTATCTCGAACCGCGTCACAAGCTCGCGCAGGAATACGTCGCGCTGCACGAGGAACTGAACGGCTGACGCGCCGCACTACACGAGAGCGCGGGTAAGTCGGGAATAAATCGGCATCACGCACGTTCTTGCAGAAGACAGGCGCAATCCGTCGCGCCTTCTTTTTCGCCAGAACATGAATATGACCACCGTTCCATCGCAGGCTTCGCACGGGTCTCTCACGGCGACTTCGTCCGGGGCGCCTCCATCGACAGAAAGTCTTTCCGGCATGGTCGCGTTCGTGCGCGCCGCCGAGTCGGGCAGCTTCGTCGCGGCAGGGCGCGCGCTCGGATTGTCGGCTTCGGCAGTAGGCAAGAGCGTGATGCGGCTCGAAGCGAAGCTCGGCGTGCAACTGCTCAATCGCACGACGCGCAGGATCGGCCTCACGCACGAAGGCGCACGTTTCTTCGCGCGCTGCAAACGCATGCTCGCCGATCTCGAAGAAGCAGAGAACGAGCTGTTCCATTCGACGTCGTCGCCGCGCGGACGCCTGCGCATCAGCGCGCCGTCGCTCGGCACGCGGCTATTGATGCCGCTCGTGCCGGACTTCAGGCGGCGCTATCCGGACATCGAACTGGATATCGAATTCAGCGATCGCGTAGTCGATGTCACGCAGGAAGGGTATGACGCGGTGATCCGCACAGGGCGTCTCGCCGATTCGCAATTGCTCGCGCGCCCGCTCACGCAATACGGTCCGGTCGTGATTGGCTCGCCCGCATACTTCGCGGGTCATGGCGAGCCCGCGACGCCCGGCGATCTCGATGGCCATGCGTGCATCCGCTTCCGTTCTCCGGCGAGCGGCCGTCCCGAGCCCTGGCGTTTCGCGCGTGACGATCACACGTTCGCAATCGATCCGCACGCGACGCTCACGTTCAACGACATGGAAGCCGTGCTCGCAGGCTGCATCTCCGGATTGGGGCTCGCGTGCGTGCCGGATTTCGTCGCGAAGAGCGCGATGGACGGCGGCATGCTGCGCGCGGTGCTCGGCGCACACATGCGTCCGGAAGGCGTGTTTCAGATTCTATGGCCGCCGAGCCGTCACGAAGCGCCGCGCTTGCGCGCGTTCATCGATCACGTCGCGCAACGTCTGGGCGGCCTGCCGTCGCACGAAGTGCGGTTTCGCGCGGCTTGAAGTTCAGCTTTTCTTCGTGGTCTTCGCGACGAACGGCGCCGGTGCGTGCGCGACCTTCTCGCTGCCGCACTTCGGGCATTTGAGTTGCACCGTTGCATGCTCGACGATGTGCTCCGCGTGCTCGAAGGTCTCGCCGCAATCCTGACAACGGTATTGATAAGTCGGCATGGCATCCTCCCGCGCGCGACCGGTGATCCGGCGCAAGGCACGCCGGTTCCACTCATTCTAGTTCAGCATTCGCGCGTGAAAATCAGTTGACGACGCGGCGCACGAGCGGCGTTTCCGGCGTCGGATAGCCGGCTTGCCTGAACGTTTCGATGATCGCGCGATTGGTGTCGAAATAGACCTGCCAATAGTCGTTTGTATTGGTGTAAGGCCGCACGCACAGAAGCGGTCCTTCCGGCGTGAACGACAGCACTTCGACATCGGGCGGCGGCGTGGTCGCCACGTTCGGTATCTTCGCGACGGCTTCCTTCAGACGCGCGATGGCATCGAGCGGATCGACGCCATTCGCGATCTTCGCGCTCAGTTCGACGCGCCGATGCGGCAGCAAGCTGAAATTCCAGATCGTGTCGGAGAAGATCTTGTTGTTGCCGATGATGGCCGCGACGTTGTCGGGCGTCGTGATGGTCGTGCCGAAAAGACCAAGCTCAGTGACGGTGCCGGTCACGCCGCCCGCGGTCACGAAATCGCCCACTTTGAAGGGCCGCAACACCTGCATGAACACGCCTGCCGCGAAGTGCGCGAGCAGCCCGCCCCATGCCGTGCCGATAGCGAGACCGAGACCCGCGAGCAACGCCGCGAAAGACGTCGTCTGCACGCCAAAAATCTGCAGAATCGCGAGTACGAGCAGCAGATTGAGAATGACGCCGACGATGGAGCCGAGATAATGCGCGAGCGTCGGATCGACGCGGCCGTTGCGCGAAAGAAGCTTGCGCATCGTGCTCGTGACGAGACCGATCAGCCAGCGCCCGATGATCCACAGCGCGATCGCGCCGATCACCATGATCGCGAAATCGACGCCGCGCGTCATGATGAATACACGTACGGTTTCGATGTTCATGTCTTTCTCGCGTGCGTGGTAATTCGTCAGAGAACACGTCAAGCCGGGAAAACATGCCGCACAGGCCACACGAGTTATAGGCGATGCACCGCGTCATCGCAAGAATTACAGGAATGTTTAGTGCTGTCGGAAGGATCGACCGCTCGTTGCACTATCCATCAGGTCCATTCTGCCTCGTCGGCATTCTGATCGGGCAGGGTCAATCCCGACGCGGGCAACGGCAGCGCGGTTTTATAGCGCACCTGTTTGAGCGCAAAGCTCGAACGAATGTTGGAAACGCCTGGCATCTTCGTGAGCCGTTCCAGGATGAAGCGCTCCAGCGCGGCGACGTCGGGCAATACGACGCGCAACAGGTAATCGGCATCGCCCGTCATCAGATAACACTCCATCACTTCGGGCCGCTCGCTGATCGCTTGCTCGAAACGCGCAAGCGCATCCTTGATCTGCTTTTCCAGACTGACCTGAATGAAGACGTTGATGGAAAGCCCGAGCGCTTCCGGATTCAGCAAGGTGACGTGCTGCTTGAAAAGGCCCGCCTTCTCCAGCGCGCGCACGCGGTTGAAGCAGGGCGTCGGCGAAAGATTGACGGCGCGGGCGAGTTCCGAATTGGTGATGCGCGCGTTTTGCTGTAGCTCATTCAATATGCCGATGTCGATGCGGTCGAGGCGCTGCTTCGAGTGTGCTGTCATAGTCGAAAGATTCCGGTTTTTGGCGTTTCCGAAGAATAAACACACTACAGCAAAGCGAGAAGGCAGCCAAATGAGACGCACATTCTGCGCATCAAAGGATATGCTTGAGCGTATTCTCTAGCCAACGCGGAGTCGCGCCATGACGGACTTGTCGAGCGGTACCACCCAGCTTCTTTCCATTGCCAAGGGACGCGAGGACATCGATCCCGGCGAGACCGCCGAATGGCTGGAGGCGCTCGATGCGGTCGTCGAACACGTAGGCAAGGATCGCGCGCAGTATCTTTTCGACCGGCTCGCGGAGCACGCGCTGTCGGTGGGCGTCGAATCGGCGCGGGCGCGCGCGACGCCTTATGCGAATACGATTCCCGTGGCGCAGCAACAGCCTTATCCCGGCAATCTCGACATCGAGGAAAAGCTCGCCGCGGTGTTGCGCTGGAATGCACTCGCGATGGTCGTGCGCGCGAATCGGGCTTATGGCGAACTCGGCGGCCATATCGCAAGTTATGCATCGGCGGCGGATCTTTTCGAGGTCGGCTTCAATCACTTCTTTGAAGCCGCGAATGAAACGCATGGCGGCGATATCGTCTACTTTCAGCCGCATTCGTCGCCGGGCGTCTATGCGCGCGCGTTTCTCGAAGGCTTTCTCGGCGAAGAACATCTGAAGCATTATCGGCGCGAGATCGCGGGACCGGGCTTGTGCTCTTATCCGCATCCCTGGCTGATGCCGGATTTCTGGCAGTTCCCCACTGGGTCGATGGGCATCGGTCCTATCAATTCCATTTATCAAGCGCGCTTCATGCGCTATTTGCAGAACCGCAATCTCAAGAACACGGAAGGCCGCAAGGTCTGGGGCTTCTTCGGCGATGGCGAAATGGACGAGCCGGAATCGATCGGCGCGCTGTCGCTCGCAGCGCGCGAGCAACTCGATAACCTCGTGTTCGTCATCAACTGCAATCTGCAGCGGCTCGATGGCCCTGTGCGCAGCAACGGGCGCATCGTCGATGAACTCGAAGCGCAATTCACCGGCGCGGGCTGGAACGTCATCAAGGTCTTGTGGGGCTCGGACTGGGACGCGCTGTTCGCGCGCGATCGCTCCAATGCATTGCTGCGCGCATTTGCGCATACCGTCGACGGCCAATTCCAGACTTTCTCGGCGAATGACGGCCGCTATAACCGCGAGCGCTTCTTCGGGCAGAATCCGGAACTCGCGGCGCTCGTCGCGCATATGTCGGATGAAGATATCGACCGTTTGCGCCGTGGCGGTCACGACGTGCGCAAGCTCCACGCCGCTTATGCGAAGGCGCTTTCGCACAAGGGCCAGCCGACGGTGATTCTCGCGAAGACGATGAAGGGCTTCGGCATGGGCGCGGTGGGGCAGGGCCGCATGACGACGCATCAACAGAAAAAGCTCGATCTCGACGATCTCAAGCAGTTCCGCGATCGTTTCCGCCTGCCGCTCTCCGATAACGATGTCGAGCAGCTCAAGTTCTACAAGCCCGCGGATGACGCGCCCGAAATGCGCTATCTGCACGAGCGTCGTGCGGCGTTGGGCGGTTATCTGCCGCGACGTCGCGCGAAGGCTTCGCTTGGCATCACGCCGCCCGCGCTCGCTACGTGGGGCCAGTTCGCGCTCGACGCATCAGCGAAGGAAATGTCCACGACGATGGCTTTCGTCCGCATGCTCGGCAGCTTGCTGAAGGACAAGACGCTCGGACCACGCGTCGTCCCTGTGGTCGCGGACGAGGCGCGCACGTTCGGCATGGCGAATCTCTTCAGGCAAGTGGGCATCTATTCGCCGCTCGGCCAGTTATACGAGCCGGAAGACATGGGCTCGATGCTCTATTACCGCGAGGACACGCGCGGGCAGATTCTCGAAGAAGGCATTTCGGAGGCGGGCGCGGTGTCGTCGTGGATCGCGGCGGCGACTTCATACAGCGTGCACGATCTGCCGATGCTGCCGTTCTACATCTATTACTCGATGTTCGGTTTTCAGCGCATCGGCGATCTGATTTTCGCGGCCGCGGATCAGCGTTCGCGCGGCTTTCTCATCGGCGCGACGGCGGGCCGCACGACGCTCGGCGGCGAAGGCTTGCAGCATCAGGACGGCACGAGCCATCTCTCTGCATCGACGGTTCCGAACTGCCGCGCTTACGATCCCGCGTTCGCGTACGAAGTCGCGGCTATCGTCGATGAAGGCATGCAGGAGATGATGGAACGCCAGAACGACGTGTTCTATTACATCACGGTGACGAATGAAAACTACGCGCAGCCTTCCGCGCCCGGCAGTGCGCTGAATGCGTCCACGCGCGAAGGCATTTTGCGCGGCATCTATCGCATCGGCGGCGATGCCAATGCGCAAGTGCAATTGCTCGGCTCGGGCGCGATCCTCAACGAAGCGATCGCCGCGCGCATGATGCTCAAAGACGACTGGAACATCGACGCCGCCGTGTGGAGCGTGACGAGCTTCACGGAGCTTCATCGCGATGGCGCGTCATGCGAGCGCGCGGCGCGCCTCTCCGACGACGATGCGAGCGTGCCCTTCGTCACGCGCGCGCTCGAATCATCGCGCGGGCCGGTGATCGCGGCGACGGACTATGTGCGCGCGGTGCCCGAACTGATTCGCGCGTATGTGCCGCGCCGTTACGTCACGCTCGGCACCGATGGCTTCGGCCGCAGCGATACGCGTCAATCGTTGCGTGAGTTCTTCGAAGTGGATCGCGTATCGATCGTCATCGCCGCGCTGAAATCGCTCGTGGACGAAGGCGTCATCGAGAAGCAGTCGTTGAAGGCCGCGCGTGAAAAATACGGCAAGACGCAGGAATCGCACGACGCGCCCTGGCTGCGCTAAACATCCTTGCGGGCCGCATCGAGCAACTCGCGCACTTCGTCGTCGCTCGTCTGATCGAAGTCGATGTAGAACTGCCCGACGCCGAAGTATCGATGCGGCCGCATTACGCAGACGAATTCATCGACGATATCTTCCACGCGCGCTTCCGAATCGAGCGGCGCAACGGGCAGCGCCGCGACGATCTTCGACGGGCGCGCATGACGCAAGGACATCGCCGCGGCCTTCATCGTTGCGCCGGTCGCCATGCCGTCATCGACGACGATCGCCACGCGTCCGTTCATATCGAGCGGCGGCATGTCGCCGCGATACAGCGCCTCGCGCCGCTCGAGCTCGGCGCGCTCCATCGCGATCACGCGATCGAGTTCGTCTTTCCCGACGCCTGCATATTCCACGATGCGCTCGTCGAGAAAGAACGCATCGCCGGATGCGATCGCGCCCATCGCGAGTTCCGGCTGCACCGGCACGCCGAGCTTGCGCACGACGAGCACATCGAGCCGTGCGCGCAATGCACGTGCGACTTCGTATGCCACGGGCACGCCGCCGCGCGGCAATGCGAGCACGGTGACGTCGTCACGGTCCGCATACGCGCCGAGATGCTGCGCGAGCTCGCGGCCCGCTTCCCTACGGTTCTCGAACACTGAGTTCATGTCGCTCGTCCTTTCAGTCCCGATGTCTTGCGATGAAACGCGTCGCGCCTTCGAGACCTTCATCGAACACCGCGCGATATCCGCTCGCGCCTTCGCGCTGCAAGGCGCGGCCCAGGTCGGCATCGAATGCGTTGTCGTGCGCGGAGCATAAGTCGGCGCGCAACGCGGCCTGCGGCAGCGCGGCCAGTTCGCATGCGAGCGCTTCGGCGACATTGCGCGCTTCGCCCGCCGGCGCAATGCGATTCGCAAGGCCGATAGCGAGCGCTTCGTCAGCATCGACGGCGCGGCCAGTGAGGATCAGATCGAGCGCGCGCGACATGCCGATGAGACGCGGCAGCCGTGTCGTGCCGCCATCGATGAGCGGCACGCCGACGCGTCTGCAGAACACGCCTAGCACCGCGTGTTCCTCGACGACGCGCAGGTCGCACCACGCGGCAAGCTCGAGTCCGCCTGCGACCGCATGACCGGCGATGGCGGCGATCACGGGTTTGTGCAGCGTGAGCCGCGTCGGTCCCATCGGGCCGGGGCCGCTGCCGTCGGCATGGATCTTGTTGCGGCGCGCGTCATCGTTGAGTGCGGACAGATCAGCGCCCGCGCAGAACGTGCCGCCCGCGCCCCATAGCACGGCGACGGATAACGCATCGTCGGCATCGAAGCGCTCGAACGCCTCTCGCAATGCGTCGGCCATGGAACGATCGACGGCATTGCGACGCGCGGGCCGATCGAGCACGACCGTGACGACACGCGGATCGCGCTCATGCGATTCCATGCGTACGTGCTCGCCAAATCGTTCGATGCGTGAGGTCATGGCCACTCCGTTTTGCACGCGACCAGTCTTCAGAATACTCGCCGCGCAACGCGAACGTGCATCGCATCGCATGCTTGCGATAAGCCTACGGCGTCCCTTCGCATCGAAATATTTGGCTCTTGCGCGGTGCATTCAATGCCATGCAACGGGGCACTGCACCAAGATCGGGCGCACCGAAAAAGTTAGCGTCACGGCCCGTTGCACCATGCCAATCCGCGCTGCGCAAAGCGTCTGCACCGTTTGGATGCCGTCTGCGCCAACTTGGCCCGGAACTTGCAAAACGTGCGCCTCTTCCAGACCAATCGCTCGAATCATGCAGGCACTCCAATCCGGAACCGACACTCTTTTTCTGCTGTTAGGCGCCGCGATGGTGCTTGCGATGCACGCAGGTTTCGCCTTTCTCGAACTCGGCACCGTGCGCCGCGAGAATCAAGTGAATGCGCTCGTGAAGATCCTCGTGGACTTCGCCGTGTCGACGCTTGCGTACTTCTTCATCGGCTACAACATCGCGTACGGCGTGCAGTTCATGCACAGCGCCGATATCCTCGCGCAGCACAACGGCTATGCGCTCGTGCGCTTCTTCTTTCTGCTGACCTTCGCCGCGGCGATTCCGGCGATCGTGTCGGGCGGCATTGCGGAGCGCTCCAAGTTCAATCCGCAACTGTTCGCGACCTGCGTGATCGTCGGCTTCATTTATCCCTTACTGGAAGGCGTCGCGTGGAACGAGCGTTTCGGCATTCAGGCGTGGCTCACGCACACGTTCGGCGCGCCGTTTCATGATTTCGCCGGCTCGGTCGTCGTGCATGCGTTCGGCGGCTGGGTCGCGTTGCCCGCCGTGCTGCTGCTCGGGCCGCGTCACGGGCGTTATCACAAGGACGGGCGCATCGCCGCGCATCCGCCGTCGAGCATTCCGTTTCTCGCGCTCGGCGCGTGGGTGCTTGCGGTCGGCTGGTTCGGCTTCAATGTGATGAGCGCGCAGACCGTCGACAAGATCAGCGGCCTCGTCGCCGTCAACTCGCTGATGGCGATGGTCGGCGGCACGCTCGCCGCATGGTTCGCGGGCCGCAACGATCCGGGCTTCACGTATAACGGGCCGCTCGCGGGTCTCGTCGCGGTATGCGCGGGCTCGGACCTCATGCATCCGCTCGGCGCGCTGATCGTCGGCGCGGTCGCGGGCGTGCTTTTCGTACAGATGTTCACCTGCGTGCAGAACCGCTGGCGCATCGACGACGTGCTCGGCGTGTGGCCGCTGCACGGCATGTGCGGCGCGTGGGGTGGCATCGCGGCGGGCGTGTTCGGGCAGAAGGCGTTCGGCGGCATCGGCGGCGTGTCGATCGGGTCGCAGCTCATCGGCACGGCGGGCGCCGTCGTGCTCGCGCTCGCGGGCGGTGCGCTCGTGTATGGCGCCATCAAGATGACAGTGGGCCTGCGGCTCGATCGCGAAGAAGAGTTCAATGGCGCCGATCTCGCGATTCATCGCATATCCGCGACGCCCGATCGCGAAATGGCCGGCTGAAGCCGACGCTCGCGCCGGGTCCACAAGCCCTGCGACGAGTGGCCAGGCATGCGCCTGGCTAAATCAGAAGAAAGGCCGCCGGCGACCGATGCACTCGCCGCGTTTAAAGAGAATGCCGGCGTTTTCTTCATTCTTCATACCGCTCCGACTCCTCGCCGGTTACGATATGCCGGTCGACTTCCTCGGAGACGCAACGCTTGGACTCCACAGAGACCGCGACATTCGATCTGCCGCTGCCTGCCCGCCATTTCGCATCGATGCGCAAGGTGCTGCTGCTCGTATTGGGCGCATCCATCGTCATTCCGGTCGCGTGCCTTTGCATCTACGGCTACTACGATCATCAGCGCCGCTTCGCCGATGCGCGGGAACTCACGGAACGCCTCACGCGCGTCGCCGACGAGCACGCGCTGAAAGTGATCGACCTCAATCAGCAACTGGAGACGCGCATCGTCGATCTGCTCGGCGATAGCGACGACGCGCTCATCAAGAGCCGCGAAGCGGAGCTGCATCGCACGCTCGACGACATGAGCGGCACGCTCGCGCAAATCGCGGCGATCTCCGTGTTCGGCGAGAAAGGCGCGCTGCTCGCCAACAGCCGCTGGTATCCCGCGCCCGCGATATCGATCGAGGATCGCGACGATTTCCAGTCCGCGCGTGCGGTGGCGCCCGTCACGTACTTTTCGTTGCCCTTGCGCGGCAAGGTGGCGCGCTCGGATGTCTTCACGACGACGATGGGACGCATCGGCCGAAACGGGAAGTTTCTGGGCGTCGTGTCGATTGCGTTGAAGCGCGACTACCTCACCGATTTTTATCGCGAACTCGCGGCGGGCGACAAGGCGGTCGTCATCGGGCTTTATCGGCGCGACGGCAATATCCTCGCGCGCTTTCCGGCCGCCATGGAGAGCAGGCAACCCGCGACCAATACACCCTTTACCGCCGCGTTTCGCAACAACGAGCTTTACGGCAGCATGCGTCTTCGTTCGACCGTCGATCACGTCGATCGCTTGCTCGCGTTCAGACGCGTGGGCGACTATCCGCTCTATGTGTCGACGGGCTATGCGGCCTCCGCTGTTCTCGCTCGCTGGCGCAATCACCTTGCGCTCGTCGCGACGATGGCGCTCGTGCCGTGCATCGCGGTGTGGCTGCTGATCCTGTTCTCGATCCGCCGGCTCAATGCGGAGCAGGCCGCATGGGAACGCTGGCAGGCCGAAGTCGCGACGCGCCTTTCCGTCGAGGCGTCGAGCCGGCAATTGCGGCGCATGGGCGCGCTCGGCAATCTCGTCGCGAACGTCGCGCACGACTTCAACAATCTGCTGATGGTCGTCGGCTCGAACATGGAGCTTGCCCGACACAAGCGCTTCAACGACGTCGAAAGCGAAGTGCTCGCGGTGGAACGTGCCACGGCCGGGGCCGAATCGCTCGCGCGGCGGCTGATGAGCGTCGCGCGCAAGCAGCCGCTGAAACGCGAGCTCGTCGATCCCGCCGACTGGCTGCGAAGCGTGCTCGATCTCGTGAAGAAATCGGTGCATCCGTCCGTCGCGGTGACGCTGGAGTTATCGCCCGATCTGTGGCGCGTCATGGCCGATCGGGTCGAACTGGAGATCGCGCTCGTGAACGTCGCGGTGAATGCGAGCGATGCGATGCCGCACGGCGGGCGCGTGCTGATCCGTTGCCAGAACGCGCGCGTGCGCGGCGCGGAAACGGATATTCCCGATGGCGAATACGTGCTCGTCTCGATCACCGACAACGGCGAAGGCATGACCGAGCAAGTGCAGCGCCGCGCGTTCGAGCCGCTCTTCACGACGAAGCAGCGCGGCGCGGGCACGGGCCTCGGCCTCACGCAGGTGCTCGCCGCGTGCGAGCAGGCGGGCGGCACGGCGCGCATCACGAGCGTGGCGGGATCGGGCACGACCGTGCGCCTCTATCTGCCGCGCCATCATGGTCCGGCACCGAAGGAATCGAAGGCCTATGTGCCGCCCGATGTCGAGACGCCGCCGATCGTGCCCGTATCCGATGAAGAAGACGAGCCGTTGCGCGGCACGTCGGTGCTGCTCGTGGAAGACAACGCGGATGTCGCGGCGGGCGTGACGGCGGTGCTCGAAGTGCTCGGCTGCGCGGTGCATCACGAAGAAAGCGCCGATGCCGCGTTCGCGCTATTGGGCGAAGGTTATGGATTCGATCTCGTGTTGTCGGATGTGCAGATGCCGGGCCGCATGAACGGCATCGATCTGGCCGAGCAGATCATGTCGCGTTTGCCATCGCAGAAGCTCGTGCTGATGACGGGTTATGCCGATGAACTCGAACGCGCGAAGCATCTCGGCGTGCCCATTCTCGCGAAGCCATTCGACATGGACGATCTGCTCGATCTCATCGCGCCGGGCGTGCCGCATTGATCGCGACAGGCGCGTGCCGTGATGCCGCTACTTGCGCACGGCACGCGCGCCGACGAGCGGATTGAACGCCGCGCGCTTCGGCTCGGCTTCTTCTTCCGTGCTCTTCTTCGCGGCGCGCGCCTTCGCGCGCGGCGGCGATGGGTCGCCGCCCAGTTGAGTCAGGAGATCTTCGTCGTCCTCGGCTTGCGCTTCGTCCTCTTGCGTCTCGCGCGCGCCGCCCGCGAGATGCTCGACCACGGAGATGAAGTCCTTGCGTGCGTTCTTCAACGCACGTCCCGGCATCATCACGAGCACGACGGCTTCGTGCACCGTATGGCCATCGACGGTTTGCAGCGTGCCATCTTCGTTCCAGTCGATGCTGCTATTCGCGTAAGCCGCGACGACGTGATGCAGCACCGCAGGCGACATCACGCCCGCATCGTAAAGCCCGACGATCTGCTTTTCCGCGAGCGCGAAGAGACCCGGCGCGCCGCGTGCCGACTTTCGCGCGGCCATTTATTTCGCGGCGGGCGCGACCCGCCACACCGTATTGCCGATATCGTCGGCGACGAGCAATGCGCCTTTGCCATCGATCGCCACGCCGACAGGACGGCCGAGCGCATGACCATCCGACGACAGAAAGCCCGTCAGAATATCTTCGGGCGGTCCTGAAGGCTTGCCATTGTCGAAGGGCACGAAGATCACCTTGTAGCCACTTCTCGGCTTGCGATTCCACGAACCATGTTGACCGATGAACGCGCCATTTCGATAGCGTTGCGCAAATGCGGTGCCGTCATAAAACGCGAGACCGAGCGAAGCGGTGTGCGCGCCGATCGCATAGTCCGGCGCGATCGCCGATTGCACGAGATCCGCGCGTTGCGGCTTCACGCGATCATCGACATGCTGACCGTAATAGCTGTATGGCCAGCCATAGAAAGCGCCGTCTTTCACGGAGGTCAGATAGTCCGGCACGAGGTCGTTGCCGAGTTCGTCGCGCTCGTTGACCACGGTCCAGAGCGCGCCGCTCTGCGGCTGCCACGCCATGCCGTTCGGATTGCGCAAGCCCGTCGCGAAGAGGCGCGACTGCTTCGATTCGATATCGACTTCCATGATCGCCGCGCGGCCGTTCTCCGCGTCGATGCCGTTCTCCGCCACATTGCTGTTCGAGCCGACCGTCACGTAGAGCTTCCTTCCGTCGCGGCTCGCGATGATGTTCTTCGTCCAGTGATGGTTGATATCGCCGGCAGGCAAGTCGATGAACTTCTCGCCCGGCGTCGTGATTTGCGTCGTGCCGTTTTCGTACTTGAAGCGCAGGATCGCGTCGGTATCCGCGACGTAGAGATCGTCGCCGACGAGCGCCATGCCGAACGGCGAATGCAGCTTGTCGATGAACACGCTGCGCGTTTCAGCGATTCCGTCGCCATCGGCATCGCGCAGCAGCATGATGCGGTCCGGGCTTGGAACGGCCGCGCCCGCGCGCTTCATCACCTTCTTCATGACGAAGCCTTTGATGCCTGCGTTTTCGTCGTGCTTCGCGGGCGCATTGCTTTCGGCGACGAGCACGTCGCCATTGGGCAGCGTCGCAAGCCAGCGCGGATGTTCGAGCCCCGTGCCGAACGCGGTCACATCGAAACCCTCGGGCGCGATGGGTTTTTGTCCCTGCGCCCAAGGTTTGGCAGGCGCGATGTTCACCGTCGGCATCATCGCTCTGCGCGGTGCGGGCAGCGTCGGGTTCGGGCCAAAGTCGTTCGCGTAATCGTCGGCGATGGCCGCGCCGCTCGCGAGCAACAACGCGAGCGCGACCGTGCCTGCCAGATGGCTCGGATGCGTTTTCAAACGTGACTCCTGAAACGTCGATTCAACCGCCGCCGATGCCTTGCGTCACCTTGCCCGTTCCGCCGCACGTCTTGCAGTCGGCGCCTTCGAGCTTGCCCGAGCCGTTGCAGTCCGGACAGATGTCTTCGCCGGTACCGGGCGCGCCGGGCTCGGCTTCATCGCCGGGATTGAGAGGAGGTTCTTGCACCATTGCTGTCTCCTTTGAGCGGGTCGCATCGTTTCTTAGCGGAAGCAAGAGACGTTCCTCGTGACGTTGCGAAGCGCCCGCATCATGCGGACGTCCGTTCTGGTACGCGCGATGCTCGCACTATCGTGCGGCGCAAGCCGAGGCTTTTAACCTACGCGATGACTTAGCCAGGAGGGCTTCATGAGCGGAAATCAAAAGCAAACGGGCAATCAGCCATCGACGCCCAAGCAGCACGGCCAGCAAGACCGGTCGCCGGGGCAACCGCAACAGGATCAGCAGAGCGGTCAGCAGCAGCAGAATCAGCCGTTGCCACAGCATCAGGGCGGTCAGCGGCAACCCTGATCTTCATGGAGAAGCGGTAGCCACGCAACGCGCGCGGCCTCGTTCCGACGAGGCCGCGCGGACGTTTCAGGGCTTGCGTCCGAACGCTTCGCGCAAGCGTTTTTTCGCGCGTTCCAGCGTGCTCTTGCGCGACTTCGGCAGATTGCGGCCCGCGCGATTGATGTAGAAGTTCAGCATCGACATTGCCGATTGAAACGGCGAGCCCTTGCGGCGGGTGCTGCGCGTCGACGAGCGCTTGAGCGAATCGGCGATCTCCTGCGCGTTGCCGGTCTTGAAGATGTCGCGCTGAATATCCATTGCATCGCTCGTTTCCATCACATGATGCGACCAGCGATGCGTCGTGCGCTCCGGCTTCTTGCGGACGCTCGCAAGCGAATGCCGCTGGCGCGTGCTGGGCCGCTTGCCGCTATTCTTCTTTTTCGCTGCTGTCTTTGCGCTCGTTGTCATAGTCATTCCCTCAACGCTATTTCCGATGACGCGCGACGAGCCGATGTGCATCGCGCAACGCTTCGACGATTGCCTTGTATGCACGCTCGCGTGTCTCCGGATCGGGCGCGCGCAACGCGAACGAAGGATGATAGGTCGCGACGATCGCATGTCCCTCGTGTTCGAGCGCGTGCCCCATCGAGGCCTGCAGGGTCGCCTTCGAATCGCGCAACACGGACTTGAGCGCAGTCGAGCCGAGCGCGACGATCACTTGCGGCGCAACATCGCCTGTCTCGCGATCGAGCCAGTAATGGCAGGCATCGATCTCGCGCTGCGCAGGCGTCTTGTGCAGACGCCGCTTGCCGCGCGGTTCCCACTTGAAGTGCTTGACCGCGTTCGTTACATACACCTCCTTGCGCGCGACGCCGGCTTCTTCGAGCGCGCGATCGAGCATCGCGCCGGCAGGCCCGACGAACGGCTTGCCCTGCAAGTCTTCCTGATCGCCCGGCTGCTCGCCGACGATCATGATCGGCGCATGACGCGGACCGTTGCCCGGCACCGCTTGCGTCGCGTGTTCCCAGAGCGCGCAACGCCGGCATTCGTCGAGCGATGCGGGCGTCTGTTGCGGGTCGATATCGGCGCGTTTCGTGGCCATGTTCGCGCGCTCAGGCGTTGGCGATGCGACGTGCGTCTTCGAGCGTGAGCGGCTCGCGCATCGCTTCGGCGAGACGGCACACGGCGGCGTCGTGTTCGCACGCGACCACCGCGCCCACGCGTCCATCCTTCATCAGATACGCGATGAAATGCTGCGCTTCGAGATCGCCGTCTATTTCGACGCTGTCGGGCTCGCTGACATGTCCAAGATAGTCGAAGGTCTTCTCGTAGTGATAGGTCCAGAAGTAAGGAACGCCGACATACGTGCGTGCGCTGCCCGCCATGTTGTACGCGGCGACGCGCGCATGTTGCTGCGCGACACGCCAATGCTCGATGCGCACGCGCTGGTCCGAGCGCGGCAACGGAAAGCGCGCGATATCGCCGGCGGCATAGAGCGCGGGCGCGGCGAGCATGGACGTGTCCACATCGATGCCGCCATCGTCCGCGAGCTCGACGTCCGCAAGAAACGACGTGGCGGGATCGACGCCCGTGCCCGCGAGCACGACATCGGCTGCGATCTTCTCGCCGGAATCGAGGATCACTTCGCTCACCGCGTTGCCGCCCCTCAATGTGCTTACGCGTGCATTCATATGAAACGTCACGCCGTTCTTCTCGTGCAGCTTTCTGAACATCTCGCCGATGCGCTCGCCGAACTGCTTCGCGAACGGCACCTTGCCCGGCGCGACGATGGTCACGTCGACGTTTCGCTTCCTCAGACATGAAGCCGCCTCGAGCCCGATGAAACTCGCCCCGACGATCACCGCGCGCTTGTGCTGTTCGAGCGATGCGAGGATCGCACGCGCATCGTCGCGAGTGCGCAGCAGATGTACATGCGCGAGGTTTGCGCCGGGCGTCGTAAGCGGCTTCGGCACGCCGCCGGTGCAGACGAGCGCGGCGTCGTAATCGATCTTGTGCCCGTTTGCGAGTTCGACGCGCCGGTTCTTCGCGTCGAGATGAACGGCAGGCGATTCGTTGCGTTCGATGTCGTGCTTCGCGAAGAAATCGTCGTCGAGCAGGGGCGGAACGTCGTCGGGTGGCATGTCGCCCGCGAGCGTGAACTTGCTGAGCGAGGTGCGATCGTACGGCTCGCGCGCGTCGCCGCCGACCAACACGATGCGTCCGCCGAAACCGGCTTCGCGCAACGCCGAGCAAGCGGCCGCGCCCGCCGCGCCCGCGCCCACGATGAGCATGGTCCGGCTATCGTTGGTCTGTTTCTGCGATACGTCGCCGCTCTCCATGGGTTGCGCGGACACATACACATCGCCGTCCTTGAGCATCGCTTCATAGCGCGTCAACGCCTTCGAAGGCGGCGGCTCGACGAGACTGCCGTCGCCGACATCGAACGTGCCTTTGTGCCACGGACACACGATGCGTCCGTTGCAAATCGCGCCTTCGTCGAGCGGTCCGCCCGCATGCGGGCATTTGGCGGTGTACGCGCGCACATTCTCTCCGTCGCGCACGAGGAGGATCGGAATGTCCTTCGCGTCCTTGTCTTCGCTCTTGACGCACACGCGCGTGCCGCGCCCGGCGGACAGATCCGCGAAACGCGCGACTTTATGCAGGGTGGGGGGCATCGCACTCTCCGGTGGTCATCGAATGAGCGTGAAGCAATAAACGGTCCTCGACGCTCATGCGACGCCATGGCGCACGGCATTCGACGCCACGCATCAGGCGCGACAAGTTGTCCGGGAAAGAACGTTGACGGCTCTCAACCACGATTCCGGCCGCGTTCGTTAGCATCGCTAGCCAACTAATTCGAAAGCTAGAGCCAGTCGATGTCAAACATGTTGAAGAAGTCGTTGTTAGCGGTCGCGGGGGTCGTCATTGCAGGATATCTGGGCATGTCGGGTTATGCGTATCTGCACGACACGGCGTATGCGAGCAAGGCCGCAGAAGGACCGGTGTCGTCGGCGCAAGCGGGTTCCATTCGCAACGTGCTGAACCGCAACGCATGCTATTACTGCCATTCGACGAAGGCCGAATTGCCGTCGTATTCGACATGGCCTGGCATCGCGCAGTTATCGAAGCATGACGTCGAGAAAGGGCTGCGTCATTTCCGTATCGACGCGCTGTACAACGCTCTCGAAGACGGCACGCCCGCGCCTGAAGCCGATATCGCCAAGCTCGAAACAGTCGTGAAAGACGGCACGATGCCGCCCGCTGCGTTCCGCGCCGTGCACTGGAGCACGGGCCTGACGCAGGATGATCGCGACATGCTGCTCGAATGGATCGCCGATGTCCGCAAAGCGAACTATGCGACGCACGGCGTAAGCGACGAATTCGCGAACGAGCCGGTGCAGCCATTGCCGGCATCGCTGCCCGTCGATGCGCGCAAGGTCGCGCTCGGCATGCGCCTGTTCCACGATCCGCGCCTGTCGTCTGACAATTCGATCTCGTGTGCGAGCTGTCATGGCCTCGGAACCGGTGGCGTCGACAACCGCAAGCTATCGCTCGGCGTGGGCGGTCAACTCGGCGGCGTGAACGCGCCGACCGTATTCAACGCGGCGCTGAATCACGCGCAGTTCTGGGACGGACGTGCCGCGACGCTGCAGGATCAGGCGGGCGGGCCGCCGCTGAATCCGGTCGAGATGGCTTCGGTTTCGTGGGATCAGATCATCGGGAAGCTGAACAAGGATGCGGAGTTCACGCGCGCCTTCACGAGTGTGTATGAACGCGGCTGGTCGGGCGACGACATCACGGACGCCATCGCCGAATTCGAAAAGACCTTGCTGACGCCGAGCCGTTTCGACGCTTATCTTCGCGGCGACAAGACCGCACTCAACGAGCAGGAATTGCGCGGCTATCAGCTATTCAAGGCGAACCGTTGCGCGACCTGTCACGTCGGCGCGAATCTCGGCGGCCAGTCGTATGAACGGATGGGACTTGCCGGCGATTACTTCGCGGCGCGCGGCGTTGCATTGACGGATGCGGACAAAGGCCGCGCGAACGTGACACGCGATCCGGGCGATCTGCATCGCTTCAAGGTGCCGGGACTGCGCAACGTCGCGCTGACCGCGCCGTATTTCCACGACGGCAACGTGAACGACCTGCATCAGGCCGTTCGCGACATGGCGAAGTACGAAGTGGGAACGAAGCTATCGGAAGCGGATGTCGAGTCGATCGTCGCGTTCCTCAAGGCACTCACGGGAACCTATACGCCGCTGGCGGCGAGCACGCAGTAAGCCGCACCCGCGCCGCGCGCAGCAACGAATCAAAGCGCCTCGGTCACCGCACGCAGGAACTGCCGCGTGCGCTCATGCTGCGGTGCGCTGAAGAACTGCTGCGGCGGCGCCTGTTCGATGATCTTGCCTTGCGAGAAGAAACACACGCGATCGGCGAACTCTTTCGCGAAGCCCATCTGGTGCGTGACCATCAGCATCGTCAGGTTGTGTTCTTCGCCGAGACGGCGAATCACGTTGAGCACTTCGCCGCATAGTTCGGGATCGAGCGCGGATGTCACTTCGTCGAACAGCATGATCTTCGGCCGCATGGCGAGCGCTCGCGCAATCGCGACGCGCTGCTGCTGTCCCCCCGACAATTGCGACGGGTAATGCTCGCACTTCTCCGCGAGGCCGACGAGCGACAGCAGTTCGCGCGCGCGCTCGGTCGCTTCCTTCTTCGACAATCCGAGCACGCTCATTGGCGCTTCGATCGTATTCGCGAGCGCGGTCATGTGTGGAAAGAGATTGAAGCTCTGAAACACCATGCCGATCTTGCTGCGAACCTGACGAACATGCCGCGGCGATGCGGGCACGAGCTTGCCGCCGCGCATTTCGTGCGTGAGCGGCTGCCCGTCCACTTCGATGACGCCATCGGTCAGCGGATCGAGCGTCATCAGTACGCGCAATAGCGTGGACTTGCCCGAGCCGCTCGGCCCGATGATCGCCACCTTCTCGTTCGGCGCGACATCGAGATCGAGGCCGTCGAGCACGGTCAGCGCGCCGTAGCGTTTGGTGACGTTGCGAAAGCGCACCATCGGCGTGTTCGCGCTGGCGTCGGCTGCGCCGCCGAGCGCGGGGTCGAAATCCCGTTTCATCTGCTGCTCCTGGTATTGAGTCGCGGTCATGGCAGCCTCACGCGCCGTTCGATATGACGCACGCCCGAAGCGAACGTCACGCTGATGATGAGAAAGAAGATTCCGGTCATCGTGATGGGTTCGAGATAGCGAAAGGTCTCGGAGCCGATGTTCTTCGCCTGCTGCATCAGTTCGACGACGGTGATCGCGGAGAGCACCGGCGTGTCCTTGAACATCGCAACAAGGTAGTTGCCGAGCGCGGGA
This sequence comes from Caballeronia sp. NCF2, assembly GCF_023631205.1. Taxonomy (NCBI): domain Bacteria; kingdom Pseudomonadati; phylum Pseudomonadota; class Betaproteobacteria; order Burkholderiales; family Burkholderiaceae; genus Caballeronia; species Caballeronia sp. NCF2. Next base: position 181,795 of record NZ_JALQDN010000054.1, on the reverse strand, counting down.
ATCACCGGGCGGATCGCTTGCGGCAGAATCACGCCGGTATAGGTGCGCCACGGCCGGAGCGACAGCGCGCACGATGCTTCCCATTGTCCGCGTGCAACGCCGTTGAGTCCCGCGCGATACACCTCGGACACATAGCATGCGTAATGGACCGCGATGCCGAGCGTGCCCGCCGTCAACGCCGACATCGTGAAGCCGTAAAGCGGCGCGACATAGAAGAGCACGTACACCTGAATCAACAGCGGCGTGCTGCGTATGAACTCGATGAAGAACGCAGTCGTCTTCGCGAGCGGCGCGAAATCGCTGCGCCGCATGATGGCGAGAACGAGGCCGAGCACGAGCGCGATGGCGAACCCGACGAGCGTGATGCCGATCGTATAAGTCGCCGCGCGCGCGAGTTCCGGCAGGATATGCAGCGCGTATTTCACATCGAAGAGTTGACCCAGCGACGTCATGATGCGGCCCCCGGTAAGGTGCGGCTCGCGCGACGGATCGCGACATGACTGCTCACGCGCCGCTCGAACACGCGCATCACGGCGACGATCACCTGCGCGAGCACGAAGTAGATGAGCAGCGTGAGCCCGAAGATTTCCGCTGTCTTGAAGGTCGCTTCGTCGAGCTGGCGCGCGCGGAACGTGAGATCCGACAGCGTGATCAGCGAGACGAGCGATGTGCCCTTCAACAGTTCGATCATCAGATTCGTCGCGGGCGGCAGCGCGTTGATCATCGCCTGCGGAAGCACGATGCGACGCAGCCGCGCCGTGGCCGGCATGTTCAGCGCGAGCGCCGCTTCGTACTGTCCGCCCGGCACCGAACGCAGCGCGCCGCGCAGAATCTCGGAGCCATACGCGCCGTAGTGCAACCCGAGCCCGACGATGGCGACCGTGAAGGGCGTCAGTTGCACGTTGAACGGCGGCAGCGGCAGCACGAAGAAGAGCCAGAACAACTGCACGAGTAGCGAAGTGCCGCGAAACACTTCGACATACACGTTGCCGATCCATCGCACGACACGGTATGGCGCGGCGCGCAACGCCGTCGCGACGCCCGCCATGACGATCGCAAGCAGGATGCTGATGAAGGCGATCTGGATCGTGACGAGTGTGCCCTTCATCATCAAGGGCAGAAGCTCACGGAGGTCACTCATGACGGTTCCTCGCTAGTAGATGAAGCTGCGCGTCGCGATGCATCGATGCTCAACCGGCGCACAGTTCCGGCGCTTTCTTCGCTGTCACGTTGGACTTGTCGAAGCCGAAGGGCGCGACCGTCTTCAGATGATCGTCGGTGCCGAGCCACTGATGCAGCTCCTTGTTGACGGCGTCGCGCAGATCGGTGTCTTCGGGTCGGAACGCGAGCGCGCCATAGCCTGTGTGCTTCGGATCGTCGTTGAACTGCTTGATCGCCTCGACCGACGAGCCGCCTTTTTCGGCGAGGCCCTTCATCGTCAATGCGGTGCCGACAGCCGCGTCGGCGCGACGCGCGCGCACGGCCTGCAATTGCGCGGTCGTGTCCGGAACCTGAAGAATCTGGTCGTCCTTGATGCCCGCCGCGCGCGCATAACCGAGTTCCGCCGTACCTGCCATCACAGCAAGCTTCGTGTCCGGCTGCTTCGCGACATCGGCATAGCTGTGCAGGTTCTTCGGATTGCCCTTCATCGTCAGCAGCGTGTCGGGAATCTGATATTGCGGATCGGCGAACGCCACTTGCTTGCAACGCTCGGGCGTGATGTACATGCCCGCTGCAATCACGTCGAAGCGGCCGGCTTTGAGGCCCGGAATCAATGCGCCCCATTCGGTCAGCACCGCATCGACCTTCTTCACGCCGAGCTTGGCGAACACCTTCTTCGCGATCTCGGGCGATTCGCCGGTTACGGTGCCATCGGGCGTCGTGTAGGCGAAGGGCGTTTCGTTCGCATAGCCGATACGCACCTCGCCGGTGCGCTGGATGCGCTGCAAGGTGGTTTCCGCGTTCGCGCTCGTGGCATAGGCGGCAAGACTCGCTGCCGCGACGCACGCCGCCGCCAGCATTCCAGACAGTCGCTTCGTGTTCATATCGTTCCCGTAGTAATGGTTCTTCAAGCGTGGTCGAGTGGGGCGGCGCTGCATGTGAGAGACCGAGGAAAACCCTTACTCCAAGGGGCTTTGGAGTCACTCGCCGCATAGCCACCGACGCAGAATACAAAGCCATATATTTGTTCCGATTGCTCTAGGACAATTATTTTCGCGCGCGCTTTTGGGCCACTATTGCGCATGGAACCAGGCATGCGAGGAACAGCAAGTGAATGAAAGATGGCGCGACGCCGTGCGTACCGTGCAGGGCGTGCAGTCGAAGTACAAGCGGCTCGTCAAGGCGATGGCCGCCGATATAGAAAGCGGCGCGCTAGCATCGGGCGCACGGTTGCCGCCGCAACGCGAAGTCGCCGCCGATCTCGCGATCAGCGTGCAGACCGTCACCAATGCCTACAAGGAACTCGAACGGCAAGGGCTGATTCGATGCGAGGTCGGACGCGGGAGTTTCGTCAGCGCGCGCGTGACCGAAACGATGTCCAATTACATGCTCGACACCGCCGAGCGCTCGGTCGTCGATTTCTCGATCGCGCGCATCGTGCATACGCCCGAGCATGACTCGATGTGGCGCAAGGTCTGCGCGACGCTTTCGACCATCGACGATCAGCCGTGGATACGTGCGTTCCGGCCGATTGCGGGCTTCGACAGTCATCGACAGGCGGGCGTCGAATGGCTCGCTTCGCTCAACATGCCCGCGAAGGTCGAGACGCTGCTCGTCACCAACGGCGTCGCGCATAGCATCTTCCTTGCGCTGGCGAGCATCGTCGGGCCGGGCGATACGGTGCTGTGCGAAAGCCTCACCGATCACGGCGTAATCGGATCGGCGAACGTGTTGGGGTTTACGCTCAAAGGTCTCGAGATCGACGAGCACGGCATTCGCCCTGAGCACTTCGAGGAAGTCTGCGACAGCGAACGCGTGAGCGCGCTCGTCTGCACGCCGACGCTGAACAATCCCACGGTCGCGATGATGCCCGACTCGCGCCGCCGCGCGATTGCGCGCATCGCGGAACGCTATGGCGTCTATGTGATCGAGGACGATGTCTATGGCGCGTTGCCCGCGAAAACGCAGACGCCTATCGCGAGCCTCATTCCGGAACTCGCTTTCTACTGCACGAGCATGACCAAGTCCGTATTGAGCGGCTTGCGCACGGGCTTCATGACGGTGCCGCGGCGTCTTGCGTTGCGTGCGGAAAGCGTGCTGCGCGTCAGTTGCTGGATGGCGACGTCGCCCATCGCGGAAGTCACCGCGCGCTGGATCACGGATGGCACGGCGCAACGTCTCGTGGAGATTCAGCGCGAGCGGCTCGCGGCACGCCAGGGCGTCGTGCGCGAAGTGCTCGGCGAATACGTGCTCGGCAGTCATCCGAACGCGCTTTCGGTATGGCTGCGTGTGCCCGACGAATGGGAAGCGGAGCGCATCACGCGTGAATTGCGCAATCGCAATATCGCCGTGACGTCGCCGGATCCGTTTCTCGTGCGCGGCGCGGACCGGCCCAATGCGGTGCGGCTATGCGTGGGCGCGGAAGTCGGCGAAAGCACGTTTCGCAGCGCGGTCGAAACGATGCGCGAAGTCTTCGGTCAGTACCCGCATGTGCATGACTTCAACTAAATGAACTAGGACAATCGAAAACGATTTTTTAGGACATTAGACTGAGTTGCATGGTTAGCTCAAACGCAATTCAGGCGCACATGTCCGCACTCACGCTCGCCGATGTCTACCGCGCCCGCCAGCGCATCGAAGGCCGCGCGCTCGTCACGCCGCTGGTTCATTCGCTGTCGCTCTCGCGCATCGCGGGCGTGCCCGTTCATCTAAAGCTCGAAACGCTGCAACCTACGGGCAGCTTCAAACTGCGCGGCGCGACCAATGCGCTCGCACAGATCGCGGAGCAAGGCTGCAAGCGTGTCGTCACCGCATCGACGGGCAATCATGGCCGCGCGGTTGCACACGCGGCACGCGCGCTCGGCATCGAAGCTGCAGTGTGCATGTCGTCGCTCGTGCCGAAGAACAAGGTCGATGCGGTGGCCGCGCTCGGCGCGCGTGTCGTCATCGTCGGCAAGAGTCAGGACGATGCACAGGTCGAAGCGCAACGTCTCGTGCGCGAAGAAGGCTATGCATTCGTGCCGCCCTTCGACGACGAACGCGTGATCGCGGGGCAAGCCACCATTGGCCTTGAAATTCTCGAAGCGCTGCCCGATGCGGCGAGCATCGTCGTGCCCTTGTCGGGCGGCGGGCTATTCAGCGGCGTCGCGTTCGCGGCGAAAAGCATTCGTGCCGACGTGAAGATGATCGGCGTGTCGATGGAACGCGGCGCTGCGATGCATGCGAGTCTCGCGGCAGGCAAGCCGGTGTTCGTCGATGAACTCGAAACACTCGCCGATTCGCTCGGCGGCGGCATCGGCCTCGATAACAGACATACGTTCGCGATGACGCGCGATCTCATCGACGATGTCGTGCTGCTCGATGAAGTGTCGATCGCGCGCGGCATCGTGCACGCGTATCGCGAAGAGCGGCTCGTTGTAGAAGGGGCGGCGGCGGTCGGCATCGCGGCTTTGCTCGACGGCGCGATTGGAGCCGCGAACGGACCGATCGTCATCGTCGTGAGCGGCAGCAACATCGATATCGCAACGCATCGTCGACTCATCGGAGCGGCCTGAACCCATGTCCAACATCGATACCTCCACCGTGCTGCTCGGGCAGGCGCAATTGCGCAAGCTCGTGCCGCTTGACCTCGACGCGATCGAGCAAGTCGAAGCCGCGTTCAAGTCGCTCGCGACCGAAGCCGTCGCAATGCCGCCGATCCTGCGTCTCGACATTCCCGAGCACGCCGGCGAAGTCGACGTGAAAACCGCTTATTTGCCGCGCTTTCCGAGCTTCGCGATCAAGGTGAGCCCTGGCTTCTTCAACAATCCGTCGCTCGGACTTCCGAGCCTCAATGGCCTGATGCTCGTGCTGTCCGCGCGCACCGGTCTCACGGAAGCCGTGTTGCTCGACAACGGTTATCTCACCGCCGTGCGTACCGCTGCGGCGGGCGCGGTTGCCTCGCGCTGGCTCGCGCGCAAGGATGCGAAGCGCGTCGCGATTATCGGCGCGGGCGAGCAGGCGCGTCTGCAATTGAAGGCGTTGCGGCTCGTGCGCGACATCGGGCATGTGACCGTATGGGCGCGCGATCCGAAGAGCGCGCAGCAGTTCGCGCGTGACTGCGAAGACTTGCCGTGCGATGTCGCCGACAGCGTGAACCAGGCGTTGAAGCACGCCGATATCGCCATCACGACGACGCCGAGCCGCGAGCCACTGATACACGCACGCGATCTGCATCCGGGCTTGCATATCACCGCGATGGGATCGGATGCGGAGCACAAGAATGAAATCGCTCCGGACGTGTTCGCCAAAGCGCGCTATGTGTGCGACCGCCTTCAGCAAGTGCGCGTGCTCGGCGAGCTGCATCATGCGATCGAAGCGGGCGTGACGGATGCTGATGCATCTTTTGCCGAGCTTGGCGAAGTCATCGCGCAACAGGCTCAAGGCCGTATGAGCGATGACGAGATCACCGTCTGCGATCTGACCGGCACCGGCGCGCAAGACACCGCGATCGCGACGCTCGCCATTCAGCGAGCGCGCGCGGCACAGGCAGGAACCATTTTCCACAACGATGTGACCGCTTGATAGAGGGGACGATGTCCGAAATCACGCAACAGAAGAAGCCGGATGAACGAGGGGCGCCCGTGGTACGCCTGCCGTTCGAACGCAGCGAGTACGACGCGCGAATCGCGAAGACACGGCGCGCGATGGAGAAAGCGGGCATCGATCTGATGATCGTGACCGACCCGACCAACATGGCGTGGCTCACCGGTTACGACGGCTGGTCGTTCTACGTGCATCAATGCGTGCTGCTCGCGATGCACGGCGATCCGGTCTGGTACGGCCGTGGCCAGGACGCGAACGGCGCGAAGCGCACGGTGTTCATGTCGCACGACGATATCGTCGGCTACCCGGATCACTATGTGCAGTCGCAGGTGCGCCATCCGATGGATTATCTGTCATCCGAAGTAATTGCCGTGCGTGGCTGGGACACGTTGCGCATCGGCGTGGAGATGGACAACTATTACTTCAGCGCGAAGGCGTATGCGTCGCTGACGCAGCATCTGCCGAACGCGAAGTTCGTCGATGCGACCGCGCTCGTCAACTGGCAGCGCGCAGTGAAGTCGAAGCGCGAGATCGAGTACATGCGCGTCGCGGCGCGCATCGTCGAGAAGATGCATGCGCGCATTCTCGACACGGTCGAGCCGGGCATGAAGAAGAGCGATCTCGTCGCGCAGATTTACGAAGCGGGCATCACGGGCGTCGAAGGTTATGGCGGCGACTATCCCGCGATCGTGCCGCTATTGCCGACGGGTTCCGACGCTGCTGCGCCGCATCTCACATGGGACGACTCGACGTTCACGGCGAATGCGGGCACGTTCTTCGAAATCGCCGGATGCTTCAAGCGCTATCACTGCCCGCTCTCGCGCACGGTGTATCTCGGCCGCCCGCCGCAGCATTTCATCGAAGGCGAGAAGGCGGTCGTCGAAGGCATCGAGGCGGGTCTCGCGATGGCGAAGCCGGGCAACAAGACCGAGGACATCGCCAATGCTTTCTTCGCGGTGTTGCGCAAGTTCGGCATCGAGAAGGATAGCCGTTGCGGATATCCGATCGGCGCGAGCTATCCGCCGGACTGGGGCGAGCGCACGATGAGCCTGCGTCCTGGGGACCAGACCGTCCTCGAACCCGGCATGACGTTCCACTTCATGCCGGGGCTGTGGCTCGACGACTGGGGCCTCGAAATCACGGAGAGCATCCTGATTACGGACACCGGCGTCGAGACCTTCTGCAACACGCCTCGCAAATTGTTCGTGAAGGAGTAGCACGATGCGCGCGTCACCGATCAGCCCGACCGTCGACTTCGATGCAGAGGGCGAACAGCACGGCTTTCTGAAGCTGCCGTATTCGCGCAACGATTCCGCGTGGGGCGCCGTGATGATTCCCGTCACCGTGATCAAGCGCGGCGACGGACCGACCGCGCTGCTCACGGGCGGCAATCACGGCGACGAATACGAAGGGCCGATCGCGCTGGCGAAGCTCGCATCGACGTTGAAGGCAAGCGACGTGAACGGCCGTGTGGTCATCGTGCCGTTCATGAACTATCCGGCGTTTCGCGCGGGTTCGCGCACTTCGCCGATCGACGCGGGCAATCTGAATCGCAGCTTTCCGGGCAAGCCCGACGGCACGGTGACGGAAAAGATCGCGGATTACTTTCAGCGTCATCTGTTGCCGCTCGCCGATTACGTGCTCGATATCCACGCGGGCGGCCGCACGCTCGATTTTCTGCCGTTTGCGGCCATTCATGTATTGAACGACGGGACGCAGCAGTCGCGTTGCGAAGCCGCGATGCGCGCATTCGGGGCGCCGTATTCGATGCGGATGCTCGAACTCGACAGCATCGGTCTGTATGACAGCGCGGCCGAGGAAGCGGGCAAGGTGTTCGTCTCGACGGAACTGGGCGGTGGCGGTTCGTCGACGGCGAAGAGCGTCGCGGTGGCGGAGCGCGGCGTGTACGGCTTTCTCGCGTATGCGGGCATCATCGAGAAGGAGGTGGTTCGCGGCGAAGCGCGCACGACGACGTTGCTCGACATGCCGGATGGTTCCTGCTACACGACGAGCGAGCATACGGGCCTGCTCGAAATGTGCCGCGATCTCGGCGACATGGTGAGAGCGGGCGATGTGCTTGCGCGCGTGTATGACGTTACGCGCACGGGCGCGACGCCGGTTGAATATCGCGCGAAGCGTGACGGACTGCTTGCGGCGCGGCATTTTCCGGGCCTCGTGCAGATGGGCGACACCGTGGCCGTGGTCGCGGATATCGTCGAACGCAACATTGCCGTGAGCGTGTAAGTTGATCAAGCTCGACCGCTACGATCTGGCCATTCTGCGCATTCTTGCGCGGGATGGCCGCATAACGAAATCGCGCCTTGCGGAAGAGGTCAATTTGTCGATCTCGCCCGCGTGGGAGCGTGTGAAGAAACTCGAAGACAGCGGGCTTATCAAGGGCTATCGCGCGGATATCGACTGGACGGCTGCTTTCAAGGGCAGCCGTATTGTCGTTGAGGTGACGCTTTCGCGTCATACCGCGCAAGATATGCGGCGCTTCGAGGAGCGCATCGCGGCGGCTTCCGAGATCGTGCAGTGTTATGCCACCGGCGGCGGCGTGGATTACGTGCTGCACGTCGTGTCGCGGGATATCGATCACTATCAGCGGTTCATCGATTCTTTGCTCGTCGAAGAGTTGGGTATCGAGCGGTACTTCACTTATATCGTTACGAAAGTCGTGAAGAATAGTACGGAAGGGCCGCCGGATTGGGTTGACGATGTGGTTTAGTTATTTTTTGGTTGCCGGATCCCGTATTTGTGTCGGCTCGGGGAAGCCCAAAAAAAACGCACAAAGAAGCACAGAAAAAACAGAAAAAACACCAACCGCCCGAGGGCAATAACAAAAAACTCCATCGCGGCAACGCCCTTAAAGTGGACCCATCGAACCATGCAAATCAAGCACGCTTTGAGCAAGGAGACGAACATGCTGCTGGGCCATCCCGTTCTATTCAAATCCCTCTGTTATGTCGACGGCCGCTGGATTCACAGCGACAGCGCCGCATCGATTGCAGTAACCAATCCCGCCGATCAGAACGTCATCGGCCATGTCCCGATGCTCGATCAGGCGCAAATCGTCGCGACGATCGATGCCGCCGATCGCGCATTCCAGTCATGGCGCTGGATGCCGCAGCAAAAGCGCAGTGCGCTGCTCCTGCGCTGGCACGAACTCATCGTGCGTCATCAATCGGACCTTGCCGGCATTTTGTCGCTCGAGCAAGGCAAGCCGCTCGCGGAATCCAAAGGCGAAATCGCCTATGCGGCGAGCTTCGTTGAATGGTTCGCGAACGAAGCGAAACGCCTGGCGGGCCGCACCATTCCGACGCATATCGATGGCGCGCATCTCGGCACCGTGATGGAACCGGTCGGCGTCGCGGCATTGATCACGCCGTGGAATTTCCCCGTCGCGATGATCACGCGCAAGGCCGCCGCCGCGATTGCCGCGGGCTGCACCGTCGTCGTGAAGCCCGCGCACGAAACGCCGTTCTCCGCTATCGCACTCGCACAACTCGCCGAAGAAGCAGGCTTTCCGCCGGGCGTGTTCAACGTCGTCATCGGCGAGCCACAAATGGCGATGGAAACGCTCGTCAGCGATACGCGCGTGCGCGCCGTGAGCTTCACGGGGTCGACGCGCGTCGGCGGTCTCGTTGCGAAGACGGCAGCGCAGGCGGGCATCAAGAAGCTCGCATTGGAACTGGGCGGCAACGCGCCTTTCATCGTGACGGAAGACGCGGACCTGGAACAGGCCGTGCGCGTTGCAGTGGGTGCGAAGTTTCAAACCTCGGGGCAGGATTGCTGCGCTGCGAACCGCATTCTCGTCGCGCGTCCGCTTTATGAACGGTTCGTCGAACGCTACACGGAAGCAGTGAAAGCGCTGAAAGTAGGGACGGCCTTCGAAGCAAATGTCGATGTCGGTCCGCTCATGCATCAGGCCGCATTCGATGCGACCGTCGCTCGTGTCGAGGATGCAAAGGCGCAAGGCGCGCGCATCACCGTCGGCGGCAAAGCTCATGCGCTCGGTGGCTGGTTTTATGAACCGACCGTCGTCGCCGATGCCAGACCGGGCATGCGTATCTACGACGAAGAGAACTTCGCGCCGATCTCCGCGATCTCGCCGTTCGATACGCTCGACGAAGCCGTCGCGCGCGCCAACGACACCGAATACGGCCTCGCCGCCTACGTCTGTGCGACGCGCATCGACACGATCTTCCAGCTCGTGCGCCGACTCGATTTCGCGATGGTGTCGGTCAACGGCGTGAAGTTCACCGGCGCGCCGATCCCGTTCGGCGGCATGAAGGCATCGGGCCTCGGACGCGAAGGCGGCGCGGAAGGCTTCGAGCCCTTCGTCGAAACGAAATACTTTTGCCTCGGCAATCTCGGCCTGCCGCTCACGAGCGCGGCCTGAAGACCTATCCTCAGAGACACGCAGTACCGCATATCAAGGAGAAGCACATGACCCAGCAGAATCAATCGCTCGAGCAACTGTTCGCCGAAGACCGCGCGCACTTCATGCATCCGTCCACGCATGCACACGATCACGCGAGCGGCGCGCTGCCCGGCAAGATCGTCACGGGCGCGAAGGGCATCCGCATTCAGGATCATCAAGGTAAAAGTTATATCGACGCATTCGCGGGCCTCTATTGCGTGAACATCGGCTATGGCCGCACCGAAGTAGCCGACGCAATCTATGAGCAGGCGAAGAAGCTCGCGTATTACCACACGTATGTCGGTCACTCGACCGATACGATCATCGAGCTGTCGTCGCGCATCATCGACTGGTCGCCCGAGGGCATGAAAAAGGTGTATTACGGCATGTCGGGATCGGATGCGAACGAAACGCAGATCAAGATCGTCTGGTATTACAACAATGTTCTCGGCCGTCCGAACAAGAAGAAGATCATCTCGCGCGAGCGCGGTTATCACGGTTCGGGCATCGTGACGGGCAGTCTCACGGGCCTGCCGAGCTTTCATCAGAACTTCGATCTGCCGATCGACCGCGTAAAGCACACGGTGTGTCCGCACTGGTATCGCAAGGCGCCCGCCGGCATGAGCGAAGCGCAATTCACCGCGTATTGCGTCGATGAACTCGAAAAGCTGATTGCGAAAGAAGGCGCGGATACGATCGCTGCATTCATCGCCGAACCGGTCATGGGCACGGGCGGTATCATCGCGCCGCCGCAAGGTTATTGGGAAGCTATCCAGGATGTTCTGCGGAAGCACGACATTCTTTTGATCTCCGATGAAGTCGTGTGCGGCTTCGGCCGTCTCGGCTCGAAAATGGGCGCGCAGCACTTCGGCATCAAGCCCGATCTCATCACGGTCGCGAAGGGCCTGACGAGCGCCTATGCGCCGCTGTCGGGCGTGATCGTCGGCGAGAAGGTGTGGGACGTGATCGAGAAGGGCTCGCGGGAACATGGTCCGATGGGACACGGCTGGACGTATTCGGGGCATCCCATTTGCGCGGCTGCTGCTATCGCGAACCTCGATATCCTCGAGCGCGAAAACCTGACGCAGAATGCCGCCGATGTCGGCGCGTATTTCCAGCAGCAATTGCACACGGCTTTCGATTCGCATCCGCTCGTCGGCGAAGTGCGCGGGGCGGGCATGCTCGCGGCGCTCGAATTCATGGCCGACAAGGACGCGCGCACGCCGTTCGACGCCGCGCTGAAGGTCGGCCCGAAGGTATCGGCGGCAGCACTCGAACGCGGCGTGATCGCGCGCGCCATGCCGCATGGCGATATCCTCGGCTTCGCGCCGCCGCTCGTCACGACGCGTGAAGAAGCGGACGAAATCGTCGGCATCGTGAAGCAGGCCGTGGATGCGGTGGCGAACGAAGTTATCGGCTCGGCACTCGCTACGCAAGCGATCTGATTCTCTTGAGTAGCGGTATGGGTAGTTGTGTTGGCAGAGGCTCGCGAAACATTGCGGGCCCTTTTTGCGAGTCTGAAGGAACGTGCGTTGCTGAGTAATCTTCGGTGCCCCATCGAAAGGAGATTCACGATGAGCGAGAGCGAAGAGAAACGCCATCAACAACCGCATTCCGCGCCTCACCCGAATGCAGCGGAGATCGAACCGGAGAACCGTCGGCTCGATCAGCATCCGCATCAGACGGCGGAAGTGCCTTATGGATCGGGCAATGAGCCGGAAATTGCAGGAAAGGGCGGGCTTGACGCACAGAACGCAGATCTTCCCGATCCCGCGAACGAACAATCCAGGACGCCGGGCAAAGATTGACGCATCGATTCGACGCGCCCATAAAACAAAACGGCCACTCAGGTGGCCGTTTTGTCATTTCCGATTAGCGCGTCGCGATATACATCGTGATTTCAAAGCCGAAGCGCATATCCGTGAAACTCGGGGTTTCCCACTTCATAGAGCCTCCTTGTGCAATGATTGGCCAGACGGATGCCGGGCCATTGCGCGGTTCTTCTGCTGCAGGCGCCGTGCAAAGCCGCGCATCCCAAATCGACGCACTTTAGATGCTAGCGCGAGAACAGGTATGACACGATTGGAAATTGCACCGGCGTTCATTTAAATTTTTTATAGCGGTCTCGGGCGATTTCCCGAATCGTCAGGTGTCGTGCCGATCTTGTCAGGATCATGGACCGGGTCGGGTTCCGTTGCCTCTCCCGGCCGAGGGATTACCCGGTCAGCTTCAGCAGGGTCGATATTGCTCAGATTATTGCCTCCGGGCGCACGCGGCTTGTCGTGCGTATCGGGAGCTGCGGGTTTTTCGGCCATTACATTTTCCTCGTAAAACACGTGCCTTGCGGAAAGATCGAAAGCGTGGGGCGGCAGGATTGAATGCCGCATTGCGGAATAAGCGAAAGTTATGTCGCTGTTACTCGACGCGCGTGGCTTCGCGCAGCACCGCATCTTCGCTGTCGAAATTGCGATCGGTCATTTTGTTGAGCACGGCCAAGACCTCGCCGTCCGCGCCATTGCTTTTCGCGAGCGTCAGAAGTTTTTCCTTGCCCATCGGATAGTCGGCGCCCTTCAGCACGCGCGCGATTTCTTCCGGGCGCGGCTCATCCGGATGCCGGTGATTCTGCGAATGCGCGGGATGCTGTGCCATTTCCGCCTCCTTTTCGATTCGACGATAACCCTGACGATTCAGCAACGCGCGTACCCGTCACCGGGATCGGTTGATGCTGAATTGTCGATACGTTCCAACCGAAATCGAGGCGAGACATAACATGGCTATTGCAGCAGACCGCATCTCCGACACCGAAGTCAAGGTCGGCGAGATCATCTATAGCTTCGACACCAAGGTAACTGCCGATGGCTTTCAGCAATGCCTCGGCAGCGACTCGGTCGAGACCTGCGCGAAGAACCACGCGCCGGTGTCGACACGCGCCGTGGCCGATGAGAGCGGTGCGCCGAAGGGCGAGCCGGGCAGCATCATTTCACCGTCGCTGGGCGGTATGCCTTGATGCACGCGGCTACAGTGCCGCGCTTGCCGTCGTCGCGCGCGGAGCGAGCGCGGTGCGTGTGAGCGCGTCGAGCGGCAGCGGCTTGTCGAAGAAATAGCCCTGCGCCTGCGCCGCGCCCATGTCGCGCAACACGGCGAGCGTCGCCGCATCTTCGACGCCTTCCGCGACGAGCGTCAGATCGAGCGATTCCGCCATGCGCACGATCGCGCGCACGATCGCACGGCTGCGCGGGCTTTCGGTCAGTTCGAGAATGAACGACTTGTCGATCTTGAGGCCGGTGAACTGGTATTGATGCACATAACTGAGCGACGAAAATCCCGCGCCGAAATCGTCGAGCACGACAGACATGCCGTTGTCGGCCAGTCGCTGCATGGTGCGCCGCGCGAGATCGGGCTCGGCCACGAGCGCGCCTTCGGTAAGCTCGAGGCACACGCGCGACGGCGAGACGCGATAGCGACGCAATAGCGCCAGAACGTCATCGGCGAATTCGGGGCGCGTCATGCTATAGCTGGAGCAGTTCACATGCACCGGCGGCCAGTGCGCGAAGCGCGCATTCGAGAGAATCGCGGCAACGCGTTCGAGCATGTATAGATCGAGTCTGCCGATGAGCCTCAAGCCTTCGACCGAAGGAAGAAATTCACCCGGCCCGACGATATGGCCATCGGGTTGATGCCAGCGGATCAACGCTTCGAGCGCGACGATCTCACCGCTCTTTACGTCGACGATAGGCTGGAAATAAGGCAGCAGTTCGTCATCGCGCTTGATCGCATTGCGCAATGCGCCCTCACGTTCCACCTGGTCCGACACCTGACGTCGCAGTTCTTGATTGAACACGACGAAGCTGTCGCGTCCCGCATTTTTCACGCGATACATCGCGGTATCGGCGTCGCGCAACAGGTCGGCGGGCTCGGTATGGAACTGGCTGTCCGCGCTCACGATGCCAATGCTGCACGACGAAAACACGACATGCTCTTCGATGTGAAACGGCAGATCGAACGCGGCCAGAATACGCTTGGCGATCGATACCGCATCGCGAACGTGTGCATCCGGGGAGAGCACGGCGAATTCGTCCCCGCCGAGGCGCGCGAGCAGATCCGTCGAACGCAGGCAATCGCGCAAGCGCGCCGCGGCCTGAACCAGCAGCATGTCGCCAAAGTGATGCCCGAGGCTGTCGTTCACGACCTTGAATCGGTCGAGGTCGATGAACATCACCGAGAGTTGGTCGCCGCGCGTCTGATAGTCCTGCCATGCGCAGCGCAGCTTGTGCATCAGATGGCTTCGATTCGGCAAGCCCGTCAATGAATCGTGCGAGTTCTCATAAAGCAGGCGTGCGTTGACATCGTCGAGTTCGCGCGTGCGCGCCTGGACCCGCGCTTCGAGTTCGAGGTTCGCGGCATGCAGCGCTTCGGCATCGCGCCGACGCGAAAGCGCCGTATCGATATGCCGCGACACGAAGGTGAGCAGTTCCTGATCGCGCAGCGAATAGCGCACGAGCGGCGAATAGCTTTGCACGGCGAGCACGCCGCGCACGACATCGCCATCGAAGAGCGGAATGCCGAGCCACGATCGCAGACGCACTTCGCTATGCTCGATCTCGAACGCGCCTTCTTCGATGAGACGCAGCGCCTCCGCATGATCGATCAGCCGCGCGCGCCGCTCGCGGATCACATATTCGGTGAGGCCGCGTTGTCCGCGTCGCGGCGCGGGGCGCTCCTGCACGATTTCATCGACGTAATACGGGAACGACACTTCGTCCGTTTCCGGTTCGATGAGTGCGATATAAAAATTGCGCGCGTAAAGCAATTCGCCGACGATCCCATGCAGGCTGCGCAAGAACTCCATCATGTCGCCGGGACGGCTCGACAATTCTGCGATCTGGTAGAGCGCAGCTTGCAGATGCTCGGATCGTTCGCGCTCGGCGATGCCGTGACGCAGCGCCGCGTTGAGCTTCGACAGTTCGGACGTGCGGTGCGCGACCTGCTCTTCGAGATCGGCGCGATGCAGGATGCGGTCGAGCGCCATCGCCACATGTCGTGCGACGACCAGAAAGAGCGCGCGGTCCTCGACGGTATAAATGCGCGATACGTCATAGACCTGCATCGCGAGCATGCCGAATACCTCGTCGCTCGCATTCTTGAGCGGCGCACCCATCCAGAACTCGGGGCGGTCGCCGATGCAATAGAAATGGCCCGCGCGCTCCGCCGCGCAAATATCCGCGGCGGTGATGAAAAGTGGCTGCGCGCTCGTGAGCACGCGACCCGTCATCGAAAGACGTTCCGGATTCAGGATGTCGTAGTTTTCGGCCGCGACGACGTCGGTATCGATGACGTCGACATAATACGGATACGTGATCTTGCCCGTCTTGCGATCGTAGAGTGCGAGATAGAAGTTCTCCGCGTCGATGAGCGTGCCGAGCCGTTCATGCACGCCGCGCAGAAAATCGGCGCGCTCGGGCACGGAACTCGCCAGATAGGCGATTTCATAAAGCACGCGCTGCGTGAGTTGCGCGCGTGCGAGGGCATCGGCCTGCACGCGCTCGCCGAGCGTGCGCGCGAGTTCGGCGAGATGCGCGTCGTCGCGATGCGTGACCGGCGCGAGCAGCCAGCCGAGCACGCTCTCGCCGCGTCCGGTCGGCCAGCAGTGCCAGCCGTTATCGATGCACACCTCCGTCAGGCGTTCCTCGGCGATGCCATGCGGCCATTCCTGCGCATCGGGAAGCGCTGCATCGCCGCGCCGCTCGAGATGCAACTGCTCGCCCGCGCGATACCACGCCCATTGCTGCGGGCAGCCCATCGCGGCGGCCTCGCGCAGCAATGCGTCGATCGATGACGCCACGCTCGCGAAAACCTTTTCATCGGTCGCCGCCACGGTTGCAGGCTCGACCGCGGTTGCGCGGGCAACCTGCGCGTCGTACGCGGGAAACACACTCATCGGCGCTCCAGGCCATATTGCCGCCACGTCGGGCGGGTCTCGTTCAGCGACTGCGCTCGCACGCTGCTCCGGGCGCGCGTCACAAGCAAAGGCTCTATATGGGTAACGGCACGGAGCATACAGCCTTGAGCATGCGGTTCAAAAAAAGCCGCTCGTGCCGCAATGCATACGGGCATTCATGCCGGATGCGCGGTTTCGACGCGATCGTGCCCGGTAAATCTCTCGCGATACGCCTGCGGCGACACGCCCAGCGAACGCAGAAAACCGCGCCGCATCGTTTCCTCGGTGCCGAATCCGCAGCGCGCGGCGATGCGCTTTACGGGAAGCGCCGTATCGCCGAGCAGGCGGCGCGCGGCTTCGAGGCGCATGCGTTCGACCGAGCGCGCGGGCGTCATGCCGGTTTGCGCGCGGTAATGGCGCACGAAGCTGCGCTCGCTCATGCCGACACGCGCGGCAAGCACGCCGACCGAAAGATCCGCCGCGAGATTTTCAGCGATCCACGCATGCAGCTCGCCGAAACGTTCGCCCGACTGCTGCAACGACAGCGCCGCGCTGAACTGCGCCTGCCCGCCGGGGCGCTTGAGGAACACGACGAGATGGCGCGCGACGTCGAGCGCGAGCGCGCGGCCGAGATCGTCTTCGACGAGCGCAAGCGACAGGTCGATGCCCGCCGTGACGCCCGCGGATGTCCATACGTCGCCGTCGCGGATGAAGATCGGATCGGGCTCGACGTGGATCGCCGGGAAGCGCGTGGCGAGTTCCCCGCAGCGCGTCCAGTGCGTCACGGCGCGGCGTTCGTCGAGAAGGCCGGCGGCGGCAAGCAGAAACGCGCCCGTGCAAACGGACGCCGTGCGCCGCGCGTGCGCCGAACGCGCGCGCACCCAATCGACCAGTTCGCGGTCGTGCACCGCTTCGTGCACGCCCCAGCCGCCCGCGACGATCAGCGTGTCGCACGCTTCGCTCGCATCGGGCAATGCCTCGCCGACGAGCCCCAGTCCCGCCGACGCGTTCACCGTGCCGCCCCGCGCAACCACGCGCGGCTGATACGGCCGCTGCAAGCCCGCCGCGACCGCCAGGTCGTTGGCGGACGCGAACACCTGCAACGGGCCCGCGACGTCGAGCAACTGCACGTTGGGGAAGGCGAGCACGTCGATGGTTCGCATGGCGTTTTCCACGAAAGACAAGATGGCGTAAAACGTGGGTTATGTGTCGAATTCGCCATAGCGTAGCGGCGTAGCATCGGTTCGTCCACACGAAAAACACGCTCGATCAAGGAGAAAACGATGACGCTACATATCGGCCTGTTGCTGTTTCCTCGCGTGCAGCAACTCGACATGACCGGCCCCTACGACGTGTTCGCGCACATGGCCGACACGAAGGTGCATCTCGTCCGGAAGACGCGCGAGCCCGTCCGGTCGAGCGCCGGCATGATCCTGACGCCCGACGTGACCTACGCGGATTGCCCCGCGCTCGATGTGCTGTGCGTGCCGGGCGGTTCAGGCGTCGGCGATCTGATGGAAGACGAGGAAACGCTCGCCTTCCTCCGCGAACAGGCGGCGGGCGCGCGCTACGTGACCTCGGTTTGCACCGGCTCGCTCGTGCTCGGCGCGGCGGGGCTTTTGCGCGGCAAGCGTGCGACGACGCACTGGGCGTATCACGATCTGCTCCCGGATTTGGGCGCGATTCCGGTGCACGAGCGCGTCGTGCGCGACGGCAACCTGTTCACGGGCGGCGGCATCACGGCGGGCATCGATTTCGCGCTGACGCTCGCGGCCGAACTCGTCGGCAAGCACGAAGCGCAGGCGATTCAATTGCAGATGGAATACGCGCCGGCGCCGCCGTTCGACTCGGGCGATCCGGCGCGCGCGCCCGCCGCGGTCGCGAACGATGTGCGCGAGCGTTGCGCGCCGTCGCTGGCCGCGCGCAGTGCGATCACGGCGCGTGTCGCGGAACGGCTGAAATCGCATGCTTAATTCAAAATGCGCTTTGGTCTCATGCATGCGAAATGCAAAACGCCAAATGACTAGAAGCGCTTTTGCATGAAGTAGCGCGGCTGACCCGCATGAAAATCCGCGAGTTCGCCGAAAAGCTCGTAACCACAGCGCGCGTAGAGGGCGCGCGCTGCGGGGTTGACCGTATCGAGCCACGCGGCGCGGCATCCTCGTTTTTTCGCTTCGCTTTCGGCGGCTTCGAGCGCGCGTGCGCCGAGTCCGGCGCCGCGCGCGTCCTCGCGTATCCACAGCCATTTCACGAAGAGCCAGTCCCACGCCGTGTAGCCTGCGAGCCCGCCCAGAAAGTCGTCATCGCGATAGAGCGACACCGCCAGATCGCGTTGATGGCTCGGCCCGAGTTGCGCGCGATTGAACGCGGCAAGCCCGCCCGCGACGTCGCGCTCGAACGTCGCGTCGATCCAGTCGGTGATGGCGAGCGTGACGCCGGCGTTCATCGACGCGTGAGCGATTACGCTGCCGGGGCAACCGATGCCCCCTTGATACCGTGCCGTGCAAGCGCAGCGGCGACGAAGCCCGAGCGCTTCACATCCTCCACGAAGTCGCGCAGATAAAGCGCGGCTTCGTCGCCGCGGCGCTTCGGCAAGCCCATCGCCTGCTGGATCACCATGAAGCGTCCGTCGAGCAGGCGCAGTCCGGGCGTGCGTGACGCGTCGGCTTCGAGTTGCTGCTTCACGCCCGCGGCGACTTCGAGGCCGTCACGCAGGAAGGCTTCGACGACGGCCTGCGACGACGCCGTGCGTACGATCTGCGCATGCCTGATCTCGCGCGTGAGAAAGAGGTCATACGCGCTGCCCTTGCCGACCATGATGCGATTGCCTTCGCGATCCACATCTTCATTGCGCGTGAGCGGCGATGCCTCGCGCACGAGATAACAGCCTTCGATCAGCACGTACGGCGCGGTGAACGCGATGCCCGCACCGCGCAGCGGATCGATCGCGAAGAAGCCGACGTCCGCGCTTTCGTTCGTGACGGCTTCGACCGATTCGGCGGCCCGGTCGAACGACGTGAAGGCGACAGGCACGCCGAGCCGCGACGCCAGCTCGCGCGCGATGTCCACCGATACGCCGCCCGGCTCGCCGCTGTCGGTGCGATGCGCGAGGATCGGATTGCCGAGATTGATCGACGCGCGCAGCGTGCCGGTCGGCGCGAAAGCGTTGAGCAAGGAAGAAGAAAGAGTCATGGTGTTGGTCGATGAGTTGAAGAGCATGGCGATACGAGCAATCCGATGCAGAATACGCGAACCGCAACCGCTCTGCCAACGGAACGACATGCAACGCGAACGCATCGACAGCAGCGAAATCATTCGGCGTCTGAAGCTCGAGCCGCATCCCGAAGGCGGCTTCTTTCGCGAGACGTATCGCGCGAGCGGCAACGTCGTGCGCGAGGACGAACGCGAAACGCGTTCGGCGTCCACCGCGATCTACTTTTTGCTTTGCGATGGCGCGCATTCGGCATGGCATCGCATTCGCTCCGATGAAGTCTGGCACTTCTACGCAGGCGATCCGATCGACGTGCATGTGCTCAAAGCGAACGGAACGCTAGTCACGCATCGGCTCGGCAATGCGCTCGATCGTGCCGATGCCGTGTTTCAGACCGTCGTCGAAGCGGGCGACTGGTTCGCGGCGGAATGTCACGATAGAGAAGGCGTATCGCTCGTCGGCTGCACGGTGGCGCCGGGTTTCGAGTTCAGCGAGTTCGAACTGGCCGTGCCGGGCACGCTGGAGGCGCGCTATCCGCAACATCGCGAATTGATAGAGCGCCTGAACCCCGAAGTATGACGGTACGCACGCGAGTGCGGTTATCATCGCGCGCATCGTGGACAACAACACAAGGTCAGGCATGAGCGCAGTGCGCCGCGGGATTCAATCGATCGAAGTAGGCGGAGCGCTTTTGCGCGCGCTCGTGGACCACGGCGGCCCGTTGCTGCTCGGCGATCTCGCGAAGAAAGCCGGCATGCCGTCGGCGAAGGCGCATCCTTATCTCGTGTCTTACGGCAATCTCGGCCTGATTCAGCAGGATCCCGCGACGGGCCGCTATGAACTCGGGCCGTTCGCGCTGCAAATGGGTCTGATCAGTCTGCAGCGCGTCGATCCGGTGCGCCTCGCGATTGCGGAAGTAGCGAACGTGACGCCCCGCATCGAGCATACGGTCGCGCTCGCGACTGCGGGCAGCTATGGACCGACCATCGTTCACATCCAGCAGGCGAGCGTGCCCATCCACGTCACGATGCGTACGGGCACGGTGATGTCGTTGCTGCAGACGGCGACGGGCCGCGCATTCGCGGCTTATCTGCCGCCGATGACCGTCGAAGCGCTCGTCGCCATCGAGCGTGCGGGCGCGTTGCAGGTCGGCGCGCAACGGCGCGACTACACGCGTGCGCAAACCGACGCGATGCTCGCCGAAGTGCGCGAGCACGGCATCGCGCGGGCGATCGACGAGCCCGTCGCGGGCATCAGCGCGATGAGCGCGCCGGTCTTCGATCACACGCGCAATATCGTGCTCGCGATCACGGCGATCGGTCCGAGCGGATCGTTCGACGGCGCGTGGAACGGCGACATCGCGACGGCGCTGCACGCGTGCGCGCAGCGCGTATCGAAGATGCTCGGCTTCGTCGCGGTCTGATCGAAGTCGCGCGATCAAACGGGGCGCCAGTGCCCCGGCATTCACTTTTCATCCTCTGAAGTCCATATGGGCTTTGCTGCGTTTGCACGCCGCATTCCCGTGAACGGGCGTACCTTGAAGAAACCGTAAGCGGATGCAAGCGCTCGTCCGTGGCATTCGGGTAAACCTAAATTCAACACTGTAAAACGGCTTGTACAATGATGAACAACTAACCGAAAGCGAAGCGATTCGCGCCCGAGCCGACCCAGTCCTGTCAGACGAAAGCGACTCGACGATGGAGACGACCGAATGTCCGTGAACTACGCCTCTCTGCGCTTCGACTATGAACGCGCGCCCGATCACGATGCGCCCGCGTCGTCGCCTTATCCCGTTGCGATAGTCGGCGCAGGTCCGGTCGGACTGGCCACGGCCATCGATCTCGCGCAGCAGGGCGTGCGTACCGTGCTGCTCGATAACGACGACACCGTGTCGAGCGGCTCGCGCGCGATCTGCTTCGCCAAGCGCACGCTGGAAATCTTCGATCGTCTGGGCTGCGGCGACAGGATGATCGAGAAGGGCGTGAGCTGGAATGTCGGCAAGGTGTTTCTGCAGGATGAGCTTGTCTACACGTTCAATCTTCTGCCGGAAACCGGCCATTCGCGACCCGCGTTCATCAACCTGCAGCAGTACTACGTCGAAGGCTTTCTCGCCGAACGCGCGATGCAACTGGAGCCATTGCAACTGCGCTGGAAGAGCAACGTGACCGGCGTGACGCAGCACGAGGATCACGTCGAACTGCAAGTCGAAACGCCGGATGGCGCGTATCCGCTCAAGGCGCGCTACGTGGTGGCCGCCGATGGTTCTCGCAGCGCGATGCGCAAGCTTCTCGGTCTGGACAGCCACGGCCGCACGTTCAAGGACCGCTTCCTGATCGCCGACGTGAAGATGAAGGCGCCGTTCCCGACCGAACGCTGGTTCTGGTTCGATCCGCCGTTCCATCGCAATCAGTCGGTGCTGCTGCATCGTCAGCCGGACAATGTATGGCGCATCGATTTTCAGCTCGGCTGGGACGCGGACCCGGTCGCGGAAAAAGAGCCCGAGCGTGTGATTCCGCGCGTGAAGGCGTTGCTTGGCGAAGACGCCGAATTCGAACTCGAATGGGTGAGCGTCTACACGTTCTCCTGTTTGCGTATGGACGACTTCAGGCACGGACGCATCATCTTCGCGGGCGATTCCGCGCATGGCGTGTCGCCGTTCGGTGCGCGCGGCGCGAACAGCGGCGTGCAGGATGCGGACAATCTCGCTTGGAAACTGAAGCTGGTCGTGAACGGCGATGCGCCGCATACGCTGCTCGACACCTACGCATCCGAGCGCGAATACGCCGCCGACGAAAACATCCTCAACTCGACGCGCGCCACCGACTTCATCACGCCGAAGAGCGCCGTTTCGAGGCTCTTTCGCGATGCGACGCTCAATCTCGCGAGGGACTGCGCGTTCGCAAGACGCATTGCGAACAGTGGACGGCTCTCGGTGCCCGCGGTGCTGCGCGACTCGACACTCAATACGCCCGACAAGGAAGGCGACGCCTTCAATTGCGCGATGATTCCCGGCGCGCCGTGCGTCGATGCGCCCGTGCGCGTCGATGACCGCGACGCATGGCTGTTGCCGCAGACGCACGGCAGCGCATTCACGGGCATCTATTTCTGCGGGCTCGGACACGGCCCGGAAGTCTGCGCGCAAAGCCTGGCTGCTTTGTCGAACGGGCGGCTTCCGGTTCATGCGCTCGTCGTCGTGCCTCGAGGCATGATGTGTACCGTGCCCGGCGTGACGGTCGTGGAAGATGTGGAAGGCATGGTCGCGCATCGCTTCGACGCGCGTCCCGGCACGTTCTATCTGCTGCGTCCCGATCAGCACGTATGCGCGCGCTGGCGTGCCTTCGATGCCGCATCGGTGACGGCTGCGGTCAAGCGTGCAACCTGCAACGGATGATGAATCGTATGAAGCTCAATCTCGAACTGAATATCGCCGATCACGATGCGTTCTACGAGCGCCTCATCGACACGCACAACGGCCTCTCCGACGAAGCCAGCCACATGCTCAACGCAAAGCTCGTGTTGCTGCTCGCGAATCACATCGGCGATAACGAAGTGTTGAAAGAAGCGCTCGCGATGGCGCGTCAGGGCCTCGCCGCGAACTAGTCGTTCAGCGCGATGCCCATGCGCTCGCAAATGAACGCGCCGATGCTCGCGATGTCGTTCAGATCGAGCTTCGGCAAGTTTGAATCGAGGGCGGCGGCATCATCGGTTGCGATTGCAACTATCTCTACATCGCTCTTGTAAAGCGGATCGCGGCCCGCCGAGGGCCGCACGACTTCGAGGCGCGGCATTGTTTCGCGCGCGAATCCTTCGACGATCACGAGGTCCGCGTCACTGAGTCGCGCGGCCAGTTCGCTCAGCGGCGGCTCTGCGTCGCCATTCAACTCGCGCACGATCGCATAGCGGTACGGCGATGCGATCAACACTTCTCCCGCGCCCGCGCGACGAAAGCGCGCGCTGTCCTTGCCGGGCGGTTCGAGCTCGATCGAATGATGACTGTGCTTGATGACGTTGACGGTGACGCCGCGTGCGCGCAGCCACGGCAGAAGCGCTTCGATCAACGTGGTCTTGCCTTGGCCCGAGCGGCCCGAGATGCCGAAGAGCGGCGGATGACGCGAGTTCATGCGCGAGTTCATGCGAATGGTCGGCTGATTGTTCTGGTTTCGATCAAGCGAGTTTAACGGCTCGATGGCGAGCGGGGAGAAATCGCGCTATCGTCGGGCATTGCCTTTGCGGCGGAACGCGTCGGCGCATAGCGGGTTTCCGACCCCGACGCCTGCCGCCTCAGTGATTCAAGGAACCGACATGGCCGAAGACAATCCCAGCACCGCTATCGCACCGCAGCAGTTTTCCATCGACGTGATGCTCGAAAAATACGCCAAGGGCGACGAGACTCGCGTCGACGATATTTATCGCCGCGTGGCGCGCGGTGTCGCGCGGGCCGAGCCTGAAGAAACGCGCGCGAAGATCGAAGCGGAGTTCGTCGATAACTTCAAGCGCGGCGCGCTAGGCGCGGGGCGCATCATGAGCGCGGCGGGCGCGGGCATCGATGCGACCCTCATCAACTGTTTCGTGCAGCCGGTCGGCGATGCGATACAGGGCGTCGATAGCAACGGCTTGCCGGGCATCTACGTCGCGCTGTTGCAAGCGGCCGAGACGATGCGTCGCGGCGGCGGCGTCGGCTATAACTTTTCCGCCATACGTCCGCGAGGCGCGCGTGTGCATTCGACCGGATCGGCGGCGTCAGGCCCATGCAGCTACATGGATGTATTCGATGCATCGTGCCGCACGGTCGAAAGCGCCGGCGCGCGGCGCGGTGCGCAAATGGGCATTCTCGACTGCACGCATCCCGATCTGCTCGAATTCATCGCGGCGAAGCACACGAAAGGACGCTGGAACAATTTCAACGTATCGATCGCGGTGACGGACGAGTTCATGCAGGCCGTCGCCGACGACGCGTCGTGGCAGCTCGTGCACAAGGCCGAGCCATCGCCCGCGCAACGCGCAGCCGCGGACATGCATCAGCGCGATGATGGCTTGTGGGTCTATCGCGAAGTGCGGGCGCGCGAAGTGTGGAACACGATCATGCGCTCGACCTACGATGTCGCGGAGCCGGGCGTCGTGTTCATGTCGCGCATGAACGATGACAACAACCTGCGCGCGATCGAGTCGATCCGCGCGACCAATCCATGCGGCGAGCAGCCGCTGCCCGCATACGGTTGCTGCAATCTCGGCCCGCTCAATCTCACGCGCTTCGTGCACGATCCGTTTGCGCAGATCCGTGGCGGCGCGCCGTCGTTCGACTGGGACGGCCTCGCGCGCACGACGCGCACCCAAGTGCGTTTTCTCGACGACGTGCTCGACGTCACGCTCTGGCCGCTCGAAGAACAGGCGCGCGAAGCGGCGGCGAAGCGGCGCATCGGCGTGGGCTTTACGGGCCTCGGCGATACGCTCGTGATGCTCGGTTTGCGCTATGACGCGCAGGAGGGCCGCGATTTCGCTACGCGCGTCGCACGCACGATGCGCGACGAAGCATATCGCGCATCCGTCGAGCTCGCGAAGGAGCGCGGCAAGTTTCCGCTTTTCGATGCGAAGCATTATCTGCAAGAGGGCACGTTCGCCTCGCGCTTGCCGGACGACATCAAGCGTGCGATTCGCGAGCACGGCATTCGCAACAGCCATCTGCTTTCGATCGCGCCGACAGGCACCGTGAGCCTCGCGTTCGCGGACAACGCATCGAATGGCATCGAGCCCGCGTTCTCGTGGACGTATCAGCGCACGAAGCGCATGGCCGACGGTTCGCGTCAGACCTTCGCTGTCGAAGATCACGCATACCGGCTGTATCGCGAGATGGGCGGCGATGTCAATGCGTTGCCCGACTACTTCGTGAGCGCGCTGGACATGTCCGCGCACGATCACATGGAAATGATGGCGGCGGTGCAGCCTTTCGTCGATACGTCGATCTCGAAGACCGTCAATGTGCCCGCCGATTATCCGTTCGACAAGTTTCAGGATCTCTATTTCGAAGCGTGGCGGCGCGGCTTGAAAGGGCTTGCAACGTATCGGCCCAACGAGACGCTGGGCGCGGTGCTGTCCGTCGCGCCTGCCGAAACGCCGAGCGATTCGCCGGACCCCGAGCTCGATCTCGATCCGTTGCGCATCGCGATCGATCATCGGCCCAAAGGAGAGCTGCCTGCGATCATCGAGAAGGTCGAGTATCTGACGCAGGCGGGCAAGAAGTCGCTCTATCTGGCGGTGTCGTTCATCGAAGTGACGGGGCGCATCGGCGGCGAGGACGTGACGATCGAACGGCCCATCGAGTTCTTCATTCCCACCGGGCAGCGCGACGAATCACAGCAATGGATCACGGCGACGATGCGTTCGATCTCGCTGGCCGCGCGCGGCGGCTTCGCGGCGCGCACGCTTCAGGACATGCGTAAAGTGTCGTGGGATCGCGGACAAGTGCGTCTCGGCGATGTCGAAAGGCTCGACGGACATCGCAGTCCGCGCTGGCACGATTCGGAAGTGGCCGCGCTAGCGTATGCGATCCAGCAGATTCTTCATCGACGCGGTTTTCTCGATGCAGAAGGCAACCAGGTACCGTCGCGCGTGCTTGCGCGCAAGGGCGCCGATCGCGCGCCGCATCCGGTAGCTGTAGCCGATGAACGCGATGACATATCCGAAGGTGCCGCGCAAGGCGAAATCGATCCACATAGCCTGCCCCTGATGCACGGCCGTAAATGTGCGACATGCGGCGCCAATGCAGTGATCCGCAAGGACGGCTGCGACTTCTGCACGGCATGCGGCGAAATCGGCGCGTGCGGTTGAGTTGAAAAAAAGGCGCGGGCATTCGTCCGCGCCTTCCTGTCACGCTCAATGCGAGCGTTCAGTGCTGTCCTGCTTCGTATCTTGTGCAACGCCCGGTTCATGCGCGCTGTGCTGCGTGAACGGATGCCACACCGGCGTGAGCGTTGGCAGTTCGTCGAGAAGCGAGAACTGATCGAGCGACGTGTTCTCGAACATGATGACCTCTTGATTCATTTGCCGATCGCGCAATCAACGCGCGATCACGTTGCCTTGCGTCGCCGAGCCATTGGCGTATTCGACGATCCCGCGATTGCGCGCTTCCGCTTGCGCCGCATCGCGTGCGCGTTGATCGCTTTGCGCGGCGATGGCATCGCCCCACATGCTGCGATCCGGATACGTGTTGCGATTCAATGCCGGCAACGAGCCGTTCGAGTACGCGGCCGCGAGTTCGGCACGCACTTGCGCTCGTGTCTTGGGCGTATCGCTCGCATTGGCCTGAGTTTGCGTCTGAACCTGATACGTGCCTGCGTGGCCGATGCCCTGGCCGCTCTCCGCGAAAGCGGTCGTCGTGACGACGGCGGAGATGGCTGCGAGAGAAAACCCCGTGATGAGTTGTTTCATGCTTGCGACTCCTTTCATTCCGATGCAGCGTGCGGGCAAATGCGGATTGCATTCGGCGTTGAGCGTGCTGCGTTGGGATTGAATGTAGCCGCGCGATACCGGCGGATAAATGCCGTATCAGCGAATAGATTTATCGATTTCGGCGAATAATCGCGCAGAGGCTTGATGCGTGGGCGTTTGCAGGGCGCGCTAGGCAAGCTGCTTATGGAAGAACGTAGTCCCGCAGAGCGTGCCGTCGGGCATCAAGGCGTAGTTCGGCACGACGCCGACACGCTGCCATCCGGCGCGTTGGTAGAGACGTTCTGCATCGCCGCCGGTGACGGTATCGAGCACGAGAACGGACTTGCCGGCTGCACGCGCGGCATCGTCGGCGGCGCTCATCAGATGCTGTGCAATGCCACGGCGTCGCGCGCGGCGCGCGACGAGCATCTTCGCGATATCGGCGCGATGCGGCTGATTTTCCGGCTGATCGATGACGACCTGCACCGTGCCGAGCACATGCCCGTCCGCGCTCTCTGCAACGAGCAGGATGCGTTCGTTGCGCACGACGCCATTGGCGACGCGCGTCCAGAATTCGACGGCGGTCGCGCGCGAAATAGGCAACATGAAACTGACCGACGCGCCGCCTTCGACGCAATCGATGAGCACGTCCGCCAGCGCTTCGATATACCGCGTGACTTCATTCGCGCCGAGGCGGCGCACGGTAATCTCATTGTTCATGATTTGTTTTCCGTGGCCGCCTCTCGGCAGATGCTTAGCTATGCAACTATGTCCTCGGTGCCCGCGACTTCCGGCGTGCCATGCCGCACGATGGTCGGCGACGGCGTGCTCGTCGGCAGGCAGCGTTCCTCTGCATCCTTCTGACCTTGCAGCAACGGGCAGCGCTCGAACAACTCCGCGGCCCAGTCGACGAACACGCGCACCTTCGGCGACAGATGCCGGTTATGCGGATACACCGCGGAAATAGGCATCGGCAGCGGATTCCATTGCGGCAGCACTTCGATGAGCTCGCCCGCGCGCAGATGCGGCAGCGCCATGAAGCGCGGCACCTGGATGATGCCGACGCCCTTCAGGCCGCAGCTCAGATACGCTTCGGCGTCGTTCACCGCGATCATGCCGCGCATCTTCACTTCGATGGTTTCATCGTCGACGACGAAATCCATGTCCATGATGCGGCCCGTGCGGCTCGAAAAATAATTCACCGCCGTGTGATTCTGCAAATCGTCGATGGTTTTCGGCGTGCCGTTGCGTTCCAGATATTGGGGCGCGGCCACCGTCACGCCCTGAAACACGCCGATGCGGCGCGCGACGAGACTCGAATCCTGCAGCGTGCCCACGCGAATCACGCAATCGACGCCTTCCTGAATCAGATCGACCGGCTTGTCGCCGAAGCCCATCATCAGTTCGACTTCCGGATAGCGCGTGTGGAAATCGCATAGCTGCGGCATCACGATGAGCCGCCCGATCGCGCCGGGCATGTCCACGCGCAACTTGCCGTGCGGGCCTTTCCCGTTGTTCGAAAACGAGCCTTCCGCTTCTTCGATGTCCGCGAGGATGCGTACGCAGCGCTCGTAATACGCTGCGCCGTCCGGCGTGAGATTGAGCCTGCGCGTCGTGCGCTGAAGCAGCCGCACGTTCAGATGCGCTTCCAGATTCTGGATGATCGTCGTGACCGAGGCGCGCGGCAGATTGAGCGTGTCCGCTGCGCGGGAAAAGCTGTTGGTGTCGACGACGCGAGTGAAGACCTGCATTGCCTGAAGCCGATCCATGTTCTCTCACCTTCTTTACTTAGCGATGCAACTATTTAAGCGCGCGCTAAAGAATGACGGAAGAACAATCGCGAGGGATAACCACGATTGTTCGGTGCGACCGAATTGTGTTGCCGGATTATAGGCATTTATTAAAAAAGGCGCGGCCTCCAGAATTCGCAGCATCGCAACTTATGCGTGAAGGCCTTGCAGCATGGGCCTCGCACCGAGAATAACCATGGCAACACTGTTGGATCTGGAGTCGAGTCCGCGCTTGTGCATCGAAGATGTGCACATCACGGGACACGCGCAGCCGATCACGCTGCGCAGCTATCGTCCCGCATCGGACGGCACGATCCTGCCCATCGTTCTTTACTTCCACGGCGGCGGATTCATTCGTGGCGGACTCGACGACGCGGATATCGCAGCAGCGACGATCGCGCGCGATACACCCGCGTGGGTCGTGTCCGTCGGCTATTCGCTCGCGCCGAAGTTTCCGTTTCCCGCCGCGCCCGAAGACGGCTATCGCGCCGCGCAATGGGCCGTCGCGCATGCGCGTTCGCAGCGCGCGGACCCGCAGCGCATCGGCGTCGTGGGCCATGACGCGGGCGGCAATCTCGCGACCTGCGTCGCGGCCATCGCGCGCGATCGCGGCGATATTCGCATGTCCGCGCAAGCGCTGCTCGCGCCGTTGCTCGACCCGAGCATGACGCGCCTCGCCGACGAACGCAAAGTGCTGTGCCCCGATTTCGAAGCATGCGAATGCGCGCAGTGGTATCGCGCGTATCTGCCGAATCCGTCGCAACGTCTGCATCCGTACGCCGCGCCGCTCGAATCGCGACGTCTCGGCGGATTGCCGCCCGCGATGATCGCGAGCGCCGAGCACGATCTGCTGCATATCGAGGCCGAGAAATACGCGGGCGAATTGATCGCAGCGGGTGTGCCGACCGAAGTCACGCGTCATTGCAAGACCTCGCACCAGGCGCTCGCCGCGCATCCCGAAGCGCTCGCGGATGTCGTCGCGTTCTTCAGGAAGCGCCTCGCACGCGCGAAGTAAGCGCGAAGTAAGCGCGAAAGATAACCGCAAGATTCGGCACGCCAGCCACGCATCACACAACAACAATCTCAACGCTAACCGGAGCCTTCACCATGTCATTCACTCGCAAACGCATCTACGCCGCGCTAGGCGCGGTGCTGATCGTCGCCGGCGCGGGCGGTTATACCGCCTTGCGCGGCCACGGCGATTCGGCGATCAACGAAGCCAAAGCCGCCGCGCACAGCCCGACTGCAACGGAAGTGGACGTCGCAGCGGTCGTGTCGAAGACCATCACCGACTGGCAAAGCTATTCGGGCAGGCTCGAAGCGGTCGATCACGTCGACATTCGTCCGCTCGTTCCCGGCACGATCGTCGCGGTGCATTTCAAGGACGGCCAGCTCGTGAAGAAGGGCGATGCGCTCTTTACGATCGATCCGCGTCCTTACGAAGCCGAAGTGGACCGCGCTCAGGCGCAGCTCGCGGCGGCGCAGGCGCGCAATGGTTATACGTCGACGGATGCGGCGCGCGCCGAACGCCTGCTCGCCGACAACGCGATCGCCAAGCGCGACTACGACGAGAAACAGAACGCTGCGCGCGAGGCCGTCGCCAACCTGAAGGCCGCGCAGGCTGCGCTCGAAGCCGCGAAGATCAATCTCGCGTACACGCATATCGTCGCGCCGGTGTCGGGCCGCGTGTCGCGCGCGGAACTTACTGTGGGCAACATCGTGTCGACGGGGGCGAATGCGCCTTTGCTCACGACGCTTGTTTCCGTATCGCCGATCTACGCATCCTTCGATGTCGATGAACAGACGTATCTGCGCTATCTCGGCCGCGATGCGGGCAGCACGGTGCCGGTGTCGCTCGGTCTCGCGAACGAAGATGGCTATTCGCGCGAAGGCGTCGTCGATTCCGTCGATAACCGGCTCGATACGACGTCCGGCACCATCCGCGTGCGTGCGCGCTTCAACAATCCCGACGGCACGCTCGTGCCCGGGCTCTATGCACGCGTGAAGGTCGGCGGCGGCTCGCCGCATCCGGCCGTGCTCGTGGAAGACGAAGCGATCGGCACCGATCAGGACAAGAAGTACGTGATGGTCGTCGACAAGGACAACCGCGTGCAGTATCGCGAAGTCACGCTGGGTCAGACGCATGAAGGCCTGCGCGTGATCTCGAAGGGTTTGCAGCCGGGCGAGCGCATCGTCGTCAACGGCCTGCAGCGCGTGCGTCCCAACGATGTGATCAAGGCCAACAACGTCGCGATGAATGACGACGACAAAGCGCCCGCCGTGAAGACGGCATCCGCACAGTGATGCGCGTCATCCGCAACAGACAGAACTCGTCATGAACATATCCAAATTTTTCATCGATCGCCCGATCTTTGCGGGCGTGCTATCGGTGGTCGTGCTGCTGGCGGGCGTCATCGCGATGTTCAAGCTGCCGATCTCCGAATATCCGGAAGTCGTGCCGCCTTCGGTCGTCGTGCATGCGCAGTATCCCGGCGCAAACCCGAAGGTGATCGCGGAGACCGTGGCCTCGCCGCTCGAAGAGCAGATCAACGGCGTCGAGGACATGCTCTACATGCAGTCGCAAGCGAACAGCGACGGCAATCTCACGACGACCGTAACGTTCAAGCTCGGCACCGATCCGGACAAGAACACGCAGCTCGTGCAGAACCGCGTGAACCAGGCATTGCCGCGTCTGCCGCAGGACGTGCAGCGTCTCGGCGTGACGACGATCAAATCGTCGCCGACGCTGACGATGGTCGTTCACCTCAATTCGCCCAACGGCCGTTACGACATGACGTATCTGCGCAATTACGCGCTGATCAACGTGAAGGACCGGCTCGAACGCATCGCGGGCGTGGGCGAAGTGCAGCTGTGGGGCTCGGGCGATTACTCGATGCGCGTGTGGCTCGATCCGCAAAAGGTCGCGCAGCGCGGCATGACCGCGACCGATGTCGTCAACGCGATCCGCGAGCAGAACGTGCAGGTCGCGGCGGGCGTGATCGGCGGATCGCCGACGCTGCCGAACGTGCCGCTGCAACTGAACGTGAATGCGCGCGGCCGCTTGCAGAACGAGTCGGAGTTTCGCGACATCGTGCTGAAGACGTCGCCCGATGGCGCGGTCACGCATCTCTCCGATGTCGCGCGCGTCGAGCTGGCTGCATCGGAATATGGTCTGCGTTCGTTGCTCGACAACAAGTCGGCAGTTGCAATCGCAATCAATCAGCAACCGGGCGCGAACTCGCTGCAGATTTCCGACGAAGTCCGCAAGACGATGAAGGAACTGAAGGCGGACATGCCCGCGGGTCTCGAATACGAGATCGTCTATGACCCGACACAGTTCGTGCGCTCCAGTATCGAAGCCGTGATTCACACGCTCGCTGAGGCGATCGCGCTGGTGGTGCTCGTCGTGATCGTGTTCCTGCAAACGTGGCGCGCGTCGATCATCCCGCTGCTCGCGGTGCCGGTGTCGATCGTCGGCACATTCTCGCTGCTGCTTGCATTCGGATTCTCGATCAACGCGTTGTCATTGTTCGGGATGGTGCTTGCGATCGGTATCGTCGTCGACGATGCGATCGTGGTCGTCGAGAACGTCGAGCGCAACATCGAAGCGGGGTTATCGGCGAGAGAAGCGACGTATCAGGCGATGCGCGAAGTGAGCGGGCCGATCATCGCGATTGCATTGACGCTCGTTGCCGTGTTCGTGCCGCTCGCGTTCATGTCGGGTCTCACGGGCCAGTTCTACAAGCAGTTCGCGATGACCATCGCCATCTCGACGGTGATCTCGGCCTTCAACTCGCTGACGCTGTCGCCGGCGCTCGCCGCGCTGCTGCTGAAAGGCCACGACGAGCCGAAGGACTGGCTCACGCGAGGCATGGACCGCGTGTTCGGCGGCTTCTTCCGCGGCTTCAACAAGGTCTTTCATCGCGGTTCGGATGCGTACGGCAAGGGCGTGAAGAGCGTCATCAACCGCAAGGCATTGATGATGGTCGTGTATGCCGTGCTGCTCGGCGGCGCGGTGCTGATGGGCAAGATCGTGCCGGGCGGCTTCGTGCCCGCGCAGGACAAGGAGTACCTCATCAGCTTCGCGCAGTTGCCGAACGGCGCATCGCTCGATCGCACCGAAGGCGTGATCCGTCAGATGTCGGATATCGCGCTGAAGCAGCCGGGCGTGGAAAGCGCGGTGGAGTTTCCGGGCTTGTCGGTGAATGGCTTCACGAACTCGTCGAGCGCGGGCATCGTGTTCGTCACGCTGAAGCCCTTCAAGGAGCGCGTGCATGACAAGGCGCTGTCCGCAGGCGCGATTGCCGGCGCGCTGAATCAGAAGTACGCGGGCATCAAGGGCTCGTTCATCGCCGTGTTCCCGCCGCCGCCGGTGCTCGGTCTCGGCACGCTCGGCGGCTTCAAGATGCAGCTCGAAGATCGCGGCGCGCTCGGCTATGCGGCACTCGCCGATGCGACCCAGGCGTTCATCAAGCGCGCATCGCAAACGCCCGAGCTTGGACCGACGTTCTCGAGCTATCAGATCAACGTGCCGCAGTTGAACGTCGATCTGGATCGCGTGAAGGCGAAGCAGCTGGGCGTCTCGGTGACGGACGTCTTCGACACGATGCAGGTGTATCTCGGCTCGCTCTACGTGAACGACTTCAATCGCTTCGGACGCGTGTATCAGGTGCGCGTGCAGGCGGATGCGCCGTTCCGCGCGAATCCGGAAGACATCGGCTTGCTGAAGACGCGTAACGCGAATGGCGACATGGTGCCCTTGTCGTCGCTCGTGAAGGTGACGCCGACGTATGGTCCGGAGATGGTCGTGCGCTACAACGGCTATACCGCCGCCGATATCAACGGCGGTCCTGCGCCCGGCTATTCATCGGGCCAGGCGCAGGCGGCGGCGGAACGCATCGCGGCCGAAGTGCTGCCGCGCGGGATCAAGTTCGAATGGACCGATCTCACGTATCAGCAGATCCTCGCGGGCAACGCTGCGCTGTGGGTCTTCCCGATCAGCGTGCTGCTCGTGTTCCTCGTGCTCGCCGCGTTGTATGAAAGCCTGACGCTGCCGCTCGCGGTCATTCTGATCGTGCCGATGAGTATTTTGTCCGCGCTGGTCGGCGTATGGCTCACCGATGGCGACAACAACATCTTCACGCAGATCGGTTTGATGGTGCTCGTGGGCTTGTCGGCGAAGAACGCGATTCTGATCGTCGAGTTCGCACGCGAACTGGAGATGCAAGGACGCACGATCGTGCAGGCCGCGATAGAAGCGAGCCGCCTGCGTTTGCGCCCGATTCTGATGACGTCCATCGCGTTCATCATGGGTGTGGTGCCGCTCGTGCTGTCGACGGGCGCGGGTTCGGAAATGCGTCATGCAATGGGCGTGGCGGTGTTCTTCGGCATGTTGGGCGTGACGCTCTTCGGCCTGATGCTGACGCCGGTGTTCTACGTGATCCTGCGCAAGCTCTCGCGCACCGAGCACGTAACGGACAAGCACGGCACGCATCCGCAGATGCGCGGTATTGGTGCTTCGGTCGAAGCGCAGTGAGGTGAATGATGAATAAGCTGCATGTTTTATCGAGTCTGATGGCGTCGTTGTTGCTGGTCGCGGGCTGCTCGCTCGCGCCGACCTACGAGAAGCCCGACGTCAATGCGCCGTCCGCCTACAAGGAAACGCCGCAAAAGACGCTCGATGCATCGGAAGCGGGTACGTGGAAGACCGCGCAGCCGTCCGAAGAGATGATGCGCGGCGAATGGTGGACGATCTTCGACGACGCCACGCTCAACGATCTGGAAAAGCAGGCGCAGGACGCGAACCAGAACCTGAAGGCGGCGGCCGCGCGCGTGAAGGAAGCGCGCGCGATCAACCAGACGGCGCGGGCGGGCTTGTTCCCGACGCTCGATGCGGGCTTCGGCCCGACGCGCGAGAAGTTCTCGCCGGCATCGCAGTTCCTGCCCGCCGATGGCAACGTGCCTGCGCAAACGCTGTGGCGCGCGCAGGCGAGCGTGTCGTATGAAGTCGATCTGTTCGGCCGCGTGTCGAACTCGGTGCAAGCCGCGAACGCGGACACGCAGCAAAGCGAGGCGTTGTTCCGTTCGGTGCAGTTGGCATTGCAGGCTGACGTCGCGCAGAACTACTTCAATCTGCGCGAGCTCGATGCGGAAAGCGATGTCTTCACGCGCACCGTGCAGCTACGCGAGGAAGCGTTGAAGCTCGTGCAACGCCGCTACACCGAAGGCGATATCAGCGAACTCGACGTGGCCCGCGCGAAGTCCGAGCTCGCGACAGCGCGTTCGGATGCGATGACGGTGCAACGTCTGCGCGCGGCATCGGAACATAGTCTCGCGGTATTGCTCGGCAAGTCGCCCGCCGAATTCACGATGGCCGCGAATCCGCTCAAGCCGGTAACGGTGCGCGTGCCGCCCGGTTTGCCTTCGGCGCTGCTCGAACGTCGTCCCGATGTCGCGGCGGCGGAACGCGCGATGGCTGCGGCCAATGCGCGTATCGGCGTGGCGAAGGCGGCGTTCTTCCCGTCGCTCACGTTGACGGGCTCGGGCGGCTTCGAATCCGCGACGCTCGGCGATCTCTTCAAGTGGTCGAGCCGCACATTCCTGCTCGGGCCGTTCGCGGGTACGGCGCTGAATATCCCGATCTTCGATGGCGGCCGTCGCAAGGGCAATCTCGCGAATGCGCGCGCGATATATGAAGAGGATTCGGCGAACTATCGTCAGCAGGTGCTCGTTGCGTTCCGCGAGGTCGAGGACAATCTGTCGGATCTGCGCATCCTCGAAGATCAGACCGCGACGCAGGACGATGCAGTGAAGGCGTCGGTGCGTGCCGCGCAGTTGTCGCGCACGCAGTACACCGAAGGCGCGGTGAATTACCTCGACGTGATCGATGCGGAGCGCACCGTATTGCAGACGCAGCGCGCCTCGGTGCAGTTGCGGGGCACGCAGGCGGTATCGACGGTGAATTTGATCCGCGCACTGGGCGGCGGCTGGGGCGATGCGAAGCCCACGCCGGTGCCCGAGCCGAGTCTCGCGCAGAAGTAGCATGAAGATGGCCCTGCATCGCGCAGGGCCATTTTTTCTCGGGGCGCGCATCGATGACAGCTCGATTGTTCGCCTCCCGGAACATATGTCTTCACCTGCGGGGCGTTTATCCGCACGGCTCGAATCCATAGAATTTCAATCATGGGATAGGGAGCCGATGATGAAAGACTTGATCGCAAAACAACTGTATCAGCCGGCGGTGGTGTTGCCACTGCTACTGTTGACGCGCCTGATGGTCACGCTCGACTTCAATCTCGCGCAAGTAATGTTCGTGATGGTATTGAGAGGTTCGCAGCACGCATATCAGTTCGCGCTGCGTCATGCGGTTTCGCGTCAGCGCAATGGCGCGAGCGTGAAGCATCTGCCCTGCAACAACTGCTGCTGACGCGCGCCGCGCTATCGACCTCAATACACTTCGGGAACGTACATCTCATCCGGCACGGGCTGGCGCAAATAATCGGGGTTGAACACGCGGTCGGGCAGTTCGATCGGCGGATGCTCGACATCGTGATACGGCACCTGACTCAGCAAGTGATGAATGCAGTTCAGGCGCGCACGTTTCTTGTCGACGGCATGCACGACCCACCACGGCGCTTCGGGAATGTGCGTGCGCTGAAGCATCACTTCCTTGGCCGCCGTGTAGGCCTCCCATCGGCGGCGGCTCTCCAGGTCCATCGGGCTCAGTTTCCACTGCTTCAAAGGATCTTCGATACGCGCCTGGAAGCGCACTTCCTGTTCGTCGTCGGTGATCGAGAACCAGTACTTCACGATCTGAATGCCGCTTCGCACGAGCATCTTCTCGAACTCGGGAACCGAGCGGAAGAATTCCTCATACTCTTCGTCCGTGCAGAAGTTCATCACGCGCTCGACGCCCGCGCGGTTATACCAGCTTCGATCGAACAGCACGATCTCGCCCGCCGCCGGCAAATGCGACACGTAGCGCTGGAAATACCATTGCGTGCGCTCGCGATTGTTCGGCGCGGGCAGGGCGGCCACGCGGCACACGCGCGGATTCAGCCGTTGCGTGATGCGCTTGATCGCGCCGCCTTTGCCCGCCGCATCGCGTCCCTCGAACAGCACCACGAGCCGATGCCCCTCGTGCACGACCCAGTCCTGCAGCTTCACGAGTTCGCCTTGCAAGCGAAACAGCTCGCGAAAATAGGTCTTGCGTAACTGACGCTCTTCATCGGAGAAAGTCGATTCGCCGTCCAGGAAGCGATCGTCGATCTCCATCTCGAACTCTTCGTCGTAGCTGTCGATGATGTCGGCGTGGAAACGGCGCTGCTTTTCCGTCGTGTTCATGAGGGGCTCCGTGGCGTTCTTGGGCTGCCGCCGTCGCGATGACGGTCGCGGCGCGGGACGGCCGATTGTGACGACATTCGATGGCAGTCACATGACAGCGGCTGATTCGTTCATTCTAGCGAGCGATTCGCTGCTTTATGACGCGGCGTCGCGCGCCGTTAGAATGTTCCGGCACTTCGATGGCATTTTGAAGTTCGATTTCATCTTCCCCATATCAAGCGAGCGAACGCGATGACCGCAACGATCCATAGTTTCGACGAAGCTCAAACCGCGCGCCTCGTGCCGTATGACCGGCTTGTCGACACCCTCGCCGCGACGATGCTCGATTACGCGGCGGGACGCATCGTGAGTCCAGAGCGCATGGTGGTGCCGATCGAAGGCGGCGTGATGTTGTCGATGCCCGCGAGCGCCGCCGATCTCGCGATGCACAAGCTCGTGAACGTTTGCGCGGGCAACGGCGCGCTCGGCCTGCCGACGATCCACGGTCAGGTGACCGCCTACGATGCCATGACAGGCGTGCCGCAATTCATGCTCGATGGCCCGACGGTGACGGGCCGGCGCACGGCGGCGGTATCGATGCTCGCGATCCGCGCGCTTCACGATGCCGCGCCGCGCGAGGTGCTCGTCATCGGTACGGGCAAGCAGGCTGCGTATCACGTCGAGGCGCTCGCCGCTATTTATCCCGATGCGCGCATCCTCGTGCAAGGCTCCCGTCCCGGGCGGGCGCGCGAGTTCTGTGCGGCGCATGCATCGCTTTCGAAGCAGCTTGCCGCGCTCGACGAGTCCACGATTCCCGATTCGATCGATGTCGTCATCGCCGCGACCACGAGCAAGACGCCGGTCTATACGTTGCCCGCGCGCGCGGGCCGCCTCGTGATCGGCGTGGGCGCATTCACCGCCGATGCCGCCGAGATCGCCGCCGCGACCGTGCATGCAAGCGCGCTTTACGTCGACGACCCTGCGGGCGCGCGTCACGAAGCAGGCGATTTCATTCTCGCGAGCGTCGAATGGAACGATGTGCACGCATTGGCGGTCGCGCTCGCGGCGCCGTCCAAAGCCGTTGATGCATTGCAACCGGTGATGTTCAAATCGGTCGGCTGCGCGGCTTGGGATCTTGCGGCATGTCGCGTCGCGCGTGCGGTTTTGTCGGAGGAAAGCATCGCGGCGCGCTAGGCCGTGCAAGGGAACGCCAGCTTGGAACGGTACTTGCTGTAGGTCTCTTTAATGACAGAGACGCCATAAGCGTCACATGACAAACGGCGCCAAGGTGCGCCACAGCAATCGAGCCAGCGAACTAACCCATGAAAAGTCGATACGACAGCAAGTGGCACCCGTGGATTCCGGCGCGCGACGACGGACGTGAGGGCGCGGGTGGCGCGGCGGACGGGGAACGCCAGACGACTCCGCATGCGAGCGCGGCGCCGCCTGCGGCTTATTTCATCTCG
Organism: Caballeronia sp. NCF2; assembly: GCF_023631205.1. Lineage (NCBI taxonomy): Bacteria > Pseudomonadati > Pseudomonadota > Betaproteobacteria > Burkholderiales > Burkholderiaceae > Caballeronia > Caballeronia sp. NCF2. Next base: position 143,475 of record NZ_JALQDN010000054.1, on the reverse strand, counting down.
GTTCTTGAGCTTGCGACGGGCGAGAAACTCGGCAATGACGAGCGTCTGCGCGCCGTCGCGATGCTGGAATCGCAATTCGGTGCGGGGCGTCCGCGCACGCTGAAGGAAGCGGTGCGAATCTGCGCGGCGGCGATCGATTCATCGACGCTGCAGCGCATGGCGCGCGGCGCAAAGGCCTAGAAAACACGTCTGAAAAGACAGCTTCGGCGAAGCGCGTTTTTTCACACGTGTGTAAAACGCGCGTGCTCGCTGAAAAGTGCGCGAACGTTCGGTTGCGCCTTGACCGCTCTATTTGACGGTCTGAATGACTTCGAAGCCCTCGAATTCCGGATGACCGAGATAAAGCTGGCGCGTCTCGCCGCCGGCATTGCGATGCGCGGCGCGAAACGCGTCCGAACGCGTCCAGTCTTCGAAGGCTGCCTGATTCGCCCATATCGTATGGCTCGAATACAGAACGTGATCGTCTTTCACCGGCCCTTTGAGCAGATGAAACTCGACGAACCCGGGCACATCCTTCAGATGCGTATCGCGGCTCGTCCACAGACGTTCGAAGTCGGCTTCGGCGCCGGGCACGATCTTGAAGCGGTTCATGGCGATATACATGTCGATGCGGTTCCTTCGAAGTAGTGACTCGATTGAGCGGATAAGAACGATCAGTCGCGCCCGAGTTCGACGATGGTCGTGAAGCCGCCGAAGAACATGCGTTGAGGATCGAACGGCGTCTCGCCGGATTCCATCATCGTTTTGAGGCGCGGGTCTTCCATCACTTTGGCGTTGACGCTATCGCGCTGCTCGCGCGATTCGTAGACGATATACGAGAACGCGACGGTCTCGCCTTCCTTCATCTGCACGCTCTGTGGAAACGATGTGAGCTTGCCGGGCTTCACGTCGTCGGCGATGGTTTCCACGAACTCCAGTGCGCCGTGTTCCAGCCAGATCTTGCCGGCGGCTTCGGCCATGCGGCGATAAGCGTCGACCTTGTCGATCGGTACAGGTACGACGAATCCATCCACGTAGTGCGCCATCTGAGTCTCCTGGTTGAGTCGAACGCGCACCGCGCACGCGATGCGCTGTCTGCTTTGAGCTATTCGTATGCAGCGAAGTTCAGGGCGGTCCACGTATCGGCGGGCGAGGCGCGTTCCAGCACCGTGGACGAGAGCGGCGCGAAGTTCATCCCATAGATCGATGTGAGCGGCATGCGAAGCGCATGCGCGAGCGCCACTTTCACGACGATCGCATGCGTGACGACGATGCAGCGCCCCGCGTCGAGCCGGTCGATCGAAGCGAAGCCCTCGGCGACGCGCGCGGCGAGCATGGCGACGCTTTCGCCGCCGTGCGAACGCGCATCGGGATCCGCGAGCCATGCAGCGACATGTTCCGGTTCGCGCTCGCCCGTTTCGCGTATCGAATGCCCGCGCCAGCGGCCATAGTCGATGTCGTCGAACGCGGGAACGATCTCGAATGCATCCGCGATCCACGCCGCCGTTTCACGCGCGACGCGCGCGGGACTCGCAATCACGCGCGTGTCGGGCAAGGCGTGCAATGACGCGAGCTGCGCGCGCGCATCGCGCTCGGGAGGTTCGTCGCCGGTGGGAAAGTGCCCGGTTTTCATCGCGCGCGTGGCGGCGTGACAGAGAAGAATGAGTTCCAAGGCAGGTGGCGGTCGAATCGGAATCGTTTTACTTTGCAGCGGATCATCATAGAATGGCAAGCTTGCAGTGCGAGGAAGCCGGTGCAAACCCGGCACGGTCGCGCCACTGTGTGCGGTACGTCAACGCGAAAGCGCGGCGCCGCGAGTCAGACCCCGCTGCATGCTCTTCGTCAATCGGGACGCGCTTTTCCCTGGAGAACCACCATGAATGCTTCCAACGCGCCGGTCTTTTCCGCTCCGGTTTCCCCGTCACTCGATGCACCCGTGCCCATTCCGGTGCGTGAAGTGTTGCCGTGGGCCGTCTTCATCGGCCTCATTCTGCTGATCGCAATCTATTTCGTCGGCGCCGAACAGGGCGCGACGTCGATTTTCTCGGGCACGTACGTCCACGAATTCGTGCATGACGGCCGGCATTTGCTCGGCTTTCCGTGCCACTGAGGAAGCATCATGATTCGCACTTTGCTGATACGCGGCATGATCGCGGGACTGGTCGCGGGCCTGATCGGCTTCGGCTTCGCGCGTGGGTTCGGTGAACCGTCGGTGGCACGCGCCATCGCGTTCGAGGAACAGCACGAGCATGAACACGAACATGAGCACGGTCATGCCGATGCGGCTGCCACGCCAGCGCATTCGCACGATCACGGCGACGAAGCGCTCGTGTCTCGCGATACGCAAGCTGGCCTCGGCCTTCTGACCGGCGTCGCCGTGTTCGGCACCGCGCTCGGCGGTCTCTTCTCGCTCGTGTTCGCGTTTGCTTATGGACGGCTCGGCGCGTTGCGCGCGCGCGGCACGTCGGCATTGCTCGCGCTGTTCGGCTTCGTGAGCGTCGCCATCGTGCCGTTCCTCAAGTACCCGCCCAATCCGCCCGCTGTCGGCAATGCCGAGACCATCGGGCCGCGCACGGCGCTTTTCTTCGGCATGGTGGCGATTTCCATCGCGGCTGCCGTCTTCGCCGTGCGCTTGCAGCGGCGCATGGTGGCGCGGCATGGCGGGTGGAACGCGACGCTCATCGCGGCGGCTGCGTATATCGTCGTGATCGTGGCGGCGCAGGTCGCGCTGCCGTCCGTCGATGAAGTGCCCGCGGATTTCTCCGCTTCGCTGCTGTGGAATTTCCGCGTGGCCGCTATCGGCATGCAGGCGCTGTTATGGACGACGCTCGGTCTCGTGTTCGGTGCGCTCGCAGCGCGTGAACTCGAGCGGCCGGCGGTGAGAAGAATGGCTGCGGCGTAAGCGGTTCGGCGTCGCTCATGAAGCCCGCGCTTCGTCAGGAACGCGGGCTTTTCGTTTGCTCTTTCGCCGCACGACGCTTGAGCAATTCATCGAACAGATCGAGCTTCGCGGCATCGTCCATCGATCTGAAGGTCTTGATTTCCTCGCGGCTTCGGAAGCAGCCGAGGCACAGGCCCGTTTCCTGATCGAGCTTGCAGACATCGGTGCATGGCGAGCCGATGGGTTCCTGCGCTTTCGCGCGTTCGATGGTGAAAGCGAGATCGTCTTGCGTCGTTGTCATAGTGATTCGCCGCGAAAGAGCGCAGCGGCCGCGGCCGGATTCGACGGCCAGTAAGCGTGCATGTAAGTGGCCGACACCGAACCATGCCGATAGAGCGCTTCGCCTTCGCTGCCGGTCGTGGCATGAGCGGCCTTGAGCGCCGGCTGCATCGGCGTGTCGAGCGTCGAGTAGTGGAATGTGTGACCGGTCATCGCGCCATGCGTCGTGTCGATGCGCTGCATCGCGAGGCGCGACAGCTTGCGTTGCATCGCCGCGTCGCCGGGAAGGATGCCGAGCATCCCATGCCGCGTGCCTTCGATGTCGGTCAGCGTGTCGAGCAGATACAGCATGCCGCCGCATTCCGCGACCACGGGCTTCGCTCGCTCGACGTGCGCAACGATCGATGCACGCGCGCGTTCGTTCGAAGCGAGCGCCGCGGCATGCAGCTCGGGATAGCCGCCGGGAAGATAGAGCGCGTCGGCATCGTGCGGCGCGGGTTCGTCGGCGAGCGGAGAAAACGTGCTGATGCGCGCGCCCATGGCGATGAGCACATCGACATTCGCCGGATACACGAACGAGAACGCCGCATCGCGAGCGATGGCGATATGCGCACCGTCGAGCAGACGCGGCGGCGCGGGCAGCGTCGCATCGTCGAAATGAACGGGCGGCGGAAGATCGGCGAGCGTCGTTTGCGCGATTGCATCGGCGGCGCGGTCGAGCCGTGCGTCGAGGCCCGCGATTTCATCGGGCTGCGTGAGACCGAGATGACGCTCGGGCAAGGCGATATCGTCCGCATTCGACAGATGGCCGCAATAACGCAAGTCGACGGGGATAGTCTCCGACAACATCTGCGCATGGCGCGCCGATGCAACGCGATTCGCGAGCACGCCATGAAAGGGCACATCTTCGCGATAACGCGCGAGCCCGAACGCAATGGCGCCGAACGTCTGCGCCATGCCGTGCGCGCCGATCACCGCGAGCACCGGTACGTTGAACGTGGCGGCCAGATCGGCGCTGCTCGGCGTGCCGTCGAAGAGACCCATCACGCCTTCGATGAGAATGAGATCGGCCTCGCGCGCGGCCTTGGCGAGCAACGCGCGGCACGCATCGAGCCCGACCATCGACAGATGCAGCGAATAAACGGGCGCGCCGCATGCGTGTTCGAGAATCATCGGATCGAGAAAATCCGGGCCGGTCTTGAACACGCGTACCTTCAGTCCTCGGCGCGTGTGATGACGCGCAAGCGCCGCCGTCACCGTGGTCTTGCCTTGATGCGACGCACTCGCGCCGATGAAGAGAGCGGGGCAGTCGGGCATCGCTCAGAACTCGACGCCGCGTTGCGCTTTCACGCCTTGCTCGCGATACGGATGCTTCACGAGCCGCATTTCCGTGACGAGATCGGCAAGTTCGATCAACGCATCGGGCGCGTGGCGACCGGTCACGACGACATGCAGCATCGCGGGCCGCGCCTTCAGCACGTCGAGCACTTCATCGAGCGGCAGATACTCGTACTTGAGCACGGTGTTGAGTTCGTCGAGCACGACCATCTGATATTCGCCGCTCTCGATCATGCGGCGCGCTTCGTTCCAGCCCTTGCGCGCGGTGGCCATGTCGGCTTCGCGATTCTGCGTGTTCCAGGTGTAGCCATCTCCCATGGTGACGAAATCGCAATGCGCGATTGCGCCGAGGAAATCGCGCTCCGATGTATGCAGCGCGCCCTTGATGAACTGCACGACGCCGAGCTTCATGCCGTGTCCGAGCACGCGCACCGCCATGCCGAACGCGGCCGTTGTCTTGCCCTTGCCGTTGCCGGTATTCACGATCAAAAGGCCTTTCTCGTGATCGGCGGCGGCCTGCTTTTTCTCGTGGCCTTCCTTGCGGCGCTGGGTCATGCGCAGATGCGATTCGGTATCGGTTTTCACGGGAGCTCCAGAGAAAGACGGCCGTATCGTACAACAGGCGGCGGCTTAATTCTGCGCTAACAGACGGCAGGCATCATGCAATCAACGTAATCACCGACTCGAGGAGCAAGCAAATGGACGCGCTCTATCTCTATCTGGAACTCGTCGCGCTTGGCGTTCTCGTCTGGCTTTGCCGCGACAAGTTCAAACCGGTCGTGGCGAAGCCGCTCGCCGAAACGCCGCGTCCGCGCACGACCGCAAGACCGGTATTCATGTTCCGTTCGCGCGGGGCGCATGCATCGCTGCGATCGCGACGGTTACGCCACAATCGATCGTCTTTGGCACGATGAGCGTTCGCGCGTTGCCCGCGAGCAGCGCGCAAGGCTCGCATACGCCATCGACGTTCATATGCGCCATTGCATGATGCGATATCGCCGTGCGCGGCGCTTGCGCGATTTCATCGGCGCCGTAGAAGCGCAATGTCAGACGATGACGCTCGCAGAACGCGAGCAGTCCCGCCTCGTGCCGTTTCGCGTCGATGCTCGCGATGATGGCGATGTCGCCGAACGCAAGCGTGCCCAAAGCGCCGCGCACGGCGTGCTCGATTGCGTCGGCGCTCGCGCCCCGCCTGCAGCCGATCCCCACGGAAAGACGCGTGACAGCGGGCTGATTCATGTGAGCGATGACGGATTCCATGTGCGCCGACCTTACCACCTTTCTTGACGCTCGCGCCCGCCGGGCCTAGACTTTCACGCAGTTTTGGTGCTCGCGCGCGGATTCTCTCGTGCGCAGTTAAACGGGAAGCAGGGCGCGTTCCTTTCGATTCGTCGAACGCACGTCAACCTGCGCTGCCCCCGCAACGGTAAGCGATTCACCGCGCACGGCATTTTCATCGCGTGTACGGGAAGCCGGCTTCGAAGCCACTGCGCGTGAGAAACGCGCGGGAAGGCGAAGCGGCGTCGTCGTCAGCCCGGATACCGGCCAGACTTTGAGCGGGGCTTGCTGTCGCGGGGATGCGGCGCGGCCCATAATCCATAAAAGCGTGCGTTTCCCTTTCATCCAGCCGCGTTGCCAGGCATCGCGCGACATGAAGCGCATGCAACCGAAGCCACGGAGCGACGATGCAAACCCGCAAGATTCCCGTCACGGTCGTGACCGGCTTTCTCGGCAGCGGCAAGACCACACTGATGCGGCATATCCTCTCCAATGCGCAAGGCAAGCGCATCGCGGTGATCGTCAACGAGTTCGGCGAGCTCGGCATCGACGGGGAGATCTTGAAAGGTTGCGGCATCGGTTGCGACGATGAAGCCGGCTCCAAAGACCGCAATCTGTACGAGCTCGCGAACGGTTGTCTCTGCTGCACCGTGCAGGAAGAGTTCTATCCGGTCATGGAACAACTCGTCGAGCGGCGCGAGAGCATCGATCACGTGCTGATCGAAACGTCCGGTCTCGCTTTGCCGAAGCCGCTCGTGCAGGCGTTCAACTGGCCGTCGATCAAGAACGCATTCACCGTCGATGCCGTCGTGACCGTGGTCGATGGACCCGCTGCCGCGAGCGGTCAGTTCGCGGCGAATCCCGTCGCCGTCGATGCGCAACGCAAGGCCGATCCCAATCTCGATCACGAATCGCCGCTGCATGAACTGTTCGAGGACCAGCTTTCGTCTGCCGATCTCGTCATCGTCAACAAGACCGATCTCATGGATGATGAAGCGCTGCGAAAGGTCGAAGCGCTCGTGCGGCCCGAGATTCCGCCCGAAGTGAAGATCGTGCCCGCGCAGATGGGCAGGCTCGATGTGCATACATTGCTCGGTCTCGAATCGGCATCGGAAGAGACGATTCATTTGCGGCACGATCATCACGGTTCGCCCGATGAAGCAGGCCACGCCGATCATCATCATGACGAGTTCGATTCGGTCGTCGTGCATGGCAACGTCGAATCGCGCGAGCAGGCGCTGGCCGCGCTGCATGCGCTCGTCGAGCAGCACACGATCTATCGCGTGAAGGGTTTCGCTGCGTTGCCGGGCGCGGCGATGCGGCTCGTCGTGCAAGGCGTCGGACGACGCTTCGACAGTTACTTCGACCGCCGCTGGGAAGCGGGCGAAGCGAAGACCCAAAGCCGCTTCGTGCTGATCGGCGAAGACCTCGAACGCGCGACGCTGCAACGCGCGTTCGACGCCGCGCTCGCGAGCGCGCCCGTGCAGGCGTAACCGCGATGCATCTGCTCCGCACGACGCCGGGAGGCTTCGTCGACGACGCGCAGGGCGTCATGCGTATCGATCAGACGAGCGCGCCGATCGTCGTGCTCAGCTCCGCCGATACGACGCTCGCGTTGCTCGCGAGCGCGTTTCCGCGTCTCGAGCCGGGCTTTCCCGACGTGCGGCTCGCGAATCAATCGTTTCTGCGTCAGCCCGCATCGGTCGATTTCTATGTCGACGATGTATTGCGTCACGCGAAGGTCGTGATCGTCGATCATCTCGGCGGCGAATCGTACTGGCCGTACGGCATCGAGCGGCTCGTCGCGCTCGCGAAAGAGCGCAAGCAGATGCTCGCGATGTTTTCGGGCGATCTCACCGAGGACCCGAATCTTATCGGCAAGAGCACGGCCGATGCAGCGTTTTGCCGCGAGCTGTCGCGCTATCTGCGCGAAGGCGGCGCGCGCAATGCCGAGGAGTTTCTACGCGCGATCGCGCATCGCGCGTTCGGCTTCGGGCGCGAGCCGCAGCCGCCGAGTCCGCTGCCCGCCGTCGCGATCTATCATCCCGAGCGCGATATCGCGGTCATCGACGACTGGCAGGCGCGCTGGACCGAAGGCGCGGGCGTCGCCGCGATCCTGTTTTACCGCGCGCATTTGCAATCGGGCAATACGGCCGTGTTCGATGCGCTCATCGAAGCGCTCGAAAAGGAAGGCATGAATCCGTTGCCGATCGCGATTTCGTCGCTCAAGGAAAGCGTGAACCGCGAAGTGGTCGAGCGTTTGTGCGCGCAGCATCGCGCATCGCTCGTATTGAACACGACGGCTTTTGCGGCGAGCGTGATCGGCGAGGACGAAGCATTCGAAGTCGCGGGCGATGCGCCCGTGCTGCAAGTCATCCTGAGCGGCGGCAATCGCGATGACTGGCAGAAGGACAATCACGGCCTGAATTCGCGCGACGTCGCCATGCATGTCGCGCTTCCCGAAGTCGATGGCCGCATCATCACGCGCGCCGTGAGTTTCAAGGGGCTCGCATATCACTGCAAGCATACGCAGGTGGATGTCGTGCGCTATCAGGCCGACGCGGAGCGCGTGCGCTTCGTCGCCGAACTGAGCCGGCGGTGGTCCAAGCTGCGTCATACGCGGAACGCGCAGAAGCGCATCGCGCTCGTGCTGGCGAACTACCCGGCGAGCGAAGGGCGCATCGGCAATGGCGTGGGACTCGATACGCCCGCATCCGCGATCAACATTCTGTCGATGCTCGCGCGAGAAGGCTATCGCGTCGGCACCATGCCGGCGAACGGCGATGCGCTCATCGCCGCGTTGACGGAAGGCGTGACCAACGATCCCGTCGTCCGCGATATGCGCCCTGCGTTGCAGAGTCTTTCGCTCGATGACTATCTCGACGCGTATCGCACACTGCCCGCCGATGCGCGCGCCGCGCTCGAAAAAACCTGGGGCGCACCCGAAGACGACCCGACGATCAGACGCGGCCGTTTCATGATCGCGGGCTATCGCTGCGGGGAAGTGTTCATCGGCATTCAGCCTTCGCGTTCGCGGCAGCGCAACGATTACGCGAGCTATCACGATGCCGAACTCGTGCCGCCGCATTCCTATCTCGCGTTCTATTTCTGGCTGCGTCTGCGCTTTCAGGCGGATGCGCTCGTGCATGTCGGCAAGCACGGCAATCTCGAATGGCTGCCGGGAAAGAGCGTCGCGTTGTCGTCATCGTGCTGGCCGGATGCGATTCTCGGACCGATGCCGCATCTCTATCCGTTCATCGTCAACGATCCGGGCGAAGGCAGTCAGGCGAAGCGCCGCGCGCAGGCCGTGATCATCGATCATCTGATGCCGCCGCTCACGCGCGCCGAGAACTATGGGCCATTGCAGGATCTCGAGCGTCAGGTCGACGAATACTACGAAGCGTTGATGGTCGATGTGCGCCGCGCGAAGCTGCTGCGCAAGACGATTCTCGCGAACATCGTCGAGAACCGGCTGCACGAGGAACTCGGGCTGGATGCGCCACGCGATACCGTGGGTGAAGACGCGTTGCTCACGCGCGCCGATGCCTATCTCTGCGAACTGAAGGAAGCGCAGATTCGCGACGGCCTGCATGTATTCGGTGTCTCGCCGCAAGGCGTGCAACGACGCGACACGCTGCTCGCGCTCGGCCGCTTTCCGATCGGCGACGGCCAGGGCGCGAACGCGAGCCTGATCGTCGCGATCGCACGGGATCTGCAATTGCCCGATATCTTCGATCCGCTCGATGCGGATTGGGCCGCGCCGTGGACCGGCCCGCGTCCGCAAGCACTTGCCGATGTGAGTGAAGCGCCGTGGCGTCATCAAGGCGATACGCGCGAGCGCCTCGAATCGTTAGCGATGCAACTATTGTCCGATGCTGACGCAGCCGCGCCCGGACCGCGTGCATCGCTCGTGCTCGAACGTCTGCGTGGCGATGTGCTCGCGCGGCTCGATGCGTGCGGCCCGCAAGAGCTGACGCAACTGAAGCGAGGTCTCGAAGGCCGTTTCGTGCCGCCGGGTCCGAGCGGCTCGCCTTCGCGCGGCAGACCGGACGTGCTGCCCACCGGCCGCAACTTCTATTCCGTCGATACGCGCGCATTGCCGACGCAAGCCGCATGGTCGCTCGGCGTAAAGTCGGCGAACGCATTGGTCGAACGCCATGTGCAGGATCACGGCGATTTTCCGCGGGCAATCGGCTTGTCGGTGTGGGGCACGGCGACGATGCGGACCGGCGGCGACGATATCGCGCAGGCGTTCGCGTTGATCGGCGTGCGGCCCAAGTGGGCGGCGGGCAGTCATCGCGTGACCGACTTCGAGATTCTGCCGATCTCGATCTTCAACCGGCCGCGCATCGACGTGACATTGCGCGTATCGGGCTTCTTCCGCGATGCGTTCGCGAATCTCATTCATCTCTTCGATGCGGCGGTGCAGGCCGTCGCCGAATTGGACGACGAGCCCGCCGATGTCAACCCGATCCGCGCGCGCATCCTTCGTGAGCGCGACGAGCTGATCGCGCGCGGCATCGAGACGAAGGACGCGCGGCGTCGAGCGGGCTGGCGCGTGTTCAGCACGAAGCCGGGCGCATACGGCGCGGGTCTGCAGGAACTGATCGACGCAAAGCAATGGCAGACCGATGCGGATCTTTCCGCCGCGTATCAAAGCGCGGGCGGCTACGCGTATTCGCAATCGGGCGATGGCGTCGAAGCACGCGCGAGCTTCGGCGCGCGGCTATCGACGCTCGATGTCGTCGTGCAGAACCAGGACAATCGCGAACACGATCTGCTCGATTCGAACGACTATCACCAGTTCCAGGGCGGCATGGTCGCGGCCGTGCGCTATCTGTCGGGCGTGCAGCCGCAGACGTATAACGCCGATCACAGCAATCCCGCTGCGCCGCGCGTTCGCACGCTGAACGAAGAGATTGCGCGCGTGGTGCGTTCACGCGTGGTCAATCCGAAGTGGATCGATGGCGTGAAGCGGCACGGTTACAAGGGCGCGTCCGAACTCGCGGCGACCGTCGATTACCTGTTCGGCTACGACGCCACCGCGCGCGTCGTGTCGGATCATCAGTACGCGCTGGTCACCGATGCCTATGTGAACGATGCCGACACGCGCGAGTTCATTGCGCAGCACAATCCGCACGCGTTGCAATCGATCTGCGAGCGTCTGCTCGAAGCGATGCAACGCGGTCTGTGGCAGCAACCCGCTGGCTATCGCGAGCAGGTCGAACGGCATCTGCTCGATGTCGAACAGCACATCGAAGGCCGACATTCTTGAACGAATCCATCACATCTGCCGTGTTTCCTTTTTCGGCGCTCGTCGCACAGGCGCCCTTGCAGCAGGCGCTTTTGCTCGCGGCCGTCGATCCTTCGATCGGCGGCGTGCTCGTGAGCGGGCCGCGCGGCACCGCGAAATCCACCGCGACGCGCGCACTCGCGGAGTTGCTGCCCGAAGGGAAGCTCGTGACCTTGCCGCTCGGCGCGAGCGAGGAACAGTTGATCGGCACGCTCGACATCCAAAGCGCATTGCGCGACGGCGGTGTGAAGTTTTCTCCGGGCCTGCTTGCGAAGGCGCATCGGGGCGTGCTGTATGTCGATGAAGTGAATCTCCTGCCGAATCCGCTCGTCGATCAGTTGCTCGATGTTGCGGCGAGCGGCGTGAACATCGTCGAGCGCGATGGCATTTCGCATCGGCACGACGCGCGCTTCGTGCTGATCGGCACGATGAATCCGGAAGAGGGCGAGTTGCGGCCGCAATTGCTCGATCGTTTCGGTCTTGCCGTGGAGATGAACAATTGCTTCGATGCGCTCGTGCGGCAACGTATCGTCAAGGCGCGTCTTGCATTCGATGCCGATCCTGATGCGTTTCGCGCGCGGCATCGCGACGAGCAGGCTTCGCTGGAATCGCGCATTCACGCGGCGCGCGCGGCATTGTCGTCATTCGATTTCGATGATCCGGTTCATGCGCGCGTGAGCGAGCTTTGCATCGAGGCGCATGTCGACGGCTTGCGTGCGGACATCGTCATGCTGCGCGCGGCGCGTGCGCTGGCTGCGTTGGAGGAAGCAGCGGGCGTGAACGTCACGCACGTCGAACGCGTCGCCGATGCGGTGCTCAAGCATCGGCGAAGAGAAGGGGAAGCGCCTTCACGCGAACCGGCAGGCCGCGAGTCGACGTCGCCCGATGCAGGCTCGAACCAAGCGGATTGGGGCTACATGCCGCCGGAGCCGACGGGAACCGCGAAGGTCAAGCAAGTGAGGCCGCTCGCCGCAAAAAAAGCCTGAACCATCGAAGGCGCGACGCGAATGCCTTCGACACAAGGCATCGTCTTCGATGGAACGAAGCGTTCGCGAAAGGCCGCAGCGCGACGCGCGAGGGCGAAGTCAGCGCGTCGATCGACTGGATGGCGACATTGCGCGCAAAGCGTTCCGCGCGCTTTGCTACGGAGCATTTGCGATACCGGCGCACGCAGGGCGACGGTGCGGTGCTGCATTGTTTTCTGCTCGATTGCTCCGGCTCGATGCTCGCCGGCGAGCGCCTTGCGCGCGCGAAGGGCATGCTCGTCGCGCTGTTCGATCGCGCTTATCGTGAGCGGGCGGAGATTGCGCTGATATGTTTCGGCGGTGCACGCGCGGAAGTGCGTCGTCAGCCGGGCGCGGCGCATTGGTTCAATGAGCGGTGGGTCGCGCCGATCGGCGGCGGTGGCGGCACGCCCCTCGCGCTTGGGCTGGCGAGCGCGGGAACGGTGCTCGAAAGAGCGGCTCGGCGCAGACCAGTGCAACGGCGCTGCTTGTGGGTGCTCACCGACGGGCGAACGAACGAGCAACCGCAAGCACCTCACGCAGCGGATGAGATCGTCGTCGTCGATTTCGAGGAAGGTGCGATTCGGGTCGGGCGCGGCGAGGCGCTCGCGCGCGAGTGGAGCGCGAGATATGTGCTTGCGGATGCGCTGATAAGAATCTCGGATTGTTGAGCAATCGATTCGAATATTGCCGACTGCCACGGTGATTGTCCGAATTTTGCGCGATCAGGCTTGCAGCCGATTCAGCGAGCCATATCGACTTTATAATCGCCTGCATATTTCGGAGTTGTTTGGCTATGAATAATTAGGATAACAAATGTACAGACCAAGCTTTGCGGCCGCGTGGTCGGCATCCATGGAAATCTTCGATCCATCGAATCCGAGGGGAAGGTCGCGACGGTGATTGGTGGGAAGGTAGCCGCCAACATCAACGAGGTGGGTGCGGAAGCGAGGTGGAAGAACACATGCGCGGTTCGCATGAGCCATATCTTGAATCACTCGGGCGCGACCATTCCAGCCATCGATGGGAAGACGGTTTCAGGCGCTGATCGTCGACGCTACTTCTTTCGCGTGGTGGACCTCATCGAATTTCTCAAACAGCGTTGGGGCAAGCCGGAAACGATTGAATATCCGCCCTCGGGAGGCGGCAGGCTCGCAGGCAAAAAAGGTGTGATTCTTTTTGAAACGTCGGGATGGCGAGACGCACAAGGCCATGCCACCTTGTACAACGGTATCGTTTGCTACGACAGTTGTTACTTCAACGAACCTGGGGTTCGAAACAGGACCGACCAGGCGCATTTTTGGAGCCTGTCATGAAGCGATGGACCAGCCTGGTGATTCTCGCGCTGGCGTGCGCTACGGCAAGCGGACAGACCATTCCCCCCAACGAAAACTCGCCGGAAGCGCCATCGCGCACCTACGCCCAGAATTACAAGGACATGGTCTTGGCCATATGCGTCGCCACAGCGTACAAAGGCAGTAACGACGCAGCCGTCGATGCCGGAAGTAGCGCGAGCGCACTGAGAGACTGGACTTATTACGACCTCGATAAAAGTCCCGCGGAAGTGGAGGCGCTAGTGCGCAAGCATCTACGGCGCGATTACTATAATCCGCTTGTCGAGGCCGAAGCGAAGGGAGCGGACATTCGCTTCGATTTTCTCAAGTGCCTCGACCTGTACCACAGCAAGGAATTGGAGCGGCTGGTCAAACGACGGGTAGCGCACCCTGACTGGACGGTACGTTCGCGTTCAAAAGCGGGCAAGCATTGACTCTCGACGCATCCTCAGTCATACCACCGCGGCGTATAAACCCAATCCCCGACGACACGCGTCATCGATGATCCGACGATGACCATCGTCCTCATGTCGACGAGCTCGCTCTTCAGTTCACCGAGCTCAATGACGCGCAAAGCCTCCGCCGGACGTCCGATATCTCTTCCCAGCACGACCGGCGTGTCCGAGTCCCGATATCGCTTCACGACGTCGATCGCACGATCGAACTGCCACGGCCGCGCCTTCGACAGCGGGTTATAGAAGGCCATCACAAGATCCGCTTCGCCTGCATGCGCGATGCGCTTCTCGATCACGCTCCACGGCTTCAAGTTATCCGACAACGACAACACGCAGAAGTCATGGCCGAGCGGCGCACCCGCGCGCGCGGCCGTCGCGAGCGAGGCCGACACGCCCGGCACGATCTGAAGCTTCACCGCATTCCATTCGGGATGCGTGGCGCGTCCTACGTCGAGTGCTTCGAGCACCGCTGCGGCCATCGCGAACACGCCGGGATCGCCCGATGACACCACGATCACGCGTCGGCCTTCACTCGCGAGTTCGAACGCGTGTCGCGCGCGCTGCAGTTCCTCGCGATTGTCGGTGATGTGCACGCGCTGGTCGTCGCGAAACGGTCCCGCCATACGCACATACGTCTCGTAACCGAGCACGTCTTGTGCGTCGTGAAGCGCGCTTCTTGCGGCGGGCGTCATCAGTTCCGCCTTGCCGGGACCAAGGCCGATCACCGTCAGCGTGCCGCGCGCATGGCCGATCGATCCCGCATCGATCGGCGTATCGCTGACGTGCAGCGCAACGCCTCGCGCATCGTTGCGAGCGAATGGCGGGGCATCGCAGAAGCGCAACGACACATCGAGCGCACGCGCCGCATCTTCGAGCGGACGCGAAGCCATGTAGCGAGCGGGCGCAGTCAACGCCGCGAGCGCAAGCGGTGCGAGACCACGTTCGTTCAAGGCAGCTCGCACGCGTTCGGCGACGTCATCGTCGTGTGAAATATCTTCGATCCACGCAAGCACGCAACGCGGATGAATCACGAGGCTGTTTTCATCGCGCGTGGCAAGCGGCGTGATGCGAACGGCAAGACGCGCATCGTCGTTGCGAGGCAGCGCGGCATCGTCGAGCCAGGGCGCGTGGCCTTCGATGCGCGTCGTCGCGCCCGCCAGCAGGTCGGACACGAAACGCTTGCCTTGCTCGATATCCGCAAGTGCATAACCTTCGGGCGGCGCCAGCAGACATTTCCCGAAGCGCAATTCGCCGCTCGTCGTGATCGCGGGTGCGACTTGCAAGGCGTCGCCGATCTCGCGCGCAAGCACATTCACGCCGCTCATGCCGCCGAGCAGCGGCACGATGGCGCTGCCATCCTGCGCGATGGCGAGCACGGGCGGTTCGTTGCCTTTGTCGGCGAGACAGGATGCAAGCGCGCGAATCACGATGCCCGCGGAACACAGCGCGACGATCGCCGCGCCCGACGCATACAGACCACGCACGTGCGCGCCGAAGTCGTCATACGCGATGTCCGCGCTCACGCGGCTCGCCAGTCCATGCACGCGCGATTGCGGAAAGCGCGCCTGAATGCGACGCGCGGTATCGAGCGCGCCCGCGCCGAGCACGACGATCGCCATCGGCATGGAAGCCTTCATGCACGCCATTTTTTCCCCGGCACGACGAGCAGCGAGAAATACGGCGATGCCATCGGATCGACTTCATCGAGCGGCACGATGCGCTGGTTGGTCATCGTCGCGCGCTCGACATACAACGCGCGATCGTCGAGGCCGAGTTCGCCCAGCACGCGCCGCACTTTCTCGAAGTTGCGGCCGAGCTTCATGATGACGGCCGCATCGGCTGCTTCGAGACGGCGCTTCAGATCGTCTTCAGGCAGCACGCCCGACAGCACCGACAGGCTCTGATTGCGATACACGAGCGGCACGCCGAGCACGGCCACGCCGCCGAGCATCGAGCACACGCCCGGCACGACCTCTGCATCGAAGCGTGCTGCGAGACGATCGTGCAGATACATGTATGAGCCGTAGAAAAACGGATCGCCCTCGCAGATCACGGCGACATCGCGTCCGGATTCGAGATGACCGGATATCGTGAGCGCGGCTTCGTCGTAGAACGCGCTGATGATCGTCTCGTAGCAGAGCGGCGGTTCGAGCGCTTCGGTCGTCACCGGATAGACGAGCGGCAGGCGCATCTGCGTATCGTCGAGATGCGATTCGATGATGCCGAACGCATTACCCTTCTTGCCCTTTGCGACGAAATACGCGACCACCGGCGCGGTCTTCAAAAGCCGCAGCGCCTTCACGGTGATCAGCTCCGGATCGCCCGGGCCGACGCCTAATCCAAAGAGACGTCCGCGCATCATTCGGCCTCCGAAGCAAGTGCGTTCACTGCGGCCGCTGCCATCGCGCTGCCCCCGCGCCGGCCGAGCAGCGCGACGAAGGGCACGCCGCGGCTATCGGCGGCGAGCATCGCTTTCGATTCCGCCGCGCCGATGAAACCGACCGGAAAGCCGAGAATGAGCGCGGGCTTCGGCGCGCCGGCATCGATCATGTCGAGCAGATGGAAGAGCGCGGTCGGCGCGTTGCCTATCGCGACGATCGCGCCTTCGAGTTGCGCACGCCATAGTTCGAGCGCGGCGGCCGAGCGCGTGTTGCGCATCGCGCGGGCGCGCTCGGGAATCGAGGGATCGCTCAAGGTGCAGATCACGCGGTTGTCGGCGGGCAAGCGCGCGCGCGTGATGCCCTCGGCGACCATGCGCGCATCGCACAGGATCGGCGCGCCTGCTGCAAGCGCCTTTCTTCCGATGCTGCCCGCGCCGGGCGAGAAGCGCAGATCGCTCACGATATCCACCATGCCGCACGCATGGATCAGCCGCACGGCGAGCTTCTCCAGATCGGCGGGAATGGCGGCGAGGTCGGCTTCGGCGCGGATCGTCGCAAAGGACTGACGATAAATCTCCGCGCCGTCGCGGATGTAGTCAAGCATCGGCATGGCTCCGGGCGAGCCGTTCGGCCGCCTCTTCGATGGTCAGATTGCGCGCGACGGCTCGTGCGTCGCGATGTAAGTCGTATCGTCCGGGCGCGACTGCGTAGAGCGTGACCGGAACCGGATGCGCCGCCGCGCACGAACGCTCGCAGCCGCTCAGATGCACCTGCGTCCCGTCATCCGAAGGCAGGAGCGCGGCGAGCCGGTGAGCATCGGCTTTGGTATCGGCACGGCTCTTTGCGCAGCGTTCCGAACCCGCGCACGCGATGAGGCGCGCGAGCGGTTCGTGCGCGCCGGTTGCAAGGCCGAGCGCGTGCAGCCCTTGCAGCATGTCATGCGCTGAATGCGCCGCGAGGCCGGGAATCAGCACGCTTTGCCACGGCGTCATCGTCAGGCGGCTTGCGCCGTGTGCGTCGGCGAGATTGGCGAGCGCTTCGAGCGTCGTCGCATCGAGACGGCCCAGCGGCGTTTGCGCACCCGCGTACCACGTCGCGCGATGCGGCTCCTCGTGCGCGCCGAGACGCAGCGATGCATCGGCGGGTGCGCGTGTCCATGTCGCGATATCGGCGTCGAAACGCAAGGCGTCGAGAAAGCGCGCAACGCCGATACGCGCAAGCAGATCGCGCATGCGATGTTCTTCAGGCGTCGCCAGCGCGAGAAAGCTGCGCAACACGTTCAGGACGAACATCACGAGATCGTCGCGCGAGATCGCGCCGAGCGCCGGATCGCGCATCGTTCCGGCGAGGCCGAATGCGAAGCGCGCGCCATCGTCGATGGCGGAAAGCCAAAGATCGTGCGGATGATCGAGCATCGCGAGGCGCTCGCCGGCGTCGAGCTGGAGCGCGAATTTCGGCGACAGCGCATGCAGCGACGCATCGGCCTGCATCGCATCGACGATCCGCGCGGCGAGCGCGCGCGTGCCGTCGTCCGCGAGCGGGCTCAGCATTACGTTGCGGATGTCGTCTGCGCCCGCCGTCGACGGGCCGAGGCCCGCGTCGAGGGCGATGTCGACGAGCGCGGCGTGGGCATCGTCGCGAATGCCGCGCAGTTGCAGATTCGCGCGATTGGTCACTTCGATCACGCCCGAGCCGTACTCGCGAGCCGCGCGCGCGACGGCCCGCGCCGCCCGCGTGCTCAACACGCCGCCCGCGAGACGCAGACGCGCAAGGCCGCCATCGCGCGCGGGCACGATGCGCATCAGGCCCGGGCATGCGGAAGCACGCGGCGTTGCGTTGAGCGATGAGCGGTCGAAAGAATTCAAAAGCGTGACCCGTTGGGCTTCGCGCGTGATGAGCGAACCGGTACACCCCGCCCGGTCGGCGTCGCGCGAATGCGTTGGGTCGGCAGGTCTCTTGGCTGGCAGGTCGACATTCGCGCCGGCCTTCCCGGTAAAAACCAGTGGCAGTGGAGCGCGGACTCGCTGCGTACAATTGCGGGGGCAGCCACAGTTTCGCTGTGTTCCCTTTTAAGCCCTCGGTCTCACGACCCCGGGCGCCGACGGACCTGTATTATGCCCGCTTTTATCGACCCTCCGAGCGCTTCCGGCATGTATCCGGGAACGCGATCGGAATCGCAGCAAGGAGACCGCGCATGTCGAACTGGCTGACCGTGGTGGGCATCGGCGAAGACGGCTGGCACGGACTTTCCCGCGCCGCGCGTCGCGCGCTTCTCGACGCCCAGTCGATCCACGGCGGCGAACGTCATCTCGCGTTGCTGCCGGATCGCATCGCCGCGCGCCGCATGCCGTGGCCGAAACCCTTTTCGCTCGATGCCGTGCTCGCCGACCGCGGCGACGGCAAAACGCGCATCTGCGTGCTCGCGAGCGGCGATCCGATGTGCTTCGGCGTCGGCGCGACGCTCGCGCGCGAAGTCGCCAACGGCGAAATGCGCGTCATTCCCGCGCCGTCGTCGCTGTCGCTCGCGGCGGCGCGCCTGTGCTGGGCGCTCCAAGACGCCGTCTGCGTATCGCTCGTCGGGCGGCCGGCGGCGTCGCTGCTCGCGAATCTGCATCGCGGCGTGCGCCTCATCGTGCTGAGCGCGGACGGCACGACGCCCGCCGCCGTCGCCACGCTTCTGACCGCGCATGGTTTCGGCGCGAGCCGCATGACCGTCTTCGAGCATCTCGGCGGCAGCGACGAACGCCGCATCGACGAGCGTGCCGACGACTGGCGCGAGCCCGTCGTTGCCGCGCTCAATCTCATCGCGATCGAGTGCCGGACGCACGCCGGCCACGCCGGGCCGCCGCTCACGCCCGGTCTCGCCGACGACGCCTACCGCCACGACGGCCAGTTGACGAAGCGCGACGTGCGCGCCGTGACGCTCGCGCGCCTCGCGCCGCAGCCCGGCGAACTGCTGTGGGACGTCGGCGCGGGCTGCGGCTCGATCGGCATCGAATGGATGCGCGCGCATGGCGCGTGTCGGGCGATCGCGATCGAAGCGAACGAGAGCCGTCAGCGTCTCATCGAATACAACCGCGATGCGCTCGGCGTGCCCGCGCTGCAACTCGTCAGAGGCGAAGCGCCCGCCGCGCTCGACGGCCTTCCCGCGCCGGACGCGGTGTTCATCGGCGGTGGATTGACGGTGCCGGGCCTGCTCGATGCGTGCTGGGCGCGTCTGCGTCAGGGGGGGCGGCTCGTCGCCAATGCGGTGACGCTGCAAAGCGAGGCGGCGCTCGTCGAATGGCGCGCGCGCCACGGCGGCGAGCTGACGCGCATCGGCGTCGCGCAGGCGGAACCGCTCGGCAGCTTCGACACGTGGCGTCAGGCGCTGCCGATCACCGTCCTGCACGCGAGCAAACCGTGATGCGTCATGCGTGAAGAGACGCCGGAGAAAGCCGCGCCGCTGCGCAGCGGCTACACGACAGGAAGCTGCGCGACCGCGACGAGTCTCGCGGCCGCGCGCCTCTTGCTGCTCGGTGAGACGAGCGAGCGCGCGGAGATCGTCCTGCCGAAGGGCCAGCGCGTGACGATGATGCTTTCGTTCTGCCGCCGTTTACCCGATGAAAGCGCCGCCGCCGAAGCCGGCGTCATCAAGGATGCGGGCGACGATCCCGACGTCACGCACGGTGCGCTCGTGTTCGCGCGCGTGCGACTGTCGGAGGAACCGGGCGTGCGCTTTCATGCGGGCGCGGGCGTCGGCACGGTGACGCGCGCGGGCCTCGCGCTCGCCGTCGGCGAACCGGCGATCAATCCGATGCCGCGCAAGATGATGACCGAGCATCTCGACGCGCTCGCAAAAAGCGTCGGCTATCGCGGCGGTTTCGACGTGACCATCGGCGTGGAGAACGGCGAAGCGCTCGCGCAGAAGACGATGAATCCGCGCCTCGGCATCGTCGGCGGATTGTCGATACTCGGCACGACCGGCATCGTCAGACCGTTTTCGTGCTCGGCGTACATCGCGTCGATTCATCAGGGCATCGATGTGGCGCGGGCGAACGGGTATCGGCATATCGCCGCGTGCACCGGCAACCAGAGCGAGGACGCGATGCGCGCGCGCTACGGCCTGCCCGACATCGCATTGATCGAAATGGGCGATTTCGTGGGCGCGGTGCTCAAGCATTTGCGCCGCGCGAGCGTCGACAAGCTGAGCCTGTGCGGCGGCTTCGGCAAGCTGTCCAAGCTCGCGGCGGGGCATATGGATCTGCACAGCCGCAGTTCGAGCATCGACTTGCCGCTGCTCGCCGTCTGGGCCGCCGATGCGGGCGCGAACGCCGAACTGCTGGCGTCGATGCGCGCGGCCAACACGAGTCAGGAAGCGCTCAAGCTCGCACGCGCGGAAGGCATCGCGCTCGGCGATATCGTCTGCCGACGCGCGCGCGATGTCGCGCTCGACGTGCTGCCGCCAGGCATCGAAGTCGAGACCTTCGCGATCGACCGGCGGGGCAATATCGTCGGGAGCGCGGCATGACGCGCGTGCTGCTGCTCGGCGGCACCGGCGATGCGCTCGCGATCGCGCGTGCGCTTCCTGCGACGCACGTCTACAGTCTCGCGGGCCTCGGGCGCGTGCCGGGCGATCTGGCGTGCACGGTGCGCGTCGGCGGTTTCGGCGGCATCGACGGGCTCGTGCGATATCTGCGCGACGAGCACATCACGCTCGTCGTCGATGCGACGCATCCCTATGCCGCGCAGATGAGCCGCCACGCGTTCGATGCCTGCGCGCTCGCCGACGTGCCGCTCTGGGCGGTGCGCCGTCCCGTATGGCAGCCGCAGGCGGGCGACGACTGGCGCGAGGCGTCGGACTGGCGCGAGATCGTCGAATGCATCGCGCCGTTTCATCGGCCGCTTTTCACGCTCGGGCGCGAGGCGCTCGCGCATCTGCACGACATTCCCGCGTCGCAGCACTGGACGATTCGCTGTCTCGACGCGCATCCGGGCAACGCGCGCGCGAGCATTGTCGATGCGCGCGGTCCGTTCGATCTCGCCGGCGAGCGCGCCTTGTTCGACGCGGCGCGTATCGATGTCGTCGTCAGCAAGAACAGCGGCGGGCGGGCGACCGAGGCGAAGCTCGCGGTCGCGCGGGAACGCGGTATCGCCGTCGTCATGCTCACGCGGCCCGCGCTTCCCGACGCCGACCGCATTTTCGACGACGCCGCCAGCGCCCGCGACGCGCTTCAACACTGGCTCACCAGACCATGACCGTTTATTTCATCGGCGCCGGACCGGGCGATCCCGAACTCATCACAGTAAAGGGGCAGCGGCTGATCCGCGCATGTCCCGTGATTCTCTACGCCGGCTCGCTCGTGCCGACGCAAGTCCTCGACGGACATCGCGCGCTGAAATGCATCGACACGGCCGAGCTCGATCTCGACGCGATCGTCGCGCTCCTGCAGGAAGCGCACGCGAACGGGCACGACGTGGCGCGCGTGCATTCGGGCGATCCGTCGCTGTACGGCGCGATCGGCGAGCAGATTCGCCGGCTCGACGCGCTCGCGATTCCCTACGAAGTGGTGCCGGGTGTCACGGCGACGGCGGCATCGGCGGCGGCGCTGAAGCGCGAACTGACGCTGCCCGGCATCTCGCAGACCGTGATCTTCACGCGCTACGCGACGAAGACGTCGATGCCCGAAGGCGAGAGCCTCGCCGATCTCGCGCGTCATCGCGCGACGCTCGCGATTCATTTGGGCGTGCGGCATATCGAGCGCATCGTCGCGGAGCTCGTGCCGCATTACGGCGCGGAGTGTCCCGTCGCGGTCGTGTTTCGCGCGAGCTGGCCGGACGAGACGCGCGTCGAAGGGACGCTCGCGAACATCGCGCCGAAAGTGCGCGAGGCGGGCATGGAACGCACGGCGATGATTCTCGTCGGACGCGTGCTGGCCGCCGACGGCTTCGCGGAGTCCACGCTCTACGCGAAGGATCGATGACGCGATGCGCGACCTCGACGCCGTCTTCGATGCGCTCGCGAAATCGGCATTCCGGCGCCGTTTCGCGCTCGGCGTGCGTGAGGGGAAAGTTTTAAGGGAGAAGGGCGTCGACACGGTCGTGGCGCAGGCGCATGAGCTGATCGGCAAGCGGCTTGCGCCGCAAGCGCCGCTGAACGACGGCAAGCAGACACCGTTTCGCGGGCATCCTGTGTTCATCGCGCAGCACGCGACGGCGACGTGCTGCCGCTCGTGTCTCGCGAAATGGCACGGCATCGCGGCGGGAAAAGCGCTCGACGACGCCGAGCGCCAACATGTCATCGATGCCATCGAACGCTGGCTGCGCGCGCAACCGCTGCCGGCGGCGTCGAACCAGCCCGCGCCCGACAATCCGCAGCGCGAACTGCCTTTCTGACGCGCTCTAACGCGACGGATCGGCGCCCGCGGCTTCGAGACGCGCGCGCCGCACCGCCACGAAAATCAGCAACGCGAAAACCAGCGGTCCTACACCTACGCCGCAGTCCTTGGCCAACTGATTTCCCAACTGCGGATAGATCCACGCGAAAAACAGGATCGCGGGCTCGCCGCGCAGCCATCCGTCGCGCAGCGCGCGCGCGGCGATGAGTGCCAGCGGGATGCCGAGCCACACGCCGTCGTAGTTATAGATGTAGGGGCTGATCATGAACGTCGCGGCGACGAGCGCCGTCGCGCGAACTTCCAGTCCTTTCGCATTGCGCCATACCCACGCGACGGCGCAGATCGCCACGATCGCCTGACACGCCTGCGCGACATAGGCGGGACCGGTCGCGACGTGCGCCATGCGCAGGCTCGCGAAGAGGCTCGCCATCTGAAACCAAGGAAGACTGCCGCTCGCGGTGAAACCGTTGGCATCGTGCAGTCCGTGGAGAAAGACCGGCAGGATGTCGAGGCCGAAGACGGCGACCGAAACCGTGGTGAACAGGATCGTCGTTAGCGCGGCGGCGATGAAGGTCGTCCACATGCCCGCGCACGCCAGCGCGAGCGGAAACAGGATGGCCAGATGCGGCTTGATCGAAAGCAGGCCGATGAAGACGCCCGCGAGCATCGGCCGTTTTGGCATCGAGAGAAATGCGGCGAGCGCGAGACTCGCGGTGAGCGCGGCATTCTGTCCCTGGGCCGCGTTGAGCCAGATGCCGGGAAACGCGACGATCCACATGATCATGTCGGGGATCGGCAGCGCGCGGCGGGCCAGCAGCACGAAGACGACCGACGAAATCGAAGCGAACAGCGCGTAGGCAAGCGGCGCCGACAGCAAGCCGAACGGCTGCACCAGCAGCAGAAAGTTCGGCGGATAGAACCACGGCCCCGGCAGGATGATGTGCGGCCCCAGTTGCTGCGCGACGTGCTTGATCGCGTCCGCCGAATAGGCGTCGAGCGGATGCCCCGCGAGCGCGAGGCGCGCAGCCGACCAGAACGTCAGAAAGTCCCAGCCGGCCGGATGACCTTTCTCCGCGACGGCACTGCGCACGGCGAGAACGAGCCCGTAACACTGGAGCACGACGAGGATCGTCGCGCAATAAGCGCTCACGCGCGAGCCGTTGAGCCAGCGCCGACCGGGCGCGCGTTCGATGGAAGCGGGTTGGGTGCTCATCCGTCCGATATCGGCCGGATGGCGCCGAAACTTTAGCGAACGTCCGCCCGCGCGCGCTACTCGCGAACGCGTCCCTTGGCGCGCCGCGCGAGCATGTTCAGGCCCTCGACCAGCGCCGAGAACGCCATCGCCGCATAGATGTAGCCCTTCGGCACGTGTGTTCCGAAGCCTTCGGCGATCAGCGTCATCCCGATCACGAGCAGGAAGCCGAGCGCGAGCATGACGATCGTCGGATTGCGCTCGATGAAGCGCGACAGCGGACCGGCCGCGAACAGCATCACGGTGACGGCGGCGATCACCGCGACGAACATGATCGGAATGTGCTCGGTCATGCCGACCGCCGTCACGATGCTGTCGATGGAAAACACGAGATCGAGCAGCAGGATCTGGCCGATCGCCGACAGCGGCGTCAGGCTCTTGCCCGACGCGGGGCCGGCGTGTTCGTCGGCGTCGTGCGTGACGTGATGGCGGATTTCCGTCGTCGCCTTCCAGACGAGAAACACGCCGCCCGCGATGAGAATCAGGTCGCGCCAGGAAAAGCCGTGCCCGAACGCTTCGAAGATCGGCGTGGTGAGGCGGACGATCAGCGCGACCGTGCCGAGCAGGCCGAGCCGCATCACGAGCGCGAGCGCGATGCCGATGCGCTGCGTGCGTTCGCGGTGCGCCGCGGGCAGCTTGTTGGTCAGGATCGAAATGAAGATCAGGTTGTCGATGCCGAGCACGACTTCCATGACGACGAGCGTCGCGAGTGCGGCCCAGGCGGCGGGATCGGCGAGAAGGGCAACGAGATAGTCCATGGTTCGGGAGCGTTCGAGATGAGGGCGAGATATTAGCCTGTTCGGCGGGAAAAATGAAATGAACTTGAAAGCTTGCGCCTGATCGAAACCAGCCGGTGACAATCCCCGACGCGAGATGTTGTTCAAACCGACAAATATCGGATTTGAAACGCTTATTTGCATCTGTTCGCGTGATGCACTGCCGCAAATACGGGTAAACTCCAATGCTTTCGCGCCGCGTGTTCGCGGCCGTGTTTAACTGTCGCCGCAAGGACACTGAGCAAGCCGCATGCAGCAAAAATCAAAACGTCTCGTCGAGCTGGACTTCTTCCGGGGACTGGTACTGCTGATCATCGTCGTCGATCATATCGGCGGCAGCATGGTGTCGCGTTTCACGCTGCATGCCTTCGCGCTCAATGACGCCGCCGAAGTCTTCGTGTTCCTCGGCGGCTTCGCCACGGCGACGGCCTACGCGTCGCTCGCGGAGCGCCGCTCGGAAAGCGCGGCGCGCAGGCGCTTCGTGAAACGCGCGTTCGAGCTTTATCGGGCGTTTCTCGTCACGGCGGCGCTGATGCTCGTCGCATCGTTCCTGCTGCGGCCCTTTTTTGGCCACGCGCCGAATCTCGCGCTGCATGATCTGGACACGCTGATGTCGCAGCCGGTTTCCTCGATCGCGGAAATTCTCACATTCGAGCGCCAGCCTTATCTCTCGGCCGTCCTGCCGATGTACGCGCTCTTCGCACTCGCCGTGCCGCTCATGCTGCCGCTCGCGCGCAGCAAGCCTTGGCTGCTGCTCGGTCTAAGCCTCGCGGTGTGGGCGTTCGCGGCGCAGATCGGCGAATTCATGCCGTCCGTCGACGACAATCTGTGGGACTTCAATCCCGCCGCCTGGCAGTTGATGTTCGTGCTCGGCGTGCTGGCGCGCTGCCAGCCGATCTATCAACGCGTGAGCGCGAACCGCTTCGGCTGGATCGTGAGCGCGGGCGCCGTGGCGCTGATCGCCGGCATGGCGTACTACAAGCTGCTCGTGCTGCCGCCGGTGCTGGACAGCGCCTTCAAGCGCGACCTTGCTGGTCCGCGCGTCGTGAATTTCCTCGCCATCGCGTGGATCGCGGCGAATCTGGCGCGCTACGGCGTCGTCAAGGCGGTGGCGACGCGCCTGCCGTGGGTCGGCGCATTGGGACGCGCGGGCATGGTGTCATTCGTGGCGGGAACGGTGATTTCGCTCGTCGTCGATTCGATCCTGTTCACGTTGACCGATGGCCTCATCAACGTGCCTGCCGGACTCGCCGCCGACGCCATCGCGATCGGCGCGCTACTTGCCGTGCCGCATGTGCATCAGCGGATCTCGAACTGGCTCGGCACCCGTCAGCCTGTCCCGGCGACGGCCGCCGCCGCACCCGCGACGGTCGCCGCAGCCGACAATCGGGCGCGCGGCATACGGTGATCTCTTCGAAGCGGGCAGTCGAACTGCCCGCTTTTTTATCGCGCTTTCATTGCAACTAACGGTCTGATTTTGCCGCCGACTCCGATAAGCACCGCCCGCGAAGAACCGAGGCACAGGTCTTGCAAACAGTCACCGAACACAACACAAACATCGGATCTGCCATGCTCAAGCTCGCCATTCTTTTCGCGATCATTTCTGTCGTCGCCGGATTCTTCGGCTTTACGCGCGTATCGTCGGGTGCGGCGGGCATCGCGAAGATCTGCTTCTTCATCTTCCTGATTCTGTTCGTCATATTCCTCGTCGTCGCGATTTCGGCGGGCTCGCTCGTGCTGTAGCGCGGGAAAGCGCCGGGCGCCGTACCGCGTGGTTCCTCGCATCGACCCGCGTGCGGCGACGGTGTTACATTGCCCCGAGAAGACGTTCACGCGACCGTGAATCGAAAAGGAGGAGGCGATGCAGCATGCCATCGGCGCGGCCTTGCAGTCGGCGCAACGCGACGTCATTCGTCATTCGCACGAGCGCTCGGCCACGTTCGGGCTGTGCGAGACGATGCGCCCGGATTACGCCGTGCTGTCGGGCACGGAGCTCGCCGTCAAGCTCGATGAAAGCCGTGCGCTCTTCGCTCACGCGCTGCCGGTGATGGAAACGCTGTACGCGCAGATCGCCAATACGCACAGCATGATCGCGCTCACCGACGCGAGCGGATTGATCCTGCATTCACTCGGCGACGACGACTTCCTCGCGCGCGCCGAAAAAGTCGCGCTGCGCGCGGGCGCGCTCTGGAGCGAGGAGCATCAGGGCACGAACGCGATCGGCACGACGATCGCCGAGCGCACGGCCGTCACCGTGCACGGCGACCAGCACTACCTGCGCGCCAATCACTTTCTGACGTGTTCCAGCGTGCCGATCCTCGATCCGCACGGCAATCTCTCCGGCGTGCTCGATGTCACCGGCGACCGACGCGGCTATCACCAGCACACGATGGCGCTCGTGAAAATGTCCGCGCAGATGATCGAGAACCGACTGATCGCGAGCGGCTTCAGCGACGGCCTGCGCATCCGTTTCCATAGCCGGCCCGAGTTCATCGGCACGTTGATGTAAGGCATCGCCGTATTCGATCTCGACGGGCGCCTGCTCTGCGCGAACCGCAGCGCGCAGTTTCAGCTCGGTCTCGAACTCGGCGCTTTGCGTTCGCAGACGCTCGATGCGCTGTTCGGCGAGCGCGTCGATGAACTCATCGCGCGCGCGGGCGATGCGCCTTGCCGGCTCGAACTGCCTAGCGGCGTCGCGGTGTTCGCGAGCGTCGATTTTCACGCGCGGAACATGTCGAGCGTCCCGAGCACGACGAGCACGATCCCCACACGCGAGCGCGCCGGTTCGAGCCTCGCCGATCTCTGTACCGGCGATGCGCAGATGAACGACATCGTCGCGCGCGTGCGCAAGGTCATTGGCAAGAACATACCGATTCTGATCGGCGGTGAAACGGGCGCGGGCAAGGAAATGCTCGCGCGCGCGATCCACGACGATTCGCCGCGCCGCGCGGGGCCGTTCGTTGCGGTGAACTGCGCATCGCTGCCGGAGACGCTGATCGAATCGGAGCTTTTCGGCTATGCGCAGGGCGCGTTCACGGGCGCGGCGAAGCGCGGCGCGATCGGCAAGATCGTGCAGGCGAACGGCGGCACGCTCTTTCTCGATGAAATCGGCGACATGCCGCTCGCGATGCAAAGCCGTCTGCTGCGCGTGCTGCAGGAACGCGTCGTCGAGCCGCTCGGCGCCGCGCGCGCGGTGCCGGTCGATTTCATGCTCGTCTGCGCGAGCAATCGCAAGCTGCGCGAGCGCGTCGCGCAGGGCGAATTCCGCGAAGATTTGTATTACCGGATCAACGGTCTTTCGGTGACGCTGCCGCCGCTTGCCGCGCGCTCCGACCTGCGCGCGGTCGTCGACAAGATTCTGCGGCACGAGCGTTTCGCCGGGCGCGTCGTGTACGTCGACGACGACGTGCTCGCGCTCTTCGCGCGTCATCCGTGGCCGGGCAACATACGGCAGTTGAGCAATGTCCTGCGCACGGCGTCCGCGATGCTCGACGATCACGACACGCATATCCGCATCGAACATCTTCCGCACGATTTCGTCGATGAACTCGGCGAACAGCCCAAATTCGATAACGCAACGCCGCCCGCGAACGTCGCGCGTCTTGTCGACATCGAAGCGAGCGCGGTGAGCGCCGCGCTCAAGGCGCACGGCGGCAATGTATCCGCGACGGCGCGCGCGCTCGGCATATCGCGCACGACGCTGTATCGGAAGTTGCGCGTTTAATCGGCTGGCAGTTTCGCGTCGGACGCGGGCAACGCGCCGCTGTGATCCTTCAGCCCGACGCCGGTGAGCTTCAGGCGGCGCGCTTCGTTCAGCAGCCACATCAGCTTGAATGCGGCGATTTCGTAGTCGAGTCCTTCGGGCCGCACATTCGATATGCAGTTGCGCTCGGCGTCGTTGCGTCCGGCGCGCGGCGCGTAGGTCACGTAAAGACTGAGGCTGTCGGGCGAACTGAGCCCCGGCCGTTCGCCGATCATTACGACGACGATCTGCGCCCGCAAAAGCTCACCGATGCGATCGCCGAGGGCGACGCGCGCCTGCGTCGCGATCACGACGGGACCGACGTTCCAGCCGTCGAGCCGCGCACGCAATGTCGCGAGCAAGGGCGCGACGTGACGTTGCGCGGCGAAGGCCGACAAGCCATCGGCGGCGACGAAAACGATATCGCTTTCGGATGCGTGCGCTGCAAGCCGTTGCGCGCTTTCATCGTTCAGCACGCGGCCCAGATCCGGCCGACGCAGATAGCGATCGCGATCCGGCGCGGCGCTTTGCGCATCGAGCGTATCGAAGCCGGCGGCGCGAACGGCTTCGCGCAACGCGACGGTATCGAGCGGCTGATGCACCGCGTCGCGCGCCTGCGCATGCGCGAGTTCGAATGCGAGCAAGGGCGCGGTCGGCAGGCTGCTGCCCGCGCGGCCGAGCGCGATGCGCGCGTTGGTGAAGCGCCGCAGCGCGTCCCAGGCATCGGCGTTCGTCATGAGTCGATCCAGTCGAGCAAAGGTTGCGTGGGCGCGGCGAGCAGATTGCCGCGGCCATCGGTGACGCGCATCTTCGCGAGCCACGCTTCGAATTCCGGCGCGCGTTTCAGGTTCAGCGCGCGGCGGATATAGAGCGCGTCATGGAACGACGTGCTTTGATAGTTGAGCATCACGTCGTCCGCGCCCGGCACGCCCATGATGAAGTTGACGTTCGCCACGCCGAGCAGCGTGAGGAGCGTGTCCATGTCGTCCTGATCGGCTTCGGCGTGATTCGTGTAGCAGATGTCGCAGCCCATCGGTACGCCGAGCAGCTTGCCGCAGAAGTGGTCTTCGAGTCCCGCGCGGATGATCTGCCGTCCGTCATAGAGATATTCCGGGCCGATGAAGCCGACCACCGTGTTCGTCAGAAGCGGTTGGAAGCGGCGCGCGACCGCGTACGCGCGCGCTTCGCAGGTCTGCTGATCGACGCCGTGATGCGCGTTCGCCGACAGCGCGCTGCCTTGCCCCGTCTCGAAGTACATGACGTTATCGCCGACGGTCCCGCGTTTGAGCGAGAGCGCCGCGTCGCGCGCTTCCTCCAGCAACGCGAGCGACACGCCGAAGCTCGCGTTCGCGCGCTCCGTGCCCGCGACGGACTGGAACACGAGATCGACGGGCGCGCCTTGCTCGATGGCGGCGAGCGTGTTGGTGACGTGCGTGAGGATGCACGACTGCATCGGCACGTCGTAGCGCTGGCGGAAATCGTCCATCATCGCGAGCAGCTTGCCGATGGCGGCGGGCGAATCCGATGCGGGATTCACGCCGATGACGGCATCGCCGCAGCCGTACAACAGGCCGTCGAGCATCGATGCGGCGATGCCCTTCGGATCGTCGGTCGGATGATTCGGCTGCAGGCGCACCGAGAGATGCCCCGGCAGGCCGATCGTCGTGCGAAAGCGCGTGACGACCGGGCGTTTTCTGGCAGCGAGGATCAGATCCTGATTGCGCATCAGCTTGGAAACGGCGGCGGCCATCTCCGGCGTCACGCCCATCGTGATGCGTTCGAGCGCGGCGGTGTCGGTGGTATCGGCGAGCAGCCACTCGCGGAATTCGCCGACCGTCAGGTGCGCGATCGGCGCGAACGCTTCGCGCGAATGCGTATCGACGATGAGGCGCGTGACTTCGTCGTCCTCGTAGGGAATGAGCGGCTCGTCGAGAAACGCGGCGAGCGGCAACTGCGCGAGCGCGATTTTCGCGGCCACGCGTTCTTCCTCGGTGGCGGCCGCGATGCCCGCGAGTTCGTCGCCGGAGCGCCGCGGGCTGGCGCGCGCGAGCAGCGTCTTCAGATCGTCGAAGCGGTAGCGGCGCGCGCCAATCGTCTCGTGAAAGCTCATCGCTTTCCTCTCGGAAGCATCGATTCATGCACTTTAGCCGCTTTCGCGGGCATCGCGCGTCGGTCAAAAAAAGCGCGTCCGGGCCGAAATCCGCCCGCATGCGATAATTTTTCGCTCGATTCAGCCAAAACCCGCCCGCAAGCCCGTGAAAAACCTGCTCGTTCCCATCGATCGCCTGAGCGAGTTCGATGAAATCGTCGACGTCCGCACACCGCTCGAATTCGCCGAGGATCACATTCCCGGCGCGATCAACGCGCCCGTGCTCAGCAACGAAGAGCGCGTGATCGTCGGGACGATGTACAAGCAGGTCTCGCCGTTCGAGGCGACGCGCGTCGGCGCGGCGATGGTCGCGCGCAATATCGCGATGCATCTCGACACGATCTTCGCCGACAAGCCGCGCAACTGGCGTCCGCTCGTCTATTGCTGGCGCGGCGGCAAGCGCTCCGGCTCGATGACGACGTGGCTCAACATGATCGGCTGGCAGGCCCGGCAACTCGACGGCGGCTACAAGAGCTATCGGCGCGACGTGATCGAGCGGCTCGGCACGCTGCCCGGACGTTTTCGCTATGTCGCGCTGATCGGCCATACGGGCAGCGGCAAGACGCGGCTGCTGAAGGCGCTCGACGCGGCGGGCGCGCAGACGCTCGATCTCGAAGGACTCGCCGCGCATCGCGGTTCCTTGCTCGGCGCGCTGCCGGGACGCCCGCAGCCGACGCAAAAAGCGTTCGATTCGGCGCTCCTGAAGACGCTTTCGGGCTTCGATCCGGCGAAACCGGTTTTTGTCGAAGCGGAAGGGCGGCGCATCGGATCGATCACGATGCCCGACGCCATCCTCGACAATCTGCACGCGGCATCGTGCGTGGAAGTCGAGGCGCGGCGCGAGGACCGCATCGCGTTCTTGCTGCAGGATTACGCGCATCTTTTCGACGATCCCGCGTTTTTCAAGGCGCAATTGTCGAAGCTCGTCGCGCTGCATAGCCGGGAGCGCGTCGCGCACTGGCATCGGCTGATCGATGACAACGCACGCGCGGAGCTTTTCGCCGAACTGATCGACCGTCATTACGATCCGGCGTATGGACGCAGCAGCCAGGCGCTCTATACGAAGCTGCCGCATGCGGCGCACGTGCTGTTCCGTCCGAACGACGCGGACAGCGTCGATCAGGCGAAAGCCTTGCTCGCCCGGCTCGCCGAGACGACGCCCGCGCTCTGATTCAACCTCATCACTCGAAAGAAAAAGATATGACCACGTTTTCACAACCTCGCGTCGCACGCGGCTGGCTGGTATTCCTGCTGATCGCCGTCGTGGGCCTGTTCTACGTGAAATGGTTTCCGTACTACAACCGCGCGTTCGTCGCGGCGAGCCAGCATTCGATCGGCAAATCCATTCTGATGGGCACGTCGGCGAGCGCGCCGGAGCCGTCGTGGCAAGCCGCGCTCGACTACGCGATCGCCTACGGCAAAGCCATCTGGCAGGCGATGGTGCTCGGCCTTCTGCTCGGCTCCGCGGTGCAGGCGCTGATTCCGCCGCGCTGGGTCGCGCGGGCGCTGGGCGAGCACAACTTCGGCAGCGTCGTGAACGGCGGGTTGATGTCCTTGCCCGGCATGATGTGCACGTGTTGCGCCGCGCCCGTCGTCGCGGGGCTGCGTGCGCGCGAAGCGGCGCCGGGCGCGGCCGTCGCGTTCTGGCTCGGCAATACCGTGCTCAATCCGGCGGCGCTGGTTTTCATGGGCTTCGTGCTCGGCTGGCAGTGGACCGGTTTGCGGCTCGTGCTCGGCGTATTGATGGTGTTCGGCCTCGGCTACGCGATCAACCGGATGGTGACGCCGGCGCAGGCGGCGTCGTCGCGTCAGGCGCTTGCCAAGCTGATCGAAGAGGACGAGCCGGGCACGGCGTTTTCGCGCTGGATCAAAATTCTCGGACGCATGACGTTGCGGCTCGTGCCCGAATACATCGTGCTCGTGCTGCTGCTTGGCGCGGCGCGCGCCTGGCTCTTTCCGCACATCGGTCCGGATATCGGCAACGGCATGTGGTGGATCGCGGCGTTTGCCGTCGCGGGCACGCTCTTCGTGATTCCGACCGCCGGCGAAGTGCCCATCATTCAGGCGATGCTTTCGCTCGGCATGGCGACGGGACCGGCCGGCGCGCTCTTGATGACCTTGCCGCCCGTCAGCGTGCCGTCGCTCGCGATGCTCGCGCGGTCGTTTCCGCCGCGCGTGCTCGCGTTCGTGGCCGCGTCGGTCGTGGTGTTCGGGATCGTTGGCGGGGTGATTGCGGCGGCGGTGTTCTGAACGCGCGCGGCGCCTCAATGAATCGCCGCGCCCGCCTTGATCAGCAACTTGAACGGCAGCGCGAGCAGCATCGCGCCGCCGACGCCCGCCATCCACAACGCGACGAACCAGAACACCTTGCGCGCGCGCTCAATGGTAGTGATGTTCGCCATGACGCACCTTTCCTCTGAAGATCCAATAGCCTAGCGTCGTGTAAGCGACGATCACAGGCAGAATCACCGCCGCGCCGACGATCGTGAAGAGCTGGCTCGAACGGGGCGCGGCCGCATCCCAGATCGAAACGCCGGGGAAAATCTCGTGCGGCGACACGCTCAGCACCAGACCCGAGTAGCCGAGAAACACGAAGCCGAGCGCGACGGCAAACGGCCGCTTCTCGTGACGCGATGCGATCGAGCGGCGCATCGCCCACGCGCAAACCGCGACCAGCACGGGCACCGGCAACATGCGATAGAACCACGGCGAATCGAACCAGCGCGACGCGATGCCCGCGTCTTGCAACGGCGTCCAGATGCTGACGACCGCGATCGTCGCGAGTTGCAGAACGGTCAGCGGCCACACGACGCGATACATCCGCCGCTGCAGATCGCCTTCCGTTTTCGCGATCAGCCAGCACGCGCCGAGCAGCGCATAAGTGACGACCAGCGCGCCGCCCGTGAAGATCGAGAAGGGCGTGAACCAGCCGAAGGCATCGCCGGAAAAACGGCCGTCGGCGACCGGAATGCCGTCGAGAAACGCGCCGAGCGCCACGCCCTGAAAGAACGTCGCGCCCGCCGATCCACCGATGAACGCCAGATCCCACATATGCTTCGTGCGCTGCGCCTTCGCGCGGATTTCGAACGACACGCCGCGGAAAATCAGGCACACGAGCATCAGCACGAGCGGCAGATACAGCGCGGACAGCACGGTCGAATAAACCATCGGGAACGCGGCGAACAATCCCGCGCCGCCGAGCACGAGCCACGTTTCGTTGCCGTCCCAGACGGGCGCGACGGTGTTCATCATCACGTCGCGATCGTGCTGATCCGGAAAGAACGGGAAGAGAATGCCGATGCCGAGGTCGAAGCCGTCGAGCACGACGTAAAGGAACAGGCCGAACGCGATGATCGCGGCCCAGGCGAGTGTGAGGTCCATGTTCTTAAGCTCCTTCGATGGACTGATTCGGAAGGCTGAGCGGACGCCGCGCGCTGCCGTCCGACGGCTGCGTCGACGCGCCCGGCAACGCGGGGCCGTGACGCAGCAGCTTCAGCAAGTAGTAGATGCCCGTGCCGAAGACGATCGTGTAGACGATCACGAACGCGAGCAGCGACACGCCGACTTGCTGCGCCGTGACCGGCGAGACGGCATCGGCAGTACGCATCACGCCGTACACGACCCAAGGCTGGCGTCCGGCTTCGGTCGTGACCCAGCCCGCGAGCAGCGTGATGAATCCGCTTGGACCCATCGCAAGTGCAAAGCGATGGAACCAGCGCGCCTCGAACAGCTTGCGCCTGCGATGCAGCCACCACGCCGCGAACGACATCACGATCATCAGCACGCCGAGTCCGGCCATCACGCGGAAGCTCCAGAACACGAGCGTCGAGTTCGGACGATCTTCCTTCGGGAATTCCTTCAGGCCGCGAATCTCGCCGTCCCAGCTATGCGTGAGGATCAGGCTGCCGAGATGCGGAATCTGCACGGCGTATTTCGTCGTTTCGGCTTCCATGTCGGGAATGCCGAAGAGATTGAGCGCGGTGCCGCCTTTCTCCGTTTCCCAGATGCCTTCGATCGCCGCGATCTTCGCCGGCTGATGTTCGCGCGTGTTGAGGCCGTGCGCGTCGCCGACGAGCGCCTGAATCGGCGTCAGGGCGAGCAGCAGCCAGAGCGACATCGAAAACATCTTCTTGATGGCCGGATCGCGCCGGCCTTTCAGCAGATGCCACGCGCCGGTCGCGGCCACGACGAGCGCCGCCACGATGAACGCCGCAATCGCCATATGCGCGAGCCGGTACGGAAACGACGGATTGAAGATGATCGCCCACCAGTCGACCGGCACGACATGATCGCCTTCGATGCGAAAGCCCTGCGGCGTCTGCATCCAGCTATTCGAGGCGAGAATCCAGAAGGTGGAGATGAGCGTGCCGATGGCGACCATCAGCGTTGCGCCGAAGTGCGCCTTCGGGCCGACCTTGTTCCAGCCGAACAGCATGATGCCGAGGAAGCCCGCTTCGAGGAAGAACGCGGTCATCACTTCATAGGTGAGCAGCGGCCCGGTGATCGGACCGGCGAAGCTCGAAAAGCCGCCCCAGTTGGTGCCGAATTCGTACGCCATGACGACGCCCGACACGACGCCCATGCCGAACGCGACGGCAAAGACTTTCGACCAGAAGAGACACAGCTCCTTGTAGACCGGCTTGCCGGTTTTGAGCCACGCGCCTTCGAGCACGGCGATGAAACTCGCGAGCCCGATGGAAAGCGCCGGAAAGATGATGTGGAACGAGACGGTGAACGCGAACTGGATTCGGGCCAGATCGAGTGCTTCGGGAGTCGAATGCATGATGACTTGTGCCTTGAAATTCACGCGCGCCCGCAGTCGGGAGCGGTTGTGTCCTGTGCTGATCGAGACGTGCGACGGGCCGGAGCTTAGCTCTGTTTCGAGACGGGTGTTGCGCTGCGTCAGTGAATTGTCATTGCGCGCAAATGCCGCAGTTTCAAGGGTTTAGCACCGCTATCGGATTGATTTCTCGATGATTTCGAGATGGAGATATAGTGCACCGCGGCAAGATCGCGCACGCGTTTTCGCGACAATCGACCGCACTGGAATCGCCGCGCGCAAGAGGCGCCGGTTTTGATCGGTTCAGAAAGAACTTTTACGTTGTCGCGGCACGGGACGTGCGACAGGCGCGGTTACCATAATCGCTTTTGACACGCGCGACGTGCGCGTAGGAAGGAGAAGCATCATGCGCCTCGATGACCAGCAGGAAAGTCAGAATGTAGAGGACCGGCGCGGCGGGGGCGGTTTTCGAATGGGCGGCGGATCGATCGGCATCGGGACGATCGTCGTGGCGCTCGCGGCGTCGTATTTCTTCGGCATCAATCCGATGACGATCATCAACGGCGCGCAAGTTCTGCATGGCAACGCGCCGCAACAGCAGGCCGCACCGTCCAATGCGCAACCGGCCAACGATCCCGGCGCCGTGTTCGTGCGCCGCGTGCTCGGCAACACGGAACAGACGTGGCAGCACATCTTTCGCGCGCAGTTCAATCAGGACTATCCGGCGCCGCGGCTCGTGATGTTTTCCGGCGCCACGCAAACCGCGTGCGGCACCGGGCAGGCAGCCATGGGCCCGTTCTATTGCCCGAACGACCGCAAGGTGTACATCGATCTTTCGTTCTATCGCGAGTTGCGCGACCGCTTCGGCGCGAGTGGCGATTTCGCGCAGGCGTATGTGATCGCGCATGAAGTCGGGCATCACGTTCAGAACGTGCTCGGCATCATGAACAAGGTCGATCAGGCGCGCTCGCAAATGTCGCGCGAGCAGGCGAACGCGCTGTCGGTGCGCGTCGAGTTGCAGGCGGATTGCTTCGCGGGCGTCTGGGCCGCGGTCGCGCAGCGCGAGAACGCGAAGCTGATCGAGCCGGGCGATTTCGAGCAAGGCTTGAACGCGGCGGCCGCGATCGGCGATGACCGTCTGCAACAGCAATCGCAAGGTCGCGTCGTGCCCGAGGCGTTCACGCACGGGACGAGCGCGCAACGCCAGCGTTGGCTGCGGCGCGGCATGTCATCGGGCGATGTCGCCCAGTGCGACACGTTCTCGACGCGTTCGCTCTGATCGACGGGCGCGCGTCGCGGCAACCGGACGCTGTGAATTGGTCTATTCTGAAGCCGTCGCAGCGTCCGTTTCCGGATAGTCCTTACAAACGCTGACATCGCGTTCGTCTCAAATTCATTAGAATCGCTGGTTTTCCGGGTTCGGCCCAGCATTGCCGCTGGCCGCGACTCGCACCGGAACATTCTCGTCCCGTTCATGAAGCGAATTCTGATCGTCAAAGTCACGTCTCTCGGCGATATCGTCGAGACGCTACCCGTCGTTGCCGATCTGCGGCGCGCGTTTCCTTCCGCCAAAATCGACTGGGCCGCGGACGCCGCCTTCGCCGATATCATCCGCTGGAATCCCGGCGTCGATCGCGTGCTGAGCGCGCCCTTGCGCAAGTTCAAGAAGGCGCGCAGCTGGAACGATCTGAAGGAGATCGGCGCGTCGATCGGTGAGTTGCGCGCCGAAAAATACGACGTGATCGTCGATATTCACGGTGTCTACAAGAGCGCGATCATCGCGTTCATCGCGCGCGGACGGCGGCGTTACGGGTATCTGAATCAGGATCTCGGCGAGCGCGGCGCGGCTTTCGCGTACAACGCGCGCTTCGGTCCGCGTCCGCTCACCGATGCCTGGCGCGGCATGCGCGTGAGCGTCGCGGATGCGCTCGGCTATCGTCTGGAAGACCCGCCCGACTTCAACATCCGCCTGCCCGCGCCCACCCGCGAGCTGAACATTCCGCGCGACGCGCGCATCGCGATGCTGTTTCATGCGACGTCGGCGGACGTGAAGAAGTGGCCGCAGTCGCATTGGGGCGAAGTCGGCCGCTGGCTGACCGCGCGCGGTTATTCGATCGCGCTGCCGTGGGGAACGGAGCGCGAGCAGGACGAGGCGCGAGCCATCGCCGCGCTCGTGCCGGGTGCGACCGTGCTGCCGAAGCTGTCGGTCGTGGAATGCGCGCACTGGATTCAGGCGTCTGAACTCGTTGTCGGCGCGGATACCGGGCTCGTGCATCTCGCGCACGCCTTGCAGCGCCGCACCGTGATGTTGTTTGCCGCGACCTCGCGAGAGCATTTCGGCGTGAATGATCCCGGACGGTCGGTGTCGATCGGCGAAGAGGGCGCACCTCCCGACGTGCCGCAAGTGCTGGCTGCCATCGAAAGCGTGACGAATTCGCCGCAAAAACCCGTTCCTCATTCGGCCGAATCGGGCGCTACGGTTCGCTGAACATGAGTCGGAGCGAAACTTTGTGCGCATAAACTCATGCCGACGCCTGGCCCGGTAGAAAATCCATCGCGCGGTAAAAATATCAGTACGCTAACGTAAAACTTGCCATACAGCACTTGACGGCAACCCCGGCAAGCACGACGATTGCGGAAAACACCTAAGAATCGTCCGATAAGATGACCGAAGAAACCGTCGCAGATGCGCGCCAGTCGCTGGCGCGTCTCGAACCGTCCGAGATTCCGCTTGGCACGCCGCTCGAATGGCCGATCGTCGCCGCAGATGGCGCGATGTTGTTCGACGCCGGCGCCGTCGTGCCGGACGGCGCGGCGCTCGAATTCATGTTCCGGCACTTCGAGCCGAATCGTGCGATTCAGGCGGCAGCGCCGAGCGCGCCCGAGGAAGAGTTCGCGAAGGACGGGCCGCTGACGCTGGAGGACATCGGTCTCACGATCGGCGCGCGGGTCGGCTTGCGCGGCACGGGCGGCACGGGTTCTGCCATGTACGCGAGCCGCGTGATCGGCTTTTCGACGCCGCGCCGCAATGGCGAGCGTTCGCTCTTCGTGACGCAGCCTTTGATGGCGGGATTCGATCCGCTCGTTCTGACGCTGGGCGAGCAGGTCGATCTGGTCGCGCTGACGGGGCGGGGCGTGTTCCGCTTCGCCTGCACCGTCGATGCCACCTGCCGCGAGCCGTTCAATTACGCGGTGCTATCGGCGCCGGGCGCGATCCGCCGATTGCGCACGCGCAAGTTCGCGCGGATGCCGACTCGTCTCGCGGCGCATTTCGCGGCCGTCGGGGCGCCGCAGAGCGCCCTGCAACTGGGCCGCGTGAGCGACATCAGTCCGTACGGCATGTCGCTGACCGTCGCGAATCCGGTCGCGCACATGGGCGAGCGTCTGCAACTTTCATTTCAGTTCAGGACCGATGGCGTCGAGGTGAAGATCGAGACCATCGCGATCGTGCGCCATGTCGGCGCGACCGAACCTGCCGATGGCAGCGCGGCGTACGGGCTCGAGTTCGAAACGCTCGAACCGTCGCAGCGGATCGCGCTGAAATCGTTCATGGCCGAGCACAGCTAAGCGGCCTCGACGCGCTTCAGGCGCCCGGAAAGCCGTCGGGAAAGAGCCGCTCGACCGCAGCCTCGAAATGCTGAATCGGCGCGGCGCCGCGCAGCGCGATCGGCGGCGGCGGTTCCTGGCCGGGCGCGGGCTCGCGCGACAGCACAGCGAACGGCACGCCCGTCACGCCGAGCTTCTTCGCGAACTCTTCGTCTTCGATCACGAGATCGGTGTAGGTGCCGTCATCGAGCGCTTCCTCGAGCAGTTCGGGATCGACGCCGCAGGTCGCCGCGATGTCGAGCAGCGCGTCGGTATCGCCGATATCGATGCCTTCCTCGAAATACGCCTTGAAAATCGCCCGATGCACGAGATCGTAACGGCCGGATTCGCGCGCGAACATCGCCGTCTCGAATGCCTTGCGGCTGCGCGGCGCGACCGGCGGCATACGCATCGTCACGCCGCGTTCTTCCGCGAGCGGACGCACCGATTTCTCCCACGATTCGACGATCTGCTCGCTGTTCGGATCGACGAGCGGCGTCGGCTCCGGACGCAATTCGAACGCGTGCCAGCGAATCTCGACCGCATCGCCGTATGCGTTGCGGAACTGGTCGAGCACGGGCGTCTCGAGATAGCAGAACGGACACACGAAGTCCGACCAGACGTCGATATAAAGAACTGACGTGGATGCCATGTGAGCCTCAAAAACGAACGGCGCGTGTTTGCGCCGTTTGACTGAACCGGGCGAACGCCGCGTTTCCGGCGACGTCCGCAAAACCGGTATGTTAGCGCGTGCGCGCCGCCGACGCGCGGTCGCGCGACGCATCAGAATCCGCCGTCGAGCTCGATCTTGCTGCCGTCGAAGAAGCGCGACAGGCGAAACGCGCGGGGATCGACGATCGGTGCGTCGTTCGCGACGATATCCGCCATCAGTCGGCCCGCGCCCGGACCGATGCCGAAACCGTGCCCCGAGAAACCCGTCGCGATGAAAAGCCCCGGTTTGCCATCCACGCGGGAGATGACCGGCACGGCATCTGGCGTCACGTCGATATAGCCCGCCCACGCTTGTTGGATGCGCAATCGATTCAGCGCCGGAAAGAGCTTGCGGAACTCCGTGACCGCCGCTTCGTTGAACGATTCGACCGGCACCGGATCGAGCGTGCGCGCGGTTTCGAAGACGGTCGGCCGGTCGAGCGGCCAGCGGCGCGGGCGTCGAAGTTCCTCGAAGAAGCGCGCGTTGAGTCCGAGCTTGATCGAACCGATCTGGCTCCTGAGCGCGGGCAGGAATTTGACGAGGAGCCGAAAGCTGTCGGGCGTGATGTCGTGATAGCTGTGAAACGCATTCGCGATGGTGTAGCCGCCGTCCAGACGCTTGCGATAGCCCATTTCCTGATTGCACGCGCTGACGTCGGGTCCGCCGTCGAGCGGCGCGGTGCGCATGACCGACGAACGCACCATGAGTTGCGGCACATCTACGCCGAGACTGCCCGCGAAATAGCGCGTCCACGCGCCGCCCGCGATGACCACGCTCGAACAGCGGATGCGTCCGTGTTCCGTGACCACGCCGTGTATCGCGCCGCCGCTCGTTTCGATGCCGCGCACCGCACAGGGCGTGAGCACTTTCACGCCGCGTTCGCGCAGCGCTGCGGCCATGGCGGGCACGGCGCGTTGCGGTTCCGCGCGGCCATCGCTCGGTGTGTAGATGCCGCCCGCGAAGCGTCGCGACGTGCCGGACATCAACGCGCCGGTTTCGTCGGGCGACGTGATACGCGAATCGAGCGCGTCGCGGCCGACGAGCGCGACGGCGCGCGCGAGCCATGCTTCGTGATCGGCGAGGGCTTTGGCATCGTCGGCGGCGTAGAGAATGCCGCATTCGCGAAAGCCGGTGTCGATGCCCAGTTCCGCATCGATGCGCCGCCAGAGCTTGAGGCTTTCGAGGCTCAGTTCGAGTTCGCGCAGGTCGCGATGCGTCGCGCGGCACCATCCCCAGTTGCGGCTCGATTGCTCGCCGGCGATATAGCCCTTTTCGCACACGGCGACCGACAAGCCTTTTTCGGCGAGCGCGCGCGCCGTGCTGATGCCGATGACGCCGCCGCCCACGACGACGACATCGACGTGATCGGGCGGCGTGCGGTCTTCGGTGATGCGTTCGGTAGGTGGACCCATGTGATGTGGTGTTGTGTTAAACGCGAACGGGCGATGATAGTCCAATGCGCAGGCTCCCTGCACCCGCTCGAGCGATCGGCTACGATGCAAGCGCTCGGGCTATCGAAGGGCGCCGTTCGGGCACGGCGCGTGCGAATCGTCGGTTCCAATTCATCTTCTGGAGAACTCTCGTGCAAAAGACAGCATCGGCAAAATGGAGCGGCGGCATCAAGGACGGCAAGGGTTTCATCTCGACGCAGACCGGCGTGCTCAACGAGGCGCCGTACGGCTTCAAGTCGCGCTTCGAGGAAGGTCCGGGCACCAATCCGGAAGAGCTGATCGGCGCGGCGCACGCGGGCTGCTTCACGATGGCGCTCTCGCTGCAACTCGAGCTGGCCGGCATGAAGGCCGAGAGCCTCGAAACCAAGTCGACCGTGACGCTCGATAAAGACGGCGACGGCTTCACGATCACCGCCTGCCAGCTCGATCTCAAGGCGAAGATTCCCGGCGCCGACAAAGCCGCTTTCGACAAGGCTGCGCAGGCCGCGAAAGAGGGCTGTCCGGTGTCGAAGCTGTTTGCGGGCAACGCGAAGATCACGTTGAACGCCGAGCTGGTGTCGTAAGCGGCGTGGCAGTCGAAGCCGAAAACGCGGACGGGCACATCACCCGTCCGCGTTTTTTTCGCGCGTCAGTTCCTCGATGATGAGCCGCGCGGGCGCCGGCAATGCCGCGCCTTTTCTGGTCACGACGCCATACGGCTCCGTGCGCGAACGCACCGCGATGGCAAGCCGCTTCGCGAGTCCGTGTCCGGCGAGAAACGTCGCCATGTCGAGCGGCATCATCGCGACGAGCGTCGGATCGCGCTGCAGCAGCAGGACGGTCGTGATGGTCGATGCCGTTTCGATCGGATGCAAGGGCAGCGGCAGCCCCGCTTCCTTGAACTCGCGCTCGTAGAGGCTGCGGATCGGCATGATGGCCGGATAGACGATCCATCGGCTCGAAGCGAGTTCGCTCAACTCGACGCGCGGTGCATCGACGAGCGCATGGGAGACGCCCGCGACGATCGCGAGCGGTTCGTCGCGCAACTCGACGTAGTGGTAATGATCCGGCTGACGCGCGACGCTCGCACGGCAGATCGCGACGTCGAGCCTGCCTTGATCCAGCAGCGCGAGCAGGCGCGCGCTCGTGTCTTCGACGACTTCGATGGTCAGCGCCGGCTGCCGCTCGCGCAGTCGGGCGAGTGCATCGACGAGCACGCCCGACAC
Organism: Caballeronia sp. NCF2; assembly: GCF_023631205.1. Lineage (NCBI taxonomy): Bacteria > Pseudomonadati > Pseudomonadota > Betaproteobacteria > Burkholderiales > Burkholderiaceae > Caballeronia > Caballeronia sp. NCF2. Next base: position 101,224 of record NZ_JALQDN010000054.1, on the reverse strand, counting down.
CGCGCCGGTGATCGCGCCGATGGCGAGCCGTCCGCCCGTGCCTTGCAGAATGCCCGCCATTTCCTCGCGTAAATGCGCGACGTCCATGTGAATCAGCCGCGCATAGCGGATCACGCAGCGCCCGAGTTCGTTCGGCTGAATGCCTTGCGCCGAACGCGTGAAGAGCGTGGCGCCGAGCGTCGCTTCGATCTCGCGCAGCGCCTTGGTCGCGCCGGGCTGCGTAAGCGCCATTTCGTCGGCGGCGCGATGCAGCGAGCCATGATCGTCGAGCGCGATCAGCAGGCGCAGTTGCTTGAGCCGCAAGCGCGCGGCGATGGAATCGGCATTCGGCAGCATGGTTTCGGCAGGCATAGGGACAACGAGAAGATAACGGAAAGTTATTGCCCCGGCAGCAGCTTTCATTATTCAAGCGATGCAGCGTTCTCTACATTGTGGGTTCCGTTCACCTCGTCAAGGAAATACCGACTCATGAAGCTGCTGCGATACGGCGCTCCCGGCCGCGAAAAACCCGGCCTTCTCGATTCCAGCGGCGCGATCCGCGACTTGTCCGGCGTCGTCGGCGATATCGCGGGCGATGCGCTCCTGCCCGAATCGCTCGCACGTCTCGCGAAGCTCGATCCATCGACGCTGCCCGTCGTGCCTTCGAACGAACGCATCGGGCCGTGTGTCGGACGCATCGGCAAGTTCATCTGCATCGGGCTCAATTACGCCGATCACGCGGCGGAATCGAATCTGCCGGTGCCGTCGGAGCCGGTCGTGTTCAACAAGTGGCTCTCGGCGGTCGTCGGCCCGAACGACGATGTGCGCATTCCACGCGGCTCGAAGAAGACCGATTGGGAAGTGGAACTGGGCGTCGTGATCGGCAAGGGCGGCGCGTATATCGACGAAGCCGATGCGATGAGTCACGTCGCCGGTTACTGCGTCATCAACGATGTCTCCGAGCGCGAATATCAGATCGAGCGCGGCGGCACCTGGGACAAGGGCAAGGGCTGCGATACGTTCGGCCCGATCGGTCCGTGGCTCGTCACCGCCGACGAAGTGCCCGATCCGCACAAGCTCCCGCTCTGGCTCGAAGTCGACGGCAAGCGTTATCAGAACGGCAACACGAGCACGATGATCTTCAAGGTCGGCGAGATCGTCGCGTATCTCTCGCGCTTCATGAGCCTGCAACCGGGCGATGTCATTTCGACGGGCACGCCGCCGGGCGTCGGCATGGGGCAGAAGCCGGACGCCATCTATTTGCGCGCGGGACAGACGATGCGCCTCGGCATCGAAGGTCTGGGCGTTCAGCAACAACGCACGGTGGACGCATGAACCGATACGACTTCACGAATCGCGCGGCTGTCGTGACGGGCGGCGCGCAGGGCATCGGCTACGCGGTGGCGCAGCGTCTATTCGAAGGCGGCGCGCGCGTCTCGTTGTGGGATCGCGATGAAGCCGCGCTGGCCAATGCCCGCGCGCGTCTGAGCGACGTTCAGACCGTGCTCGTCGATCTGACGGATCGCGATGCAGTTGCCAACGCGACGTCGCGCACGCTGGAGCGCTTCGGGCAAATCGACGTGCTCGTGCACAGCGCGGGCATCGCGGGCGCGAACGCGACGGTCGCCGATTACGCGCCGGAAGAATGGTCCCGCGTGATCGACGTCGACCTCAACGCGGCGTTCCATGTGAATCAGGCGATCGTCAGGGCGATGATCGCGCGCGGCTATGGACGCATCGTCAACATCGCGTCGATCGCGGGCAAGGAAGGCAATCCGAACGCGTCGGCGTACAGTGCGGCGAAGGCGGGCGTGATCGCGCTGACGAAGAGTCTCGGCAAGGAAACGGCCGGCCTCGATATCGCGGTGAACGCCGTGACGCCCGCCGCCGCGCGCACGAAAATCTTCGAGCAGATGAAGCAGGAGCACATCGACTACATGCTGTCGAAGATTCCGCGCGGACGCTTCGTCGAAGTGAACGAGATCGCATCGATGGTCGCGTTCCTCGCTTCGTCGGAGAACTCGTTCACGACGGGCGCGGTCTTCGATCTCTCCGGAGGACGCGCGACTTACTGAACACACGCGTCAAGACAAGAAAATCAAGGAGACAAGCCACATGAATACCTTCGCCGCCCCGCGCGAGGCGACGCTCGACGACAGCCGCATCTACAAGAAAGTGTTCTGGCGCTTCGTGCCGCTGTTCGTCGCGTGCTTCGTGTTTTCGTATCTCGATCGCATCAACATCAGCTTTGCGAAGCTGCAGATGCAAAGCGAGCTCGGCTTCTCCGACGCCATGTACGGCTTCGGGGCGAGCGTATTCTTCGTCGGATACTTTTTATTCGAAGTGCCAAGCAATATCGTTTTGCATCGCGTCGGGGCGAAGCGCTGGATCGCGCGCATCATGATTACGTGGGGCATCGCGTCGGCGTGCATGATGTTCGTGCGCAGCGAAACGTGGTTCTACGTGCTGCGCTTTCTGATCGGCGCGCTCGAAGCGGGCTTCGTGCCGGGCGCGCTGTACTTCTTCACGAAGTGGTTTCCGTCGTCGCGGCGCGGGCGCATCAACTCGTTTTTCATGGCGTCGATCGCGCTGTGCGGGATCATCGGCAGCCCGCTGTCGGGCGCGATCATGAAGTTCTGCGATGGCCTGAACGGCATGCCCGGATGGCAATGGCTCTTTCTGCTCGAAGGCATTCCGTCGGTGCTGCTCGGCTTTGTCGTGCTCGCGTTCGTCGATGACGACGTCGATCACGCAAAGTGGCTCGACGCCGGCGAAAAGCGCGCGCTGAAAGCGCAACTCGCGCGCGATCCGAAAGTCGGCGAAGTGCATTCGCTGAAGGCCGCGTTCAGCCAGCCCGTCACGCTCGTGATGGCGCTCATCTATCTGTTCCTCGCGATGGGCATCTACGGGCTCGTCTTTTGGATGCCGCAGCTCGTGAAAACCGCGGGCACGAGCGATCCGTTCATGATCGGCCTGATCTCGATGCTGCCTTACGCGGTCGCGGGCATCGGCATGATCCTGATCGGCAAGCATTCGGACCGGACCGGCGAACGGCGCTGGCACCTCGGCGCATGCGCGCTCGCGGGCACGATCGGTTACGTGCTGTGCGGCTTCTTCCCGACGAACACGGTGATGCTCGTGATCGGCCTCACGATCGCCGCGACGGGCATCATTACGTCGCTCGGGCTGTTCTGGATTCTGCCGACGCGCTTTCTCACCGGTATCGCAGCGGCGAGCGGCATCGCGCTCATCAATTCGGTCGGGCAGTTCGGCGGGATCATCAGTCCGTACATGGTCGGCAAAGTGAAGACGATGACCGGCAGCGCGACGCCCGGCCTCTATGCGATCGCATGCGCGTGCCTGCTGGGCGCGATGCTGATCGTGTGGGGCCTGCCGCGCCGCCTGTATTTCCGCGAGAGCGGCAGCGAGTGAAGCGAACTCGACCGCCGGTCAGTGAGGCGCGTTGACCACCACGTACTGAACGGACGTGCCCGAGTATTGCGGCTGATACCACGTCGAGCCGCATTGCTGATACGTCACGCCGTTGACGCTGATCGCGGAGCAACTGGGCGGCAGTGTATGAACGATGGAGCCGACTATGGCTGCCGTCGCGACCACGGTTGTCGTGACGGCGGCAGCGGTTGCCACCGGATGGTCGTTGTACCAGCCGCCGTTGTTGTAGCAGCAGCCGTGGTTGTCACTGATGTTCTGCGCCGCATTCATCCGGTTATTGCTGATGTTTGTCGCCGCGTTCGTTCGGTTCGAACTGACCTGCTGAACGGTGTCCTGCCGGTTGCCCTCACGCGTCGTGCGGTTGGCTTGCCGTGTCGCGACATTGGTTTCATGCGCGCTCTGCCAGGCGCCGCTATTCACGGACGTTTGAGCGCCGCCGCGGACTTGAAAGGCGCTTGCCGTCGACGCGATTGTTGCCAGTAAGAGCGCCGCGCATGCCGTGCTTGAGAAGTTCTTCAAATTCATGATGATGATCTCTACATTAATCGATTATTGCTTGTCTTTGACCTGCACGATTTTGATTTCGCGCGCGTTCTCAGGGGCCGAGAATGCGAATGCGCCATTTCCGATTTCAGGATTGAGGTTCCAGCGATAAATTGCCGTGTATTGCGGCCGCTCCTTGTCCGACAATGTCACGATATTCAACTTGCACGGCAGCGGTTTATCGCCTTTCTGAACCCAGAGCTGCCAATCGACCGATTTTTCGTGGTATGCATAATGTGAGCACGTCGCGCCGTTTATTGTCTCGTCACCGAGATAGGCGGCGGAAAGCACTCTTTTCATGTCGTCCGGATTCGCTCCCAGCGTGAAAATATCGCTTAACGGCAATTCGATTTCGTACTTGTCGCCGAGATCGCTGATCAGTTCCTTGATGGTGGCCGGCGCCGGCACCGTCGCATAGTATTTGCCCGGCTCAGTGTAAAGCGTGAAGTGCTTTCCGTCGAAATAGGCGTGACGACTGCTGCCAGGCGCACCGCCGGAAATATCCGCCTTGAGATGATCGGGGCGATTTACGGTCAGCTTCGTCGTGTGCGACAACTGGACCAATTGTGCCGTTTTACCGTCCACCATGATTTGATCTGTCGTCGAATCGACATCCAGAACGAACTGCTTCACGGTTTGCATATAAGCGCTCATTTTGGCCAGCGCTTCCATTGCGGCGGGATCTGGTTTATGCGCGGTCGCCGTTTCGTTCGCCGATGCGCTTACCATGCTGCATAACGCGCCTGCAACCGCGGCGCACAGCGCGAGTTTCGCGAAGATAGTCGTCATTGTCTTCTCCTGAATTGATGATTGAAATTCGACGAGATAATCATCAGAGAATACCTTTTTGTTATAGGAACATGATTTAGTCCGCGTAAATTTTCTTTGCCGATTGAAATAAATTATATGATGGAAGTGCGTCAGTTCAACTGAAACACTTATTTTCGGTTTTTGCTTCGTGCCCGGCTGACGCGATTATTACGTTTTTTGACGTCGAACTTATTCCCGCCGTATTTTCGGCGCGTTGAATGAGTATTTCGTTTGGCGGCGCGCTGGACAATCGCTGCCTGCGACGCCGTTTATTTGAATAAACGCAATCTGTTTCGGATCAAAGCACAGATCGCAACGCTCGTTGGCGCTAGCGCGCCGGAGCGCTTTTGCGGGCGGCTTTCTGCGCGTACATCTTGCTGTCGCTTGCCGCGAGCAGATCGATCACCGACGAATGCCGAGCGGCGTCGAACTGTGTCTGCCCGACGCTGAAGCGAATCCGATAACCCGGCGCCGATGCCGCATTGCTCGCCGCGAGCAATTCGCGCAGGCGATCGAGCGCGCGGCGCGTTTCGTTTTCGCGGGCGTCGGTCAGAAGGGCGACGAATTCGTCGCCGCCCAGACGGCCGATGACATCGCTCTCCCGCAGCGATTCGCGCAGCGCGGCGGCGAAGGTCACGAGCGCGCGATCCCCTTCCGCATGACCGAAGGTGTCGTTGATCTGCTTGAAATCGTCGAGATCGAAGAAGAGCAGCGACGCGTCGCGCTCAAGGCGCTTGCAGACGTTCAGCGCATGCTGCGCGAGCGCTTCGAAGCCGCGCCGGTTCGCGATGAGCGTCAGCTCGTCGACGGTCGCGAGCTCGATCGCCGCGATCTCCTGTTCCGCGATATGCGCGAGATCGCGCAACAGGCCGCGTTCGTCGCCGTCCAGCTCGCGCGGGCGCGTGTCGATGAGACAGAGCGTGCCGAGCTTGCTGCCGTTGGGCACCATGAGCGGCTGACCGGCGTAGAAACGGATGCCCGGATGGCCCGAGACGAGCGGGTTGTCGTGAAAGCGGACGTCTGCGCGGGCGTCGGGAATCATGAAGACGTCGTCTTGCAGGATCGCGTGTCCGCAGAAAGAAATGTCGCGCGAGGTTTCCTGCACGCCGAGACCCGCGCACGACTTGAACCACTGACGGTTTTCGTCGATGAGCGAGACGAGCGCGATGGGTACGTCGAAGACGCGGCGCGCGAGACGCGTCAACCGGTCGAAGCGTTCTTCGGCGGGCGTATCGAGGATGCCGAGCGTGCGCAGGGTGGCAAGGCGGGCGGATTCGTTCTCGGGTATCGGTGCGACGAGCATGTGTCTCCGTGCTTAACGTAACCACTGGAGCCGTTATTCTCTGACAATTGCGCAATAAATACATCCGTTCGTGCCGAAGGCGCGCGGTTGCGTTTTCGCTATGATGCCGATGGTCTGCGGCCCTTTGTCACGGCAATCCCTTCGCACGCGCGGCGCTCGCGCAGGTCCGATGCATTCGGCGCGTTTTTGCTGCAACCTCGTGGCTACATCGCAAGAGCCGACGATCCCATTCAACCGATCCGCCCGGAGCGCCGATGAAATTCAAGCTGGACTGGACCCTCGTTTCCCCGATTCTCGCGCTCGTCGTGCTGGCCGCGGCCGCTTTCATACACAGCGGCGCGCTGATCGTGCTCGCGGCCATCGCGCTGGCGTTCGCCGTGTTCGCGGCGGTGCATCACGCGGAAGTGGTCGCGCATCGCGTCGGCGAGCCGTTCGGCACGCTGGTGCTCGCGGTCGCCGTCACGGTGATCGAAGTCGCGCTGATCGTCTCCGTGATGCTTTCCGGGGGTCCGGAAAAAGCCGGTCTGCCGCGCGACACGGTGTTCGCCGCGATCATGATCTGCAGTTGCGGGATCGTCGGGCTGTGTCTGCTGATCGGCGGCTTGCGGCATCACGTGCAGGATTTTCAGCTGCAAGGCGCGAGCGCCGCGCTCGCGATCCTGTGCGCGCTTTCCGTGCTTACACTGGTCTTGCCGAATTTCACGAGCACGGTCGCCGGTCCCGCGCTTTCGACGTCGCAACTGATCTTCGTCGGCGTGATTTCGCTCGTGCTGTACGTGACGTTCGTGTTCGTGCAGACGATCCGCCATCGCGATTATTTCCTGCCGTTCACGCCGCCGGCCGCCGCGGGCGTGCAGGACGAGGACGAGGCGCCGCACGCGCCGCCGCCGAGCAACCGGGAGGCGTGGGTCGCGCTCATCTTTCTGATGCTTTCGCTGGTTTCGGTGGTCGGGCTGGCGAAGCTGCTGTCGCCGGCGGTGGAAGCGGGCGTCGCGGCGGCGGGCGCGCCCGAGGCTGTGGTCGGCGTGGTGATCGCCGCGCTCGTGCTGCTGCCGGAAGGACTCGCCGCCTTGCGCGCGGCGCGCCTGAACCGCCTCCAGACGAGCTTGAATCTCGCGCTCGGTTCGGCGCTCGCGAGCATCGGATTGACTATTCCCACAGTGGCCGTCGTCTCGATCTTCATGGGCCAGCCGATTTCGCTCGGGCTCGCGCCCAAGGAAATCGTCATGCTCGCGCTCACGCTGCTCGTGTCCGTCATTACGCTCGGCACGGGCCGCTCGACCGTGCTCCAAGGCGTCGTGCATCTCGTGATCTTTGCGGCTTTCCTGTTTCTTTCGGTCGTGCCTTGACGCGCGTCGTCCGATCAATCGTGCGATTTTGTTACCATTCACGGTTTTTCGCGCGCGTCCGCGCGCGACGTTTCGCGGTCTCATCGAAAGTCCTGAAGGAAAAGCATGTCATTGAAGAAGTCCGCATCGTTCGCGATGCTTGCAGCACTCGCCGCCGTGTCGTTCTCGGCGCAAGCGAAGGAAATCACGCAAATCCGTTTCGCCGTCGATCCGTCCTATCCGCCGTTCGAATCCAAGCAGGCCGACGGCAAGCTCGCCGGCTTCGATATCGATCTCGGCAATGCGCTCTGCGCGCAGATGAAGGTCAAGTGCGTGTGGGTCGAAAACAATTTCGACGGCATGATTCCCGGCCTCAAGGCCCGCAAATTCGACGCCGTGTTGTCCGACATGGGCATCACCGAAGAGCGCCTGAAGCAGATCGATTTCACCGATCCGCTCTATGACACGCACGCGCAACTCGTCGCGCGCGCCGGCTCGGGCATCCTGCCGACGCCGCAGGCATTGAAGGGCAAGCGCGTCGGCGTCGAGCAAGGCACGGTGCAGGAGCGTTACGCGAAAGTGAAATGGGAGCCGCAAGGCGTGACCGTCGTGGCTTACGGCGATCAGGAACAGGTCGAGGCCGATCTCGTCGCGGGCCGCATCGACGCGATCTTCACCGACGCCGCGCAAGCCGCCATCGGCTTTCTGAAGAAGCCGCAGGGCAAGCCGTTCGCGCTCGTCGGCCCGATCGTCGAGGACAAGGCGATCATCGGTCCGGGCACGGCCATCGGTCTGCGCAAGGGCGACGCCGATCTGAAGAACGGCCTGAACAACGCGTTCGCCGAGATCAAGAAGAACGGCACGTTCAAGCGCATCATGGCGAAGTATTTCGAGACGGATATCTCGATCCGGTAAGCGCCGTCCGCCGCATTCGTTTTCGACCGGAAAGGCATCGTTCGCGATGCCTTTTCTTTTCGCTTTCGACGAGAGATACATCGAAGATGCAGGTTCATCATCATCCGCTCGTCGGCGCGTCGCTCGGCACAGGGCGCGCGATCACGAGCTATCGATTCGGTCCGCAAGACGGCGACGCGGCGCCGAAGGTCTATATCCAGGCTTCGCTGCATGCCGACGAATTGCCGGGCATGGTCGTCGCGTGGTATCTGAAGCGGCGCTTCGCCGAACTGGAAGCAGCGGGGAAGCTGAACGCGCGTGTCGTAGTCGTGCCGGTCGCGAATCCGGCGGGATTGAACCAGCATTGGTTCGGCACGCAAATGGGCCGCTTCGAGATGCGCTCGGGGCAGGACTTCAACCGGCGCTTTCCCGAGTTCGGCGCGGAATTGGCGCTCGAACTCAAGAACCGTCTGACGGGCGACGCGACGCGGAACGCTCGGCTCATCCGCGCGGCGCTGCGCGAGCATCTGGCGGCGCTCGAAGCGGCGACCGAGCTCGAATCGCAACGCATCGAGCTGATGAAACTCGCGTGCGACGCGGATCTCGTCATCGACCTGCATTGCGACTGGGAAGCCGTCGCGCATCTCTACACGACGCCCGGCGCGTGGCCCGCGATCGAACCGCTCGCGCGCTATCTCGGCAGCGAGGCGCAATTGCTTGCGGACGTGTCGGGCGGCGAGCCGTTCGACGAGGCGTGCACGGCGGCGTGGCGCTATCTGCGCGGTGCGCTCGGCGAGCGCTTTCCGATTCCGATGGGCGCGCAATCCGTCACGCTCGAACTGCGCGGCGTGCGGGACGTGTCGCACGAGATGGCGGCGCGCGATGCACAGGCGATCGTCGATTATCTGACGCACATCGGCATGATCGCAGGCGATGCGCCGAAGCCGCCGCCGCTGCGCAATCCCGCGACGCCGCTTGCGGGATGCGAGTACATCCACGCGCCGATGTCGGGCGTGATTCTGCATCGGCGGGAAATCGGCGAGCGGATTCGCGCGGGCGACGTCATCGCCGACGTGCTCGATCCGCTCGACGATCGCCTCGTGCCGCTCGTGGCGCAGACGGAAGGGCTGCTCTACGCGCGGCACTGGACGCGCTTCGCGACGGCGGGAATGCTGGTCGCGCGCATCGCGGGCGCGGACGCGGCGCGGCAGGGCGACCTGCTCGTGCCTTAGCTGCGCCTCGGTTGCGCGGCGGCGGGTACCATATATTCGGCTGGCCTTACGTCATGGAGAACAAGAAACATGCTCAAGAACATCGATCCGCTGCTCAACGCGGACATCCTGCACGCGCTCTGCGCGATGGGTCACGGCGACGAAGTCGTGATCTGCGACGCCAACTTTCCCGCCGATTCCGTCGCACGACAGACGGTGCTCGGGCGCGTGCTGCGGCTCGACGGCGTGAGTTCGCCGCGCGCGGTGCGGGCGGTGCTGTCGGTGCTGCCGCTCGATACGTTCGTCGATCATCCTGCTCAGCGCATGGAGGTCGTCGGCGACGCGGCCGCGCTGCCCGCCGTGCAACGCGAAGCGCAGCGTGAAGTCGATGACGCCGAGGGGCGCGCCGTGCCGCTGGCGTCGATCGAGCGTTTTGCCTTCTACGAGCGCGCGAAGAACGCGTATTGCGTGATCGCCACCGGCGAATCTCGGGGTTACGGCTGCTTCATTTTCAAAAAGGGCGTGCAGTTGGCGCCCGACGCGCCGGAGAAAAATTGACCGATCGACCTAGGGAATACCCTGTTGCTTTTTTGAAAACGTGTTGCGGTGCAGCGAGAAAGGCGTATAGTTAGGGTTATTCCCTAGCTACTTACCCTGAGAGACCCACATGAAAACCACCGCACAACAATCCCTGGTCGTTTCGTTCGGTTCCTGGCTGCGCGCGGCAAAGGCTGCGGTGCGTCGTGAGTGGAACCGTGCGCTGCAACTGCATCTCCAGAACTGCGAGATTCTCGTCGAATCGTATCGCCGCAAGTAAGCCGCGCGCGACAGCATCCCGGTCAAGAGCATCATCCGCAACGCCCCGGAAGTGAAGAGCTTCCGGGGCGTTGTCGTTTTCGCGCTTGACATGCAACCAAATGGTTGCATAATCCGTTCATGGATGACGATTCGGTTTTTCGCGCGCTCGCCGACGCGAGCCGCAGGCAACTGCTCGACCGGCTTCGCGAGGCGAATGGCCAGACGCTCGGCGATTTATGCGACGGCCTCGGCATGACGCGGCAGGCCGTGTCGAAGCATCTCGCGATACTCGAAGACGCGAATCTCGTGTCGACGCAGCGTCATGGCCGCGAGAAGCGTCATTTCCTTAATCCGGTGCCGATCCACGAGATCGCGCAACGCTGGATCAGCAAGTTCGAGCGTCCGCGGCTGGACGCTTTGTCCGACCTGAAACGCACGCTTGAAGGAGACGATCATGAGTAGCGACACGTTTGTGTATGTGACCTACATCCGCACGACGCCGGGAAAGCTGTGGGAAGCGCTGACGACGCCTGAGTTCGTTCGGCAGTACTGGTTCGGGATGCATCAGGAATCCGACTGGTCAGCAGGCTCCGCGTGGAAGATGCTGTTTTCCGATGGACGCGTCGCGGATGCCGGAGAAGTGCTCGAAGCCGAGCCGGGCAAGCGCCTCGTGCTGAAATGGCGCAACGAATTTCGCGACGATCTGAAGGACGCGGGCTGGTCGCGCTGCACCTACGACATCGAGGCGCTCGGCGATGCGGTCAAGCTCACGGTCACGCACGTCAGCGAGAGCAAACCGTTCATCGAGGCCGTGTCGGGCGGATGGCCGAAGATTCTGTCGAATTTGAAGTCGTTGTTGGAGACGGGTTCCGTCGCGCTCGTCACGAAGTAACACGGCCATGAAAAACGGCGCGCTGTCCTCTCGGGCAGCGCGCCGTTTCGCTTCACGCGATCGAGCCGTCGATCAGATCGCCCAGCCGCCGAGATAGAAAACCGCGAGCACGACCGCGATCGCCACCGTGCCGACATTCAGCTTGCGCCATTCGCCCGCGACGATGCGGCCGATCACGAGCGTGCAAAAGCCGAGCATGATGCCCGTCACGATATTCGCCGACAGCACGATATACACCGCGCAAACGAGGCCCGACATCGTGTCGACCGTGTCCTCGAAATGCAGCTTGCTCACGTTGCCGAGCATCAGCAGGCCGACGTACATCAGCGCAGGCGCCGTCGCGTAGGAAGGCACGAGCGCGGCGAGCGGCGACAGGAACATCACCACCAGGAACAGCACGCCGACGACGCTTGCCGCGAGACCCGTCTTCGCGCCCGCCGCCACGCCCACCGACGATTCGATATACGCCGCAGCCGGCGCGCCGCCGAAGCAGGCGGAGAAGATCGAGCTGAGCGAATCGGCGGTCAGCGCGCGGCCGCCGTTGACGATGCGTCCGTTCTTGTCGATCTGGCCCGCTTGGCCCGCGACCGCGCGGATCGTGCCGGTCGCGTCGAACACGGCGGTCATCACGAGCGCGAGCACGCTCGGCAGTACGGCCATCGAGAGTGCTCCCTTGATGTCCATCGCACCGATCAGCGATGCATGGCCCGGCGCCGACAACGCCGGCAGCGCGAACACGCCATGAAAGCGCACGGACGGATCGAAGATCAGGCCGATCGCCGACAGGCCGATCACCACCAGCAGGATGCCGCCCGGCACGCGCCGGCGCTCCAGACCGAAGATCGCGGCGAGGCCCGCCACCGACATCAGCACCGGAAACGCCGTGATATGCCCGAGCGACACCGGCATGCCGGGCGCGGGATTCTTGATGATGAGCCCGACATCGTTCGATGCGATCAGCAGCAGGAACAAGCCGATGCCGATGCCCGTGCCGTGCGCGACGCCCGTCGGCAGATTGCGCAGGATCCACGAACGCACGCCGGTGACGGAGATCGCGGTGAACACGACGCCCATCAGGAACACGGCGCCGAGCGCGATGTTCGGCGTCAATCCCTTGCCGAGCACGAGACCGAAGGCCGTGAACGCAGTCAGCGAGATTGCGCAGCCGATCGCGATCGGCAGACGCGCCCACACGCCCATCAGCAGCGAGCCGAACGCGGTCGTGAGGCACACCGCGACGAACACCGCGCTCGTGTCGAAGCCGGCCTTGCCGAGCATGCCCGGCACGACGAACACGGAGTAGACCATCGCGAGGAACGTCGTAACGCCCGCGACGATCTCGCGTTTTTCCGTGCTGCCGGTTTTGGAAATGCCGAAATAGCGATCGAGAAATCCGCCGCTGGCGGTCTGAACGCTTTCCTCTCGTTCTGTGGGGGTGATGTCGATGTCGCCAAGCTGCTGGGCGGAGGATTCCAACATGAGCTGCTCCTTTATCAGCACGCTGAAACGGAACGCCGTGCGCCGCGCTTGTCAGCTCGCCGGCACCGCGGGTCCATCGTCAGGGTCGTCTCGTATGTAGTTCTGGATGAATGCCGGGTGACGCGCTCTGATGGCTGCACTCGGTCAGGACAGAGACTAGGGGAACAGAACGCGGGGTCCAATCCCATGAAAAACATGCCGCTCATGCCGAGCGGCTTATATGCCGCGAATCCCGCGCGGGGCGGGGCTCTCGCATGAGCGAAAAAAGGCCGGACTAGGGGAAACGCCTAGTCCGGACCGGGACGCTATTTTACTCGTTCGACGTTGTAAGGCGCGTTACTGGATGACGCGCGACACGCCGCGTCCGCGCGGATCGGACATCGGTTCGGGCTTGTCGCCGTCGATGCGGATCGCCTGAATGTCGCCATTGAAGTTCTGCATCGTGAACTTGTAGCCCTTGTCTTCGAGCTGCTTGACGACGCTCGCGTCGAGCTGATGGAACGGCTCCTGATAGATCGTGTCCGGCGGCAGCAACTGATGATGGAATCGCGTCGCGCCGACGGCTTCCGCCAGCGGCATGTCGAAGTCGTACACGTTCGTGATGACCTGGAAAATCGACGTGAAAATGCGCGAGCCGCCCGGCGTGCCGATCACCATCGCGACCTTGTCGTCCTTCGTGAGGATGGTCGGCGTCATCGACGAAAGCGGACGCTTTTTCGGCGCGATGGCGTTCGCATCGCTGCCGACGACGCCGAACATGTTCGGCACGCCCGGCTTCGACGCGAAGTCGTCCATTTCGTCGTTGAGCACGACGCCCGTGCCTTCCGCGATCACGCCCGCGCCGAAATAGCCGTTGATCGTGTACGTGTTCGACACCGCGTTGCCCCATTTGTCGACGACCGAAAAGTGCGTCGTTTCCGCCTTCTCGGGCATCGACGTGCCGAGTCCCGGCTGCACGCTCTTCGTGTCCGAAGGCTTGTCGGGATTGACTTCCTGCGCACGCTTCAGGATGTAGTCGTCGTTGGTGAGCTGCGCGACCGGCACCTTGTAGAAGTCCGGATCGCCGAGATATTGCGCGCGGTCCGCGAACACGCGCTTCTCGATTTCGGCCACGAGATGGATGTACTGCGCGGAATCGAGCGGCACGTCCTGGAACTTGTCCTTGAGGTCGGCCTTCATCTTGAGCAACTGCACGAGGCCGACGCCGCCGGAGCTCGGCGGCGGCGCGGTGATCACGCGATAGCCGTTCCAGCTCGCCGTGATCGGCTGACGCCACACCGCCTTGTAGTCCTTCAGGTCGCGCGTCGTGATGAGGCCGTGGCCTTCCATCGACTTGGCGATCAGCTCGGCGGTTTCGCCTTCGTAGAAGCCTTTCGCGCCTTTATCGGAGATGCGCTGCAAGGTCTTGGCGAGATCCGGCTGCTTGAACACCTGACCGGCCTTCATGCCGCCGAAGTACAGATCGAAGTTGGTCTTGCCGGCGAACTCCTTCGATGCGTTGTCGCGTCGCGAGACGAGCTGATCGTCGACTTCGAAGCCGTCCTGCGCGTACTTGATGGCCGGCGCGAGCACCTGTTTCCACTTCAACTTGCCGAAGCGCTTCTGCGCTTCCCACATGCCCTGGACCGTGCCCGGCACGCCCACCGCGCGATGCCCGATGAGGCTCATGCCCTTGATGACCTCGCCCTTGTCGTCGAGATACATGTTGCGCGTGGCCGAAAGCGGCGCGCGCTCGCGATAGTCGAGGAAGTACGGACGATGATCGACGTAGAGCGTCATGAAGCCACCGCCGCCGATATTGCCCGCTTCCGGATACGTCACGGCGAGCGTGAAGGCGATCGCGACGGCCGCATCGACCGCATTGCCGCCGAGCTTGAAGATTTGTTCCGCGGTGTCGGCGGCGTATTTGTCGGCGACCGCGACAGCCGACGCGGTCAGCACCGCCGGCTGATTGTCGGTGGTTTTTGCGTAAGCCGGCGCCGTCTCGACGAATCCCGCCATCATGAGCGCCGACGCGACGATGGCGCCGAGTGCGACCGAGCGGATGCGAAGTTCCTTTTTCAAAAGCATCTCCTGCGTTCTCCTTTATTGCATGCGACGAAAGACCAGCGCTTTATATACCACGAGCCGCCCGACGCTCAGGGCATCAACTGGCCGCCGTTCACGTCGATGATCTGGCCCGTCACATAGCGCGACATCGCTTCCGACGCAAGATAGAGGAACGCGCCGCTGCAATCGTCCGGCTCGCCGATGAAGCCCATCGGAATTGCCTTGCGGAAGGATTCAAGTTGTTCCGGCGATGTGAAGCGCTCCTGAAACGGCGTCTGGATCACGCCGGGCGCGACCGCATTCACGCGGATGCGATCCGGCATCAGTTCCTTCGCCATGCCCTTGGTGATGGTGCTGACGAAGCCCTTCGACGCCGCGTAGAGGAGCGCGCCCGGCCCGCCGCCGTTGCGCGCCGCCACCGATGTCACGTTGATGATCGAGCCGCCGCCGCCCGAGCGCAGCGACGGCAGCGCCGCGCGCGTGAACGCGACGACCGAGCGCGCGTTGATGTGCATGATCTCGTCGAAGAGCTCGTCGCTCGCGGACGCGATCGGCTCGCGTTTCACGAGACTGCCCGCGTTATTGATGAGCACGTCGATCTTGCCGAACGTATCGGCGACTTGCGCGACGGCGGCATCGATGGCTTTTGAATCGCGCACATCCGCGCCGACGGTGATCGCCGTGACGCCGAGCGCGCGCACGTCCTTCGCGACTTCCTCGGCCTTGTCTTTCGAGCTGTTGTAGTGCACCGCGACATTCGCGCCGTATTGCGCGAACGCTCGCGCCGCCGCCGCGCCTATGCCGGTGCTCGCGCCGGTGATGAGAATCGACTTGCCTTTCAGATCGTGCATGTGTGCTCCGTATGGATGAGGGTTTGAAGCGGGCGCAACAGACGAGAGTATGAAACGGAAAACCGATCGGCGGCCGAGTGGCGCGCGGTGCGTCAGTCCTCCGCGAGAGGCGCTTCTTCGGCGGCCTCGAACGAATAGTGCTCGACCACGCGCTTCACCGAACTTCGGAACGATGCGACGAGATCGGAGCGGATGCCGCTGCTCGGATACGACAGCACGTATTCATATTCGATGTCGGTCTCGAACGGCCGCACGACCACGCCGTGCGCGCGCCAGACCTTGGCCGCGAACGGCTCGACGATCGAAATGCCGAGCCCGCCCGCCACCATCGCGTAACGCGTGTGCGCCGTGTCGGTGAAAACGGTGTAACGCGGCCGGTCTTCCGTCGATGAAATCAGCGATTGCTCCGCCTCGTACGGCTGGCGCGCGTTCGGCAGCCAGCCGATGAGCTTTTCGCCGCGCAAGTCGGAAGGGCGCACGATCTTCTTCTTCGCGAGCTTGTGCGTCGTGGGCATCGCGCACGACGCGCGCGCCTTGAGCAGCGTCTCCACCTCGATGCCCGCGACCGCCGGAAACGCCAGGCTCAACGCGACATCGGCCTTGTGGTTCTGCAGGTTCACCAGCACTTCCGGCACTTTCACCGAATCGACCTTGATCGGCACGCCGGGATGACGTTCGGTGAAATCGGCGAGTACGGGCGGCAAAAGCGTGGTCGCGAGCACGGGCATGCATGCGACCGTGAGGCTGTCTGAAGCTTCCTCGCGAATCATTGCGGCGACCTGCTTCAAGCGCTCCAGGCCGAGGAAGTTCTCCTCGACGGACTTGTAGAAGCGCAGGCCGGCGGTCGTCGGATTGAGACGGCCGCCGATGCGCGAGAACAGGCTGAAGCCGAGATCGGCTTCGAGATCGGCGATCAGGCGGCTGATTGCGGGCTGCGTCACATGGAGTTTTTTTGCTGCGCCGACACTGGTGCCGGTCATGATGAGGCTGCGAAATGCCTCGATCTGGCGGAAACGGATCATCTTTCGGACGGCTCTGAAGCGGCGGTTATACGGCGACGCAATCTTATAGGAAACAAACACTTGCTGCCTTAACCCTGTTCAGCTAACAAAAGCCCGAAAGTGCGTTAAACCAACAAATTAAACGACTATTCGAAAAATTTAGTGACTATAAGCACATGTGAGTGGCATCCGTCTTATTGATACGAAATACTCGCCGCCAGCCTGAAGCACGAATGAAAGCGTCTACGTAAGAAATATCCGCCAGACGCGCGGTTTTCAACGAGTTATCGGCATTGGCGCGCCGACAGATGATAGAAAGCAATACGTTAGATTCTCCGGGCTTGAAGCTGCTTTGTTTAGCCCAACGGCGATAAACGATCCGCTACACGAAGGACTGCCAAATTTCGAAAGCCCGGCGAAAGGCAACAATCGATAAACGAGACAGGAAAGAGGATTCCCCATGACGTTTTTTGCCGTTCCCCACGCATCGATCCAACGCACGAAACTCGCCGCCGCCGCGGCGCTGCTCGCGTTCTCCGCGCTGAACGCGTCGGCCGCCATCGTGCCGCCGGGTGTTGCGCTCGCCGCGAAGCAGGAACTCGTGCGCAACAACGGCTCGGAGGTCGAGACGCTCGATCCGGCGCTGGTCGAAACCGTGGTGGCGGCCAACGTCTCGCGCGACCTGTTCGAGAGCCTGACCGCGACGAATTCGGACGGCACGGTCGTGCCCGGTGTCGCGGAAAAATGGGAACAGAAGGACGCGACGACCTGGATTTTCCATCTGCGCAAGAACGCCCGCTGGTCCAATGGCGACGCCGTCACCGCAAACGATTTCGTGTACGGCTGCCAGCGCTTCCTCGACCCGAAAACGGCGTCGTCGTATGCGAGCGTGTACGGCCCGTTCCTGCTGAACGGCGCGGATATCGCCGCGGGCAAGAAGCCGGCGAGCGCGCTCGGGGTGCGCGCCATCGACGCGAGCACCGTCGAAATCAAGACCGCCGGACCCGTGCCGTTCCTGCCGGAACTGATGTCGAATCCGAACCTCGGGCCGGTGCATCGCGCGACGATCGAGAAATTCGGCAAGGAATGGACGAAGCCGGGCAACATCGTCAGCAACGGCGCGTTCCAGTTGAAGGACTGGCAGGTCAACAGCAAGCTCGTGCTGACGAAGAACGCGAACTACTGGGACAAGGCGAACGTTCAACTGACGCAAGTCACGTATCTGCCGGTCGAAGACGAGAACACCGACGTCAAGCTGTTCCAGTCCGGCGAGAACGACATGACGTATCAGCTTCCGACCGGCACCTACGCGAAGTACAGCCAGCAGTTCCCGAAGGACATCCGCAACTCGCTGATTCTCGGTACGCGCTACTACAGCTTCAACAATCGCGATCCGCTGCTGAAGGACGTGCGCGTGCGCAAGGCGCTCTCGATGGTCATCGACCGCGACCTGCTCGCGCAACGCGTGACCGCCGATGGTCAGACGCCGCTTTACGGCCTGCTGCCGAAGGGCGTGAGCGGCGCCGACGTGTCGAACTACGAATGGGCGACGTGGCCGATGGCCAAGCGGGTCGAGGAAGCCAAGAAGCTGCTCGAACAGGCGGGCGTGAAGCCCGGAACGAAGCTGCGATTCGCGATGAACACGAGCGATTACAACAAGAAGATGGCGATCTTCGTCGCATCGGAATGGAAGTCGAAGCTCGGCCTCGCGATGGACATCGAATCGATGGAGTTCAAGGTGCTGTTGAAGAAGCGCCATGAAGGCGACTATCAGATCGCACGCAACGGCTGGGTCGCCGATTACAACGACGCGACGACCTTCCTTACGCTCGTGCAATGCAAGTCGGAGCAGAACGACAATTTCAGCTGCAACCCGAAGGCCGACGCGCTCATCAAGGAAGCCGGCGAAACCACGGATCAAGCCAAGCGCACGCAGTTGCAGACGCAGGCCGCGAAGATCGTAATGGACGACTATCCGATGCTGCCGCTCCTGCAATACGGCCTGCCGCGCCTCGTGAAGAGCTACGTCGGCGGATACTCGCTGAAGAATCCGATGGATCATTACGGCAGCAAGGATCTCTACATCGTCAAGCACTGACGGCAAGGAGCCTTTCATGTGGTCCTATACCTTGCGGCGCGTGTTGCTCACGCTGCCGACGCTGCTGATCGTCGTGACGATCTGCTATCTGCTCCTGCACGCAACGCCGGGCGGTCCGTTCGATGGCGAGCGCAAGATTCCGGCGGAAGTGCTCGCGAATCTGCAGGCGAAGTATCACCTCGACGAGCCGCTGTGGAAGCAGTATGTGTTCTATCTTCGAGACCTTCTGCACGGCGATCTCGGTGCGTCGTTCCGTTATGCCGACTGGAGCGTGAACGATCTCGTGCTTCGTGCGCTGCCGGTATCGCTGACGATCGGCGGCGTGTCGATGCTGCTTGCCATCGTGATCGGCGTCGCGCTCGGCATCGCCGCGGCACTGCGCCGCAATAGCATCGCGGACTATGTGCTGATGCTCGCCAGCAACGCGGGCAATGCGTTCCCGTCGTCCGTGCTCGGGCCGGTGTTGATCCTCGTCTTCGCGATCCTGCTCAAGTGGCTGCCCGCGGGCGGCTGGAACGACTTCCAGTTGCGCTATATGGCGCTGCCCGTCGCGCTGCTCGTGATGATCAACGTCGCCACGGTCGGCCGCGTGACGCGCGCGAGTCTGATCGAAGTGCTGAACACGAACTACATCCGCACCGCGCGCGCGAAAGGCTTGCCGATGCGCACCATCGTGCTGCGCCATGCGCTGAAGCCGACGCTCATTCCTGTCGTCTCGGTGATCGGCCCGCTCGCGATCTCGTCGATCACGGCGGCGGTCGTCACGGAATCGGTGTTCTCGCTGCCGGGCATCGGCAAGCTGATCGTGAACGGCGCGGCCAATCGCGATTACACGCTCGTGCTCGGACTCGTCGTGCTCGTCACGGTGGTGGCCGTGCTGCTCAACCTGCTGGTCGATCTCGCGTATGCGTGGCTCGATCCGAAGATTCGTTACTGAAAGGGCGCGCGATGAAATCTGCTTCTCTTGCACCGATGCTCGAAAAGGCGGTCGCCGGCCGCAGCCCGTGGCAGGACGCGCGCGCGCGTTTCCTGCGCAACAAGGCGGCGGTCGTGAGTCTCGCGCTGCTCGTGCTGATCACGCTCGCGTGCATCGTCGGACCGTGGTTGTTGCCGAACGAATTCGACTCGACCGACTGGAACGCGACGAGCGTCGCGCCGACGCTCGCCAACTGGCATCTGTTCGGCACCGACGACACTGGCCGCGATCTGCTCGTGCGCTGCCTGATCGGCGGGCGCGTGTCCCTGATGATCGGCGCGCTCGCCACGCTCACGTCGGTGACGCTCGGCATCCTGTGGGGCGCGGTCGCGGGCTTCGTCGGCGGACGCGTCGATAACGCGATGATGCGTATCGTCGACATGATGTACGCGATTCCGTATCTGCTCATCGCGATTCTGATGGTGACGCTGCTCGGCCGCGAGTTCTATCTCGTCGTCATCACCATCACGATCTTTTCGTGGATGGACATGGCGCGCGTCGTGCGCGGCCAGACGCTGTCGATCCGCTCCAAGGAATATGTCGAAGCGGCGCGCGCGATCGGCGTGCCGACGCGGCGCATCATCGCGCGGCATGTGGTGCCGAATCTGCTCGGCATCGTCGCGATCTATACGACTGTCACCGTGCCTGCCGTCATCCTCACGGAATCCGTGCTGTCGTTCCTCGGCCTCGGCGTGCAGGAACCGATGACGAGCTGGGGCGTGCTGATTCAAGACGGCGTCGGCGTGATGGAGTCGTCGCCGTGGATTCTGCTGTTTCCGGCGGCGCTGCTCTCGATCACGCTTTACTGCATCAACTTTGTCGGCGACGGGCTGCGCGACGCGCTCGATCCGAAGGACAGGTGAGCCATGCCGCTACTCGAAGTCAACGATCTGCAAGTCGAATTCAGGACGCACGACGCCGCCGTGTGCGCCGTCAACGGCGTGAATTTCACGCTGGAAGAGGGCGAGACGCTCGGCATTGTCGGCGAGTCGGGCTCGGGCAAGAGCCAGAGCGTGCTCGCGATGCTCGGCCTGCTCGCATCGAATGGGCGCGCGAGCGGACGCGCGATGTATCGCGGCGAGAATCTCATCGGCATGACGAATCGCGCGATGAACCGCATCCGCGGCAATCGCCTGTCGATGATCTTCCAGGATCCGATGAGCTCGCTCAATCCGTATCTCACGATCGAGCGGCAGATGACCGAAGTGCTCGAACTGCACAAGAACGTCACGCGCCGCGAAGCGAAGAAGCGCGCAATCTCGATGCTCGAAGCCGTGCGCATTCCCGAGGCCGCACATCGCATCGGGCAGTATCCGCACGAGTTGTCGGGCGGCATGCGTCAGCGGGTGATGATCGCAATGGCGTTGCTGTGCGAGCCCGAAGTGCTGTTCGCCGACGAGCCGACCACCGCGCTCGACGTCACCGTGCAAGCGCAGATTCTGCAATTGTTGCGCAATCTCCAGCATGACTTCGGCACGTCGATCGTATTGATCACGCACGATCTCGGCGTCGTCGCCGGCTTGTGCGAAAAAGTCATGGTGATGTACGGCGGGCGTGTGATGGAACAGTGCGATGCGAACACGTTGTTCGCGCAGCCTTCGCATCCGTACACGGTCGGCCTGTTGCGCGCGTTGCCGCGTCTCGATCACGACGGCGGCGAGCTGACCGGCATCCCCGGCAATCCGCCGAACATGGCCCATCCGCCGGCGGGCTGTCCGTTCCACGAACGATGCGCCGATGCAAGCGATGAATGCGCCGTCGATGCGCCCGCGCTGAAGGCGATCGGACCGGGCTGGCTGCGGGCCTGTCATCGTCCGGTTCATCTGATCAAGAAGGAAGCGAGCCATGTCTGACGCGACGATTCTCTCCGTGCGCGACATGCGCGTGCATTTTCAGGTGAAGCCGAAGAACCGTCTGCCGTGGGCGGCGCGCCGCACGCTAAAGGCCGTCGACGGCGTGAGCTTCGATCTCAAGGCGGGTGAGACGCTCGGCGTCGTCGGCGAATCGGGTTGCGGCAAGTCCACGTTGTCGCGCGCGATCCTCAATCTCATTCCCGCGACGAGCGGCGACATCGTGTGGATGGGCGCGCGCTTGTCGGGCGCTTCGACGCGTGAATGGCATCGCGTGCGCGGCGACGTGCAGATGATCTTTCAGGACCCGCTCGCATCGCTCGATCCGCGCATGACGATCGGGCAGATCATCGCGGAGCCGCTCGTCGAGCATCGGCCGGGCATGAACACGCGTGAAGTCGAAGAACGCGTGCGCGCGATGATGGCCAAGGTCGGTCTGCGCGAGCAGATGATCAACCGCTATCCGCACGAGTTTTCGGGCGGGCAGTGTCAGCGCATTGGCATTGCGCGGGCGCTGATCGTCGAGCCGAAGCTCGTCATCTGCGATGAACCGGTGTCCGCGCTCGATGTGTCGATTCAGGCGCAGATCGTCAATCTGCTGAAGTCGCTGCAAAAAGAGATGAAGCTCGCGCTCATCTTCATCGCGCACGATCTGGCCGTGGTGCGGCACATCTCCGATCGCGTGATGGTGATGTATCTCGGCCGCGTGATGGAGCTCGCGGAGAAGCACGCGCTCTATGACACGCCGCGTCATCCGTATACGCGGGCGTTGCTGTCGGCGGTACCGGTACCCGATCCGGCCGTCGAGCGCGCAAAGACCGTGCAGATTCTGTCGGGCGACATTCCGAGCCCGATCGATCCGCCTTCGGGCTGCGTGTTTCATACGCGCTGTCCGATGGCCGACGCGCGTTGCGCACGCGAAGTACCGGTGTTGCGCGCGCTTGGTGAGAGTTCGTCGGCCGCCTGTCTGTATGCGTGATGGCCCCGGCGTAAAGGGACACTTTCTCTTTTACTAGCGCGTCCCTGAACGGACCGTTCGTGCCGATCCTTCGCGATCGACGGGTACGGTTCACTTTGTCGAGTAATTCGGAATCCTTTCTAGTTGTTCATTTCATGTTGTTTGCGGGTCGAGTCAGTGGAGATACTTTTCATGAAAAAACAAAAAACGTCAGCGGCATTGTCCATTTTGCTTTTCGGCGCTTATATCGCCGCAGCCGTTCCGGCACATGCGCAACAGGCGCCGACGCAGACCGCGCAGGCGCAGCAGCCATCCGCCGACGATGATCTGCTCACGCGTCAAAAGGCGCTGGCACCGGATTCGCCGCCCAACACGGAAGCCGATGCGCCCGTCAGCAATCAGGCGAAATCGAAGGGATTCATCGAGGATTCGCACTTGAATCTGTTGATGCGGTCCTTCACAGAGCATGACGAATTCAAGGGCGCAGGCAAGAAGGACGCGTGGGTCCTCGGTGCGCAGGCCGTGTTCGAGTCGGGCTATACGAAAGGGCTGATCGGCGTGGGTGCGGACGTGTCGCTCTTCGGTGCGTTCAAGCTGAACGGCGGGCAGGGCGCGGGCAATCGCGTGCACGTTTCCTCGAGCGGCGACCCGAGCGGCGCGAACCAGCTCGCGTGGGCGTATCCGGGCGTGTGGGACGTGAAGGCGCGCGTGTCGAACACGGTGCTTAAATACGGTCAGCAACTCTTCGATAACCCGTTCCTCGTGCCGCACGACAACCGCGCGTTGCCGCCGACGTATCGCGGCTTCTCGCTTGCCAGCGACGAGATCAAGAACCTGACGCTCAAGGCCGGCACGGTCGATGGCGTGATCGCGCGCGGCATGACGACCGTCACCGGCCTCACGACGGAATACGGCGGCACGCACGTCTCGCAGTTCACGTACTTCGGCGGCGACTGGACACACGGTGACGATACGGCCGTCTCGCTCTACGGCAGCGTCGCGAACAACGTATGGCAGCAGTACTACCTGACGGCGACGCAGAGCATCGGCGATCCGAAGAGCATCCGCTGGACGGGTTCATTGAACTACTACTACACCGGCGCGATCGGCGACAAGCGTCAAGGGTCGATCAACAATAACGCGTATTCGCTCGCGCTCGCCGGCACGCACGGCGCGCATACGGTGCAGTTCGCGTTCCAGCAGATCGTGAGCGATCAGACGTTCGACTACATGGGGCAATCTGCGGGCGATTATCTGTCGAATTCGCTCGATGTCGACTACAACCAGCCGCATGAAAAATCGGTGAGCCTGTCCTATTCGCTCAACCTCAAGGAATACGGCCTGCCCGGCGCGAAGTTCGCGTTGTGGGGTGCTTACGGCTGGGGCGCGGATGGCAGCGCGATGGCTAACGGCGACAGCGCTCAGGCGGCTAACTATCTGGTGAACGGCAAGCCGATCAGCGGTACGCACTACGAAATCGGCGTGATCCCGAGCTACACGATTCCCGACGGCAAGTTCAAGAACACGTCGATCAAGTTCTACTACATGCATCATCACAGCAATAGCGCGTACTATCCGGACGGCACGAGCGACGTCTACCGGCTGATGGTCAATGTCCCTGTGAACGTGTTCTGAAAACGCCTAAAAACACCGCAGCGTAAACCCTACAAAAATACCCGTTTACATTACGTTTAACTTTCATTTATAAAGAGAGGGCGTGCTGCGGATTGCCATGTCTCGCCCACGCTCATCGCCCGGCAGGTCTCCCTCTGCCGGGCTTTTTTTCGTCTGTACGATCCGCGCTCACTGCAGCTTTCATGCGCTTACACCGTTTCATCCTCTAAGTGAAAACCCCGCCATTTCTTTCGCTTGACTTACTTGATATATCACATACTGTGTATATGCGCGCAGCATGAATGGGCGTCGCGGGAGGCGTCGTTCGACGTCCGCATACACAAGGCATATTTGCCAAGGAGACAGGCATGGGAATGAACCAGATGGGCCGCGATGACAAGGCGTCGCGCCTCGCGTCGCCGTGGGTGCAGTTGGTTTTCGGCGTGATTTGCATGGCGATGATCGCGAACATGCAGTACGGCTGGACGCTCTTCGTCAATCCGATCGACGAGAAGTACCACTGGGGCCGCGCGGCCATTCAGGTGGCGTTTACGATCTTCGTCGTGACGGAGACATGGCTCGTGCCTATCGAGGGTTATCTCGTCGACAAGTACGGTCCAAGGCCGGTGGTGGTCGGTGGCGGGCTGCTATGCGCGATCGCGTGGGCGATCAACTCGGTGGCGTCGTCGCTGCCGCTTCTGTACTTCGCCGCGGCGGTCGGTGGCGTGGGTGCGGGCGCGGTGTACGGCACGTGCGTCGGCAACGCGCTCAAGTGGTTCCCGACGCGGCGCGGACTTGCTGCGGGCATCACGGCGGCAGGCTTCGGGATGGGTTCCGCCGCGACCGTCGTGCCGATCGCGCACATGATCAAATCGAGCGGCTATGAAGCGACGTTCCTGTGGTTCGGTCTCGGCCAGGGCCTCGTGGTCTTCCTGCTCGGCATGGCGCTCTATGCGCCGCCCGCGCAGTTGCTCGCGACGGTGAAGAGCACGGTCAAGGCCGCGGTCTACAACGCGAGTCCGAAGCAGGTGCTGCAGTCGCCGATCTTCTGGGTCATGTATCTGATGTTCGTGATGATGGCCGCCGGCGGCCTGATGGCGACCGCGCAGCTCGGTCCGATCGCGAAGGACTTCGGCTTGCACGATTCGCCCGTGTCGATACTCGGCTTGACCTTGCCCGCGCTGACCTTCGCGCTCACGATCGACCGCGTGCTCAACGGTCTGACGCGGCCGTTCTTCGGTTGGGTCTCGGATCGCATCGGACGTGAAAACACGATGTTCGTCGCGTTCGCGATCGAGGCGGTGGGCATCGTCGCGTTGTCGAAGTACGGGCATAGCCCGATCGCGTTTGTCGTGCTGACGGGCATCGTGTTCTTCGCGTGGGGCGAAATCTACAGTCTCTTCCCGGCGACGTGCGGCGATACCTTCGGTCCGAAGTTCGCGGCGACGAACGCGGGCCTGCTGTACACGGCGAAGGGCACGGCGGCGTTGCTGGTGCCGTTCTCGAGCGTCATCACGACGATGACCGGCAGCTGGCACGCCGTGTTCATGCTTGCGGCGGGGATGGCGGCGATATCGGCGCTGCTCGCGCTTTTCGTGCTGAAGCCAATGCGCAATGCGCATTCGCAGAACCAGCAAAGTCTCATGCAACAAGGGCTAACCAAAACGAACCAGATATCTTCCTGAAATTAGCCTGGTTTTCACTGTCGTCCGCGAACGTCCTTGTGCCGGTTCGTGGCCGAGCAGTGCTCGTGTGAAGGTCCTCTCCGCGCGTCTTCGGCTGAAGCCGCGCGGAGAAGGGAGCGGGTCAAACGGGCCGCCGCTTCGGCAACTTATTAATTTGTGTCACACCGCGTTACAATTCCGCCTTCCAAATAGGCGGCATTCATGAGAACGCTGGGACAAGCTTTTAATAAGAACGGCCGAGAGGACAGTAATAATTTCCTGCTGTTGCGTCTTATCGCCGCTTCGCTCGTTGTCTATGGGCATTCGTTCGCGCTTGCCGCCACGACCAACGGTCTCAGAGATTTCACGACGTCGATCCTGCATTACCGATATTCGGGCGATCTCGGTCTGCATATCTTTTTCCTCATCAGCGGATTTCTCATCACGTTCAGCTTCGATCGTCGGCACAGCGTGAAAGACTTCGTCATCTCGCGCGCCCTGCGTCTGTTCCCGGCGCTGGTCGTTTGCATGGCGCTGCTCGCCTTCGTGCTCGGACCGTCGTTGACGACGCTTTCGCGCGGAATCTACTTCGAGTCACCCGAGACGTACGGCTTTGTCTGGCGCAACGCCTCTCTGTATGAGTATGCCGAGCGCTTGCCCGGCGTCTTCGCGGACAATCACGCGCGGAACGCCGTGAACGGAACGCTGTGGAGCATCTGGGTCGAGGTCCGGCTTTACGTCCTGGTACTGGTGTTCGGCGCGCTCGGCGCGCTTCGCAGTCGATGGGTCGCGAACGTCTGCATTGCCGCGTTGGTCGCGATCGGACTCTTCGCGCCGACCTACATGCCGTTCATCACGGGCGATCCGTCCAACCTTCGCGTTGCCGTGTTTTTCGCCGCTGGTGTCTTTCTCTACGTCAACCGGGATTTCATCCCGCTGAACCGCCAGGGTCTCTTCGCGCTGCTGCTTGCGGCGGTGCTTTCCTACCGTCAGCCGGCGTTCGAGATTGCCTGCGGCGCGGTGATTGCCTATGGCGTGTTCATGATCGCCTTCGCGCCAAAGCTCAATCTCGGACCCATCGAAGACTATTCGTACGGGATCTATCTCTATGGCTGGCCGATTCAGCAGGTCGTGAATCACTTCCATCCGGACGGCTCCGCGCTACAAATGATGCTGATCGCGCTGCCCGGTTCCTGGCTCGCGGGCGCGCTCTCTTGGTATTTGATCGAGAAGCAGGCGCTCGCATTGAAGGCGAGGTATTCGGGCGCCAAAAAGGCGAAGGCCGCGGGCGGCGTTGCGCTGTGATGACGATGATCCTTGCGACCCGGCTTGTCGCCCGCCTCGCGCCATCGAATCAGAACCGCGTGCCGACGCTGCAGCCGCCGAAGCCGCCGCCGTTGGTGGCAAAGCCGCTGCATCCGAAGAGGCCGCAGCCGGAAAGGGCGAGCAAAGCGGCGATGAGCATCGCCGCGGCGCAAAGAGAACGAAGGTGCTTCATGGCGGGATCGGAATCGGAATCGGGAAAGCCGGACGCGATTCTCGCGGAACCCTCGCTTCCCGATGTCAAAATCCGTCGCCGTCTCAACCTGGCTTGCCATCCGCGCGCGGCTTGAAGAGCGGCGCGGCATAAGCGGCGACGTAGAGCCCGAACGCAAGAACCCAGCACGACCCAGCCGCAAAGACCCACGTCGAATGCCACGAAGGCGCGACGAGCGGCCCGAGCACGCGCAGTGCGCCCGCTGACATCACGAGCGCGTAGCACGCGACATCGCGCGTGTCCGCGACGAGCGGCCGTCCGGTATGCCCGCGCGCGGTGCGCGTGATCATCGCGATGATCGCGCCGCCGATCGCGCCAGCCGCGAACGCATGCATCGCGAGACTGTGCGGCACGCGTGTCCATCCGAGCGCCGACAGCGCGAGCAGTGCGAAGCCGAGCGGCAGCCACGCATAAGCGAGATGCAGGATCGCGAGAATCGGCCGGCCGCGCACCGCGTACGAGCGCCAGCCGATCATCCGCGCGAGATGCACGCCGCAGGCCAGCAAGGCGATCGGCGCGACGATCGCGCCATCGAGCGCGAAGGCGTCCGCGACAAACGCCGCGATCGTGAGCGGCGCGGCCATCAACTCGACGAAGCGCCAGCGCCGTGCGATGAAACCGGGCATTGCATTGGCGGTGAACATCGGGATCACGCGTCCGCCGATCACGCCGACGAGCAACACGACGATGCCCGCCGACGCACACACCGCGCGCATCGCGAGATCGGGGCGCGCGTCGATCGCGAACGCGTGGAACGCGGCGTTCAGCGCGCCGAACGCGAACACAACGACCGCGATGAAGTAGTTGCGCCGGTTGCCCGCCTCGACGAGCACCCGCAGCAGCAGAATCGCGGCGACCGGCAGGAACGCGCTATCGACGATCGCCGCCGGCAGCGCCGGGCCGCTCCACACGAGCACGCGCCCGGCGAGCCACAGCAGCACGAGCGATGCGAGTGTCGCGCCCTTGGCCGTGTCGCGTCCGGTCCACGCGCGCACGGCCGTCAGCAGAAAGCCGGCGACGATCGCCGCCGCGAACCCGAACACCATCTCGTGCGCGTGCCAAGCGACCGGATCCGCGCGCAGCAGATAGCCGCCGAAGAGCGGCACGCCCGACAGCACCAGTAGCCACACCGTCACCGAGAGCGCGCCGAACGCCGCGCCGCACAGGTAGAACGGCCGGAAGCCGAGATCGAACAGCGCGAAACGCGGCCGATGCTCCGGCGAACGCTTCTGCGGCGTCGCGATGAAAACGGTGTCGGGTTCTGCGATCTTCATGTTGTCCTCAATGCGGGATCGGCTGCTTGACCGGATCGCCATCGCCGACGATCGCGAACACGAGCAGCTTTGCCGGCTTCGTCGCGCTCGCATTCTTCGACACGATGTGATGCGCGCCCGGCGGTTCGTACCACGATTCGCCGGGGCCATACGTCTTCGCGCTTCCGCCTTCGAGCTGCGAAGTCACGCGGCCCTCCAGCACGTAAGCGAAGATCGACCCCGGATGCCTGTGCGCTTCCGACGACTGTCCCGGCTTGTACGAGACGGTCGCCATCAGCACGTTCTTGCCGGCCACTTCCGGCACGGGCTGCTTGATCATCGGCGTGACGAGTTCCGCGCCCGCCGCGTCGTGCGCGCCGGCGCTCGCTGCACCGATCATCAGCGCGGCCGCCAGCACGAGAATTTCGCGCTTTCTCATGTCGATGCCCTCACGCCGGCAGCTTGCGGAAAGCGATCGCGAAACGGTTCCAGCTATTGATCGCGGAAACGAGCAGCGTCAGGTCGACAATTTCATCGTCGCTGAAATGGGGCTTCACGGCTTCCCACACGGCATCGGGTACGTGGTCTTGCGACACCAGCGTCAACGCCTCGGTCCATTGGAGCGCGGCGCGTTCGCGATCGGTGAAGAACGGCGTCTCGCGCCAGACAACGACCGTCGCCAGCCGCCGATCAGTCTCGCCGCCCTTGCGCGCATCGGTCGTATGCATGTCGACGCAAAACGCGCAGCCGTTGATCTGCGATGCGCGCAGCCGTACCAGTTCGGTCAGCGATTTCTCGAGCGCGGACTTCGCGATGCGCTCCTCGACGCCGACCAGCGCCTTGATTGCTGCGGGATTGGCTTTGTAGAAGTCGAGACGGGGTTCCATTTGCGTATCCTCTTTGCCTGGGTTCTGAAAGTGCGCCAGATCGGCGCGGCAAGAGCAGATTAGGCGTCTGGCTGGCCTTTTGAAATGGCCGGTTTATACAAAATCGAGGTAACCACTTGCAAAGGCTGGAACGCGCAAAAAAAACCGCGGCCAAATGCGCCGCGGGTCGAGAGGGCCGCACCACGCACGGAATCAGTCGAGCGCGGCGGCCGGGCCGAAGAACTCGTAGCGGCTCTGCGCTTCGGGCACGCCGAGCGCCTTCAGATGCTTCTTCACCGCCTTCATGAACGCCTTCGGCCCGAGGAAGTAGGCATCGACATCGCGGTTCTTCGGCAGCCACGTATCGAGCAGCGTTTCGTCGACAAAGCCGATGCCGTGCGCTTCGAGATCGCCATCGCGCTTGTGCTCGTAGCAGTAGAAGCGCTTCAGTTGCGGATGGCGCGCCGCCAGTTCCTCGATCGCCGCACGGAACGCGTGCACGCCGCCGTGCCGCGCCGAGTGGATGAAGTGCACCGGGCGTTGCGTTTTGAGCGCGGCTTGCAGCATGGCGAGCGTCGGCGTGATGCCGACCCCGCCGCTGATGAGCACGAGCGGCTTGTCGTTGTGTTCGAGCTTGAAGTCGCCTGCGGGCGGATAGAGATCGAGCACGCTGTTTTCGCCGACGTGTTCATGCAGGAAATTCGACACCTTGCCATTCGCCTCACGCTTCACGCTGATGCGATATTCGCGGCCGTTCGGTGCGGCCGAGAGCGAGTAGTTGCGGCGCAGTTCCTCGCCGTCGATGAACAGGCGCAAGCCGATGTACTGACCCGGATGGAAGTCGAGCAGCGCGCCGCCGTCTTCCGGCACGAGATAGAAGGACGTGATCTCGTCGCTTTCCTTCTCCTTGCGCGCGACGACGAAACGCCGCGTGCCGCGCCAGCCGCCCGGCGCGTTTTCGCGCTCGCTGTAGATGCCTTCCTCGAGTCCGATCAGCAGATCCGCAAGTTGCCCATAGGCCGCGGCCCACGCCTCGATGACGGCGTCGGTGGCGATTTCCGCGCCGAGCACCTCACGGATCGACGCGAGCAGGCAGCGTCCGACGATCGGATAATGTTCCGGCTGGATGTCCAGCGCGACGTGCTTGTTGATGATCTGGCCGACGAGCCCTCCGAGCTTCTCCAGTTCGTCGATGTGCCGTGCGTACATCAGCACGCCGTTGGCGAGCGCGCGTGGTTGCGCGCCGCTTGCCTGGTGCGCCTGGTTGAACATCGGGCGGACCTCGGGATACTCGCTGAGCATCTTGTTATAGAAGTGCGTGGTGAGGGCTTCGCCGCCGCTTTCCAGAAGGGGAACGGTCGCTTTGACGATGGCACGGTGTTCTGCTGACAGCATTGTTCGTTTCCTCGTGTGATAAAGGCGAAAGCAGGGCGCTTTCGCGTCTGAATTCTTCGGCAGAATCTATACACGATCCGTGCCAGAGTAGAATCGTCGATAAATCAATCGTTTATTATCAAACATGGTCGATTCGACTCTAGTCAAAAGGACTGCTGACGTAGTCGCAATGACTTCACGCGTGCTGCTCGATGCGCTCGTTCCGCTTATCGAGGACCTGTCGAGCGAGATGCCCGACACCGAGCGCTACCGCCGTTTGCTGCACACATCGCGCGCGCTGTTTCCGAGCGATGCGTCCGCGCTCTTGCGGCTCGACGGCGACACGCTCGTGCCGCTCGCCATCGACGGTCTTTCGGGCGATACGCTCGGCCGGCGCTTTCGCGTGAGCGACCACCCGCGGTTCGCACGCATTCTCGCGCGCGCTGAACCGACGCGCTTCGCCGCCGGCTCGGACTTGCCCGATCCCTACGACGGACTGGTCAAGGGCGTGAGCGGCGATCTGGAGGTGCACGATTGTCTCGGCTGCCCGCTCGTCATCAACGGGCGCGCGTGGGGTTTGCTGACGCTCGACGCGCTCGATCCCGCGCGCTTCGACGGCATCGACATGGCTTCGCTGCAGGCGTTCTTGAGTCTCGCGGCGGCGACCGTGAGCGTCGCCGAGCGCATCGATGCGCTCGCGAAATCGAGCGAGGCCGAGCGTCAGCGTGCGGAGGTGTATCGGCAGGCGAGCGGGCCGCGAAGGCGCGAAATGATCGGCAGCAGCGAGCCGCATAACCGCTTGCAGGAAGAGATTGCGATCGTCGCGTCGAGCGATCTGACCGTGCTCATCACCGGCGAGACGGGCGTCGGCAAGGAGCTCGTCGCGAGCGAGATTCACGCGCTTTCGCCGCGCGCCGACAAACCGCTCGTCAGCCTGAATTGCGCGGCGCTGCCCGATACGCTCGTCGAAAGCGAGCTCTTCGGGCATGTGCGCGGTGCGTTTTCGGGCGCGTCGTCGGACCGGCGCGGGAAGTTCGAACTCGCCGATGGCGGCACGCTCTTTCTCGATGAAGTCGGCGAGCTGCCGCTGCCCGTGCAGGCCAAGCTGCTGCGCGTGCTTCAGAACGGCCAGTTGCAGCGGATCGGCTCGGACAGCGAGCACAAGGTCGACGTGCGGCTCATTGCCGCCACCAATCGCGATCTCGCCGAGGAAGTGCGTGAAGGGCGCTTTCGCGCGGACTTCTATCATCGGCTGTCGGTGTATCCGCTCGTCGTGCCGCCGTTGCGCGAACGCGGACGCGACGTCTTGCTGCTCGCCGGCTACTTTCTCGAAGAGAACCGCTCGCGCCTCGGCCTCCTGAGCCTGCGTCTTTCCGCCGATGCGCAAGCCGCGCTGCTCGCGTATCGCTGGCCCGGCAACGTGCGCGAACTGGAGCATCTGATCGGACGCAGCGCATTGAAGGCGCTCGCGGCGCATCGCGAACGTCCGCGCATCCTCACGCTCACCGCCGCCGACCTCACGCTCGCCGGCGACACCGCACTGGCCGCCGATGCCGCGACGCGCGTCGAAGCCGCGCCGCTGCCCGCGCCGGGCGCCGACTTCCGCGACGCCGTGACGGCCTACGAACGCACGCTCATCCTCGACGCGTTGAAGCGTCACAACCAGAACTGGGCGTCGGCGGCGCGCGAGCTCGGTCTGGATCGCGCGAATCTCAATCGCCTCGCCAAGCGCCTCGGGCTCAAATGAGCAACACCTCGTTCATCTCGAAATGATGGACATGGCCGCGCAAAGCGACTATCTACAGTCCTTAGCAGATCGGGTCGACGTCGTTGCTCGTCTCAAAAAGATGCGGTTCATTGTTCGAACGCAAAAAACACTCGGATTTGTCACGCGCATCGATGTGACAGATTGAGACAATCTCTGAGTTGGGAAAAACGGGCGATCTCTTCTAAGATCAGAAAAGCCTAGCGCAACCCATCTGCAGCAAGAACATTGCAGCGCCTTGAAGAACCGAGCCGGACGAGCAGCACGCGCCCGGCACATCGAACACGGCAAATCGACAACGGGGGTTACGTGCGAAACGTGGCAAAGCTCGGCACATTCTTTTGGTCCGCGCTCTTCGCGTTTTTCAGCATCGGAGCGTTCGCGGCCGACAACGCGCCGCTGGAGCGCGCGCCCGACACGATGCAGGCCCGCGTGATGGGATGCGCCACATGCCACGGCTCGCAGGGCCAGGGCACCGACAACGACTACTTCCCGCGTCTGTCCGGCAAGCCCGCCGGCTATCTGTACAACCAACTGCTCGCTTTTCGCGACGGCCGGCGCAAGTATCCGCCGATGAATTACCTGCTCGCGTATCTTCCCGACGCGTATTTGAAGCAGATCGCCGAATACTTCGCGAGCGAACATCCGCCGTTTCCGCCGCCGTCGCCCGTCACCGTCGATTCGAAGACGCTCGAGCTCGGCAAGACGCTCGTCACGAAGGGCAACGCTACGCGCAACGTGCCCGCCTGCGTGAGCTGCCACGGCGCGTCGATGACCGGCATGGAGCCGGCGATTCCCGGTCTGCTCGGCCTGCATGCCGACTACATCAGCGCGCAACTCGGCGCATGGCGATACGGCACGCGCTCGACGGTCGCGCCGGATTGCATGGGGCAGGTCGCGAAACTGCTCTCTGACCGCGACATCACCGCGATCGCGGCCTACCTCGCGACGCTGCCCGCGCCGGCCGATCCGGTGCCGGTCGCCGCCGGTTCGCTCAAGATGCCGCTCGCGTGCGGCAGCGTCCACAACTAAGCGAGGACCCGACGTGCTCCGTTTTCGCCCATTCCGAGCGCTGACCGTCGCGGTCTTCATGGCGGCGTGCGCCGCGCCGATCGAACATGCCATCGCGCAGAGCGCCGACGCCGCGACCGTCAAGCGCGGCGAATATCTCGCGCGCGCGGGCGATTGCATCGCGTGCCATACGCTGCCGGCGGGCAAGACGTTCGGCGGCGGCCGTCCGATGGACACGCCCTTCGGCACGCTCTTCACGCCCAACATCTCGTCGGACAAGGAGACGGGCATCGGCAGCTGGAGCGCCGGCGAGTTCTACACGATGATGCACTCGGGCAAGTCACGCGACGGCTCGCTGCTTTATCCCGCGATGCCCTATACGTCCTATACAAAAGTCACGCGCGCCGACTCCGACGCAATCTACGCATTCCTGATGTCCACGCCGCCGGTGCATCAGCCCAACCGGCCGCACGAATTGCGTTTTCCGTTCAACCGACGCGAGCTGCTGTACGGCTGGCGTTCGCTCTTCTTTCGCGAGGGCGAGTATCAGCCGGACGCGACGCAATCCGCGGAATGGAACCGCGGCGCGTATCTCGTCGAAGGGCTCGGTCATTGCTCGATGTGCCACACCGCGATCAACGCGCTCGGCGGCAATGTGAAGTCGAAGGCGTTCGAAGGCGGGCTGATCCCGATCCAGAACTGGTACGCGCCGTCGCTCACGTCGAACAAGGAAGCGGGTCTCGGCGACTGGAGCATGGAGGACATCGTCGGCCTGCTGCATGCGGGCGTGTCGTATCGCGGCGCGGTGTATGGACCGATGGCCGAAGTTGTCTACGACAGTCTGCAATATCTGAGCGAGGAAGACGTGCGCGCGATGGCCGTCTATCTGAAGGCGCTGCCCGCGCGTTCCGGCGACAAGCCCGCGCCGCCGAGCCAGGCGGCCGTCGAGGCGCGCTCGGATCTCGCGCCGCTCGGCAAGAAGGTCTACGACCAGCACTGCGCCGAATGTCACGCGACGCAAGGCCAGGGCAAGCCGCCCGATTTCCCGCCGCTCGCGAACAATCAATCGATCGTGATGAACTCGTCGGTGAATCCGATCCGCATGGTGCTGAACGGCGGCTATCCGCCGGGCACGTTCAAGAACCCGAAGCCTTACGGCATGCCGCCGTTCGCGCAGTCGCTCTCGGATGTCGAGGTCGCGGCGGTCGTCACGTATATCCGCACCGCGTGGGGCAACCACGGCACGCCGGTTTCCGTGAAGGAAGTGAACGAGCTGCGTTCGGCGCCACTTTATTGAGCATCGACGACACCATGACCGAAGACCCGAATGAACTCGCGAAGGAAGACGCGCAACTCGACGAGATCGTGAAGCGCGGCCCGTCGGGCGCGATCGCGCTCGCGGGCATCTCGACCGCGATCGTGATCGGCATCTGGTTCATCTTTTACTTCGCCGTGTTCCTGCCGCGCGGCGTGATCCAGTGATTCATTAAGGCGTCGCATATGGCCATCCATCCAAGCTCGCACGATGTCGCCGAACGGGTCGAACGGCGCTGGGCGATTCTCGTGCTCGCGATCGTCGTCGTGCTGGTCGGCATGGTCGTCTACACCGGCGTGCACTGGGCGATGATGCCGCCCTCGCGCGTCGAGACGGTCCGCCCGGAAACGCTGCACGTATCGGGCGAATTCATCGAAAGCAATCTCGGCAGCGCGCCCGAGGCGGACGGCTCCGTGACGGTGCGTATCGTCGCGCAGCAGTATTCGTTCACGCCGCAATGTCTTGTCGTGCCGGCGGGCGTGCCGGTCACGTTCCGCGCGACGAGTTCGGATGTCGTGCACGGCTTTCTGATCACCGACACGAACATCAATTCGATGCTGGAGCCGGGCTATGTCTCGACCTTCAAGACGACCTTCGACAAGCCGGGCGACCATCTGATGCCTTGTCACGAGTATTGCGGCACCGGGCATCAGAACATGTGGGCGCATGTGAAGGTGGTGGATCGCGCCGAATTCATGCAGATGGCCGACAAGATGCCGGCCAATTCGCGGAGAGTGTCCTGTGTTCAATAGCAAGCGCCTCGTCCTCGCGCATTTCTGGCTGGCGTTCATCGCCTTCGGTGTCGCGCTGCTGCTCGGCGCATGGCAGATGCTCGTGCGCAGTCCGCTGCATCCGTGGCTGCAGAATCCGGAGCTTTACTATCGCTCGGTGACGGAGCACGGCACGGTGATGGGCTACGCGTTCCCGACGCTCATCGCGATGGGCTTCGGCTATGCGGTCAGCGAGCTTGCGTTGAAGCGCCCGCTCGTGGGTTTGCGCTTCGCGTGGCTCGGCTTCTGGCTCGTCGCGATCGGCGCGGTGACGGCTACTGTGCCCGTCGCGATGGGTCTCGCATCCGTGCTCTATACCTTTTATCCGCCGATGATCGGCAACGTGTTCTATTACGTCGGCGTCGTGTTCGTCGTGGTCGGATCGTGGGTCTGGGTGGCGCTGATGTCGGTGAATCTCGCGTCGTGGAAGCGCGAGAATCGCGGCAAGCCGATCCCGCTCGCGATGTTCGCGACCGTCGCGGGCGCGTATCTGTGGGGTTGGACGGCGGTGGGCGCGGCCATCGAAGTGCTGTTCATGATTCTGCCTGTCGCGATCGGCTGGAAGACGACCATCGACGCGGGACTCGCGCGCGTGTTCTTCTCGTGGACGCTGCACGCGATCGTCTACTTCTGGCTGATGCCGGCGTATATCGCGTATTACACGATCATTCCGCGCGCGATCGGCGGCCGTCTCTACAGCGATGCGATGGCACGCATCTCGTTCATCCTGTTCCTCGTCGTGTCGATGCCCATCGGCATTCATCACTTGTTCGCCGATCCGCAAGTCGGCTCGGGCTTCAAGTTCATGCATTCGGTCTTTACGACGCTCGTCGCCGTGCCGACGTTGCTGACCGTGTTCACGATCTGCGCGTCGGTGGAGATTGCGGCGCGGCTGCGCGGCGGACGCGGTCCGCTCGGATGGATCAAGGCGTTGCCGTGGGACAACCCGATGATGCTTGCGCTCGCGTTCTCGTTCGTGATGCTCGGTTTCGGCGGCGCGGGCGGGCTCATCAACATGAGCTATCAGCTCGATTCGACCGTGCACAACACGCAATGGGTGACGGGGCATTTCCATCTGATCTTCGGCGGCGCGATCGTCATCATGTACTTCGTGGTCGCCTACGATCTGTGGCCGCATCTGACGGGCCGCGCATTGCAGAGCGTGAAGCTGATGCGCTGGCAATTGTGGCTGTGGTTCATCGGCATGATCGTGCTGACTTTTCCGTGGCATTTCGTCGGCATTCTTGGCATGCCGCGACGCATGGCGTTCTACGACTACAACGATCCGGCGCTTGCGGCGCAGGCGCTGTCCGTCGTGATATCGGTTGTCGGCGGGCTGATTCTGGTTGTGTCGGCGGTGCTGTTTTTCATCGTGCTCATAAGGGGACATCGCGCGCCGCTGGTGCAGCCCGAGGCGTTCCGCTTCAGCCGCGCGGTGCATGAGCCGCGCACGCTTCCGGTGGCGTTGAACAGCTTTGCGCTGTGGCTCGTGCTGATGATCGGGCTTACGCTCGTCAACTACGGCTATCCGATTGC
The DNA here is from genome assembly GCF_023631205.1 of Caballeronia sp. NCF2. Lineage (NCBI taxonomy): Bacteria > Pseudomonadati > Pseudomonadota > Betaproteobacteria > Burkholderiales > Burkholderiaceae > Caballeronia > Caballeronia sp. NCF2. The sequence continues at coordinate 64,046 of NZ_JALQDN010000054.1, read as the reverse complement.
GCAGTTGCTGGCGCGTTCGGACACGGCGGTGCCTGCGGTGCCGATCGGAGCGCAGCGATGAGCGACGAACGCCTCTTCACATTTCGCAATCGCTGGTTCACGGTCAGCGTATTGGGGACGATCGCGGTCGCGGTGGTATCGGCGCTGATAGGGTTCGTGTGGCTGCCTTCGGTGCAGCGCGATGCGCAGTTCGCCGGCATCTGGAATGCGATCTGCAGCGCGGCGGGCGTGCCGCGCGAGTGGTATGCGGGCGGCGCGGCGGTCGAGCCGAAAGAGAAGCTGACGAGCGTCGAGATGACGCCTCAGCTGCTCGACAAGGTGAGCGCGAATTCGATCGGACGTGGCGCGACGCTGGCTCTACGCTGCACGATGTGTCACGGCGAGCGTGGCATGAGCGAGGCCAACTCGCCGAATCTGGCGGGGCAATATGCGTCGGTGATTTACAAGCAGTTGATCGATTTTCAGAAGGGCGCGCGGAACAACGCGGTGATGTCGCCGATGGCGATGAATCTTTCGGATCAGGACATGCGCGATCTCGCTGCGTATTACGCGAACTTGCCGCGGCCGCCGGCGCAGCGCAAGGTGAGCAGTGCGCTTGCGCCGCCGATCGTCGCGCACGGTGCGCCGATGAGAAATATCGCTCCTTGCGCGGTGTGTCATGGGGGCATCGATACGAAGGCGGGGAGTCCGTGGCTCGATGGCCTGCCGGCGGCTTACACCAAATCGCAGTTGCTGGCGTTTGCCAATGGGACGCGGACCAACGATATCGATGGGGTCATGCGCAATGTCGCGCGCAATATGACGCCCGAGGAGATCGATGCTGCTGCCATGTATTACGCGCGGGAGTTGAATTCGGGGGCGAATGCGAAGTGATGTTTGGTTTGCCTTCGGCTTCTATCAAATCCGATTACGCGTCGGTCTATTGGCACTTCCCCTGTGCGGGGCTGCAGTAACTAAAACTAAAGAAAGCAGCTACTGATAGGCCCGCGGTCATGCGCGATTTGGCAATCGGGGATGCGTGTGCTTCGCTAGTGACATCGCTATCGCACTGCGTGCGCAAACCGATGGTTTCCCTTGAATGCCCGGCGGCAGCGCGTAGCGCTGTGCCGATGCTTTTTCGTGCTGAACCGGCGCGCTCAACGCATTCGGGCGGCAGACCGTGCGCGATCCAAGCTGGGTTAGGCCTATGAGGGCACTCTTTAGGCGAGTGCCATCTGCGATGAGAGAACTACCCAAATTGCGTGTGACCGGGGGCCTGAAAAGCTGCTTTCTTTGCTTACTTTCTTTGCAGCGGCAAAGAAAGTGAGTGCCGCCCCGCACAGGGGCAACGCCAACAGACCGACACGAAAACGGGATCCGGCGACATAGCCCAGAGCTAGAATGCACGCCTCACCACCGCAAGACAGAGCACCCTATGAAGGCATCCACATCAATCCGCCACGAGCAACTCAGCGACATCGACGCGATCGAAATACTGACCACTGCCGCATTTCTCGATATGCCCTATTCGAGCCACACCGAGCAGTTCATCGTCAACGCATTGCGAAAAACGGGCCGCCTCACGCTATCCCTCGTTGCGGTGGAAAACGGCGACATCATTGGGCATATCGCGATCTCGCCCATCAGCATCAGCGCAACCGCGAGCGGCTGGTTCGGCCTCGGTCCGCTTTCCGTGACGCCCGCGCGTCAACGCGAAGGCATCGGCCGCGAACTCGTGAAGGAAGCGCTCGCGCACCTGAAGCGCGATGGCGCCGCGGGCTGCGTCGTGCTCGGCGATCCAGGTTATTACGGACGCTTCGGCTTCCGACCCGAATCCGCGCTCACGCTCCCCGGCGTGCCCGCCGAATACTTCCAGGCGTTAGCTTTCAGCGAAAAAGTCCCCGCCGGAACCGTTTCTTTCGACGAAGCCTTCGATGCCCGCGCCTGACGCCTGAAAGCAATCGCCGCTAAGCCGCAAGGGGTTTCGTTGCCGCGAGAGAACGCTTTCTGTATCGTGGCCCGAAGAATGCTGAAAAAGTCAGCAGGCCAAGGAAAGAACCCCGAAATGGAACCTCAAAGCGAAGCGATAAAAACCGACGTGTTGATCATAGGCGCGGGCCCGGTCGGGCTATTCGCGGCCTTCGAGGCGGGCGTCATCGGCCTCTCGTGCCAGATCGTCGATACGCTCGGCCGCATCGGCGGACAGTGCATCGAGCTCTACCCCGACAAGCCGATCTACGATATTCCCGCGATTCCCTCATGCACCGCGCGCGAGCTCGTCGATCGCCTGCTGGAACAGATTCGTCCCTTCGACGTGCCGATCCACCTCGATCAACGCGTGCAATCCGTCACGCAGCGCGATGACGATCATCGCTGGACCGTGACTACCGAAAACGGCATGACTTTCGATTGCGCCGCGATCCTCATTGCCGCGGGCAACGGCGCGTTCGTTCCGCAGCGTCTGCAGTTGCCCGAAGCCGCCGCGCTCGAAGGCCGCGACGTGCATTACAGCGTCTCGCGCGCGGCCGATTTCGCGGACAAGGAGATCATCGTCGCGGGCGGCGGCGACTCGGCGCTCGACTGGGCGCTCGCATTGAAGGACATCGCCAGGAAGCTCACGCTCGTGCATCGGCGCAACGGGTTTTCAGCAGCCGCGAATTCCGTCGCGACGATGAAGCGCGCGGTCGAAGCCGGTGAGATGTCGTTCGTCGTCGGCATGATCGAATCGCTCGATGCGCCCGATGGCGTGCTGCGCGGCGCACGCATCAAGCAGGTGGAAGGCTCGACCGATCTGGCCGTCGACAAGATCGTCGCGCTCTACGGTCTCGTGTCGGAGCTCGGGCCGATCGCGACATGGAATCTCGACGTGCGCGGCGGCCGCATCGAAGTGGATACGTCCAACTATGAATCGTCGCGGCCGGGCATTTTCGCAGTCGGCGATATCGCCAACTATCCGAACAAGCAGAAGCTCATTCTGTCGGGTTTTCACGAAGCGTCGCTCGCGTTGCGCAAGGCGTATTCGTACGCGTATCCCGAGAAAAAGCGCGTGCATGTACATTCGAGCTACGACGCCAAGCTCGCCGAGCGCGTGAGCGCGGCCCACACGGCCGATCACGCGTGATCGCACGCATCGTCGGATGGCTGTTGCTCGCGTTGCTCGCCGGCGCGGCGATGTTCGGCTACGCGGTCTATTCGAAACGCATCGTGCTGCCCGAGCGTTACGATCCTTTCGCACCGCTCGACGTGCGCGCGCCGCAGGGTCCGCTCACGCGCTTCAAACTATGGCGCACGATGCACGACGCGCAACGCTGCGATGCCGCGCTCGCGCGCTCGGGTCTCGTCTATCGCGAGATGGCCGATGCGACCGGACCGGGCGGATGCGCGCTCCAAAGCGTCGTACGCGTCACGCAATCGCAAGACGTGCGCTTCAGCGCGCCGTTTCTCGCGACGTGTCCGCTCGCGCTCGGCATCGCCTACTTCGAGCATCAATATCTTCAGGCGGCCGCGCTCGATACGTATGGCGAGCGCATCGCGCGCATCGAGCATGTCGGCAGTTATGCTTGCCGCAATGTGAATCATCAGCAGGACGCGGCGCTGAGCCAGCACGCGAGCGCGAACGCCATCGATCTGACCGGCTTCGTGCTCGATGACGGACGCCGCATCACGCTCGCTCGTTGGGACGATGCCGCGTCGCCCGACGGCCAGTTCCTGCGCCGCGTTCACGAAGGCGCGTGTCATGCCTTCGATACCACATTAGGCCCCGACTACAACGCCTTGCACAAGACGCACTTTCACGTCGACATGGGTCCGTATCGCGTTTGTCGCTGAACTACGCGTGTCGATGCGAAGGATTGCGGCACGTCGCATGATCGTGCGGCTGATCGTTCCACGCCGATCCGAGGATGATGCTGCAGAAGTTCAGGCGCCTGTAGTTCGGGTCTTTCAGCGCGAGGACATCGGCCTTGACGTTGCCGAAAGTGGATTCCGGCTTGGCGATCGTCCCTTTGGCGAAGGCGTCGATGATGCCTTCCTTGAAGTTCGCCTCGCGCGGATGCGCCGCGACGACGAGCCGGCGTTGATCGGCGCTGAACTCGTCGTAGGCGAGACCGAGCACATCCATCTCGACGCCCGCCGTGACGAGCGCGACCACCGGTTTCTTGTGCTGCGGAATGCCGGGCGTCGTGTGCAGCGCGATCGCATCCCACACCTGCTCGATCTCGCTTTCGCCGATGCCATGCCCGCGCAGGAAATCGCGCGCCGCGTTCGCGCCATCGACTTCGAAGCGGTCGTGCGGGCTGCTGTATGCATCGGTGAGGCCCATGTCGTGGAACATCGCGCCGATATAAAGCAGTTCGGGATCGTATTTCAGCCGCTTGCGTTCGCCCGCGAGCGCGCCGAACAGGAACACGCGGCGCGAGTGATGATAGAGCAGGTCGGGTTCCGTATCGCGTACGAGTTGCGTGGCTTCGCGCGCCATCTGGCTGTCGGGAATGCTGATGCCTGCGATGATTTCGCTCATGTTTGAAGCTCCGGAATGTGAGTCGATGAAAGACGCGAAGCGTCGTGCGTTGCTAAAATCGCGCAGCGCGTCCGATGCCTTCAGTCTCTTCAAAAGGCGCTCGCGTCTCAATCGAAACGACGCGTCGAACTCTGCCAGGCGCACGCCGTCTTCCGCCACGCGCGCTCATCACCGACTTTCTCTCCGATGCCGACAGTTGCAATCGCAATCTTTCAGGGCGTGCAGGCGCTCGATGTGGCCGGTCCCGTCGATGTCTTCGCGGAAGCGAACGGCTTCATCGCTGCCTCGGACGCGTATGAGATCACGCTTGTCGGACCGGAGGAGCGCATCGTGCGCGCGTCGAACGGCACGCGGCTCGTCGCGGATCTGCCGTTCGACAAAGCCGATCGCCATTACGGCACGGCGCTCGTCGCGGGCGGTCCGAGCCTTCCCGTCGATGAACCCGATCCGCGCCTTGACGCCTGGCTCGTCGATACGGCGTCGCGCTGCGAGCGTTACGGCTCGATCTGCACCGGCGCATTCGCGCTCGGTCACGCGGGCCTGCTCGACGGCCGCAATGTCACCACGCACTGGCAGAATGCGCCGCGGCTCGCGGAGCGTTTTCCGCGCGCACGCGTCGAACTCGATCGCATTTATATGCGCGACGGCAATCTCGTCACGTCGGCGGGCGTGACGGCGGGCATCGATGTCGCGCTCGCGCTCGTCGCCGAAGATCACGGCGCGCAAGTCGCGCTCGCGGTCGCGAAACGGCTCGTCGTATTCGCGCAGCGGCGCGGCGGACAATCGCAGTTCAGCCCTTATCTGAGCGCCCCCGCCGACGACACGTCGCCGGTCGCGAAAGTGCAGGCGTACGTCATGGAGCACATCGGCGAGCGGCTGTCCGTCGCGCGCATGGCGAGCGTCGCGGGCATGAGCGAGCGCAACTTCGCGCGCGCCTTCGTGCAACTCGCGCAGTTGACGCCGCACGAGTTCGTCGAACGGGCGCGCGTCGACGCGGCGCGCAATATGCTCGAAAGCAGCGACACGCCGCTGAAAACCGTCGCCTACGACTGCGGCTTCGGCACGGCGGACCGCATGCGGCTCGTGTTCACGCGGAGGCTCGGTGTATCGCCGAATGATTATCGACTGAGCTTTCGCACGCGCTTTGTGAAGTGATCGGGGCGCTGGCGCGCCGACGCGTGACGCCGGGTTCGCTAAAATTCGAGATGAACGCGGCCCGTGCGACAGTGCGCGCGCCGCAGAATCCACCCTCGACATATCGGAACAGCGAATGACGAAACAAGAGACCGCCACGCAAGATCCCTACGAACGACGCGCACTGCTGCTGCATCTCGGCGACGTGCTGGAGTCCGTGTTTTGCCTGAGCCAATGCGCCGACGAATACGCGAGCATCGGCGAAGCGGTGAAGGGCAACGACGCGCTCGCGGGCTTCACGCTGCTCGGCTTCGTCGACGCGACCATGCCGCCGCGCGATTTCATCCGCCGTGCATCGGGTGCGTTTTTCGTTTGGCCGAAAGCGCTGCTCGATGAAACGCTGAATCGCCCGATGCTGGCGAACACCGTGAAGCACGATCTTTTCGCGGACAACGCGAAGGGCTGGAACGCCTACATGGAAGAGCGGCGCAAGGAAGTGCCGTGGTTCGGCGAGGATCTCCCCGAAGTCGCAACGAGCGCGGCGCCTGCGCACGAAGCCACGCCGGCAGCGGAAGCGGAAAAGCCGTCGCGCTATTCGACGTGGCCGTGGCCGGACAAGCCGGCCGACGCGTGATCTACTGCTTCTTGCTCATGCCGCTCGCGCCCGAGTCGAAGCCGAGTCCGTTCGGCCGGTCGGGCGCTGCGCCCTTGCCCGATGACGTCTTGCCCGGCCGCGTCTTCAGCGCATCGCTGGCATTCGCGGCGGCCGCAGCGGGCGGCGTCACGTTTTTCTCCTGATACGCGGGCGTACTGTCGTAATCGAGCTTGTTCGGTTTTTGCGGCGCCTGCTGCGCGCTCGCCACGACGGCCAATGTGCCGCCGAGCAGAATCCCCGTCATGCGCCCGAGTGTGCCGATTGTGGGTCTCATCTGCTTCCTCCCTTTGTTCTGCACGTCCTCTTCGTTCAGCAAGGCGCGGACCCGCCCGCAAGTGGCGCGCGGTCGCAGACCCGCCGATGCGTAAAGCATGCTTGTCCGCGCGCAAGGCTTGCCGCGATAGGCGGCGCGCGTCTGGCGCGCGTTGATTGTGGTCAAAGGCGCGACCGACCCTCGCTCGGACAATTCTCACTTTTAACGTGAGTGAGCTAAAAATGAGAAAGGGTCTCGGGGCAATCGTCATGGCATGCGCGGCGTTGTTCGCGGGCGCGGCGCAGGCGGCAGGCGATGCATCGTCGAGCGATGCCATGGGCGGCATCCACGCCGGCGATGTGCTGGTTCGCCTGCGCGCGATCAGCATTCAGCCCGATGTGACAGCGGGGGGCACGCTCGGCACGCTCGGTGTCAACGTCAACAACGCGATCGTGCCGGAGCTCGATTTCACGTACATGATCCGCGATGACATCGGTGTGGAATTGATTCTCGGCACGTCGCGGCATCAGGTGACGTCGAACATCGGCGGGCTTGGCGGCGTGGGCGTGCTGCCGCCGACGCTGCTCCTGCAATATCACTTCAATCACGCGGGGCGCGTGCGTCCGTATGTCGGCGCGGGCGTGAACTATACGTACTTCTACAACGACAAGCTCAAGGCGGGCGACACGCCGGTGTCGATCAAGCACAGCAGCTTCGGCCCGGCGTTGCAGGCGGGCGTCGACGTACAGGTGGCGAAGAATTTGTTCGTCAACGCCGACGTGAAGAAGATCTGGATGCGAACGAGCGCATCGGCGGGCGGCGCCGATCTCGGCTCGCTCAAGATCGATCCGTGGGTGATCGGCCTTGGCGTCGGCATGAAGTTCTGATGCGCGGTTCATCGCGGCAAATGTGCGCCGCGCCGCGCATCGTCTGAAAGTTGGCGGAAGATGCCAGTGCTTCTGGCGTGGACGGTTCGGCGGGCGCGGTATCCTTGACAGCAGGCCCGGCGCAGACTCGCGTCGCTCGAAGTGTGTCCGAGCGGCGCAAGAAACTGCAACGACTAATAAAACCGCATCGGGGAACTGCAAGCCAATGAGACCTTCCACTTACGCGGGATTCGTTTTGCTCGCGGCGTGTGGCGCCGCCTTCGCGCAACAGCCGCTCACCGTGCCAGGCCGCAGCCAGAGCGCGTGGCAGCAGTCGATCGATAACGCCGCCTGCTACGGCTACGCCAATCAGACGACCAAAGTGAACATGGCGCGCGAGTCGCAAGCGCCATCGCGCGACGCTCAGGCGCAGCGCGACACGCGCACGCTCACGCCGCCGCGTCCGGTCGAGCCGCCGTTGCCGGCGAGTGCGGCGGGCGCATCGGGTGCGCTCGCGGCGTCTGCGGCGGCGCCTGCATCGGGCGCATCGGCGGCGATCGCCGCGTCGGGTGCGTCCGGCGCGACGGGCGTGACCGCCTTGCCGCATCCCGCATCCGGCGCGATGCCCGGCATGCCGGCGATGCCCCCATCGATGGCGGCGGGCGCATCCGGCGCATCCGACGCGATCTACGGCGGCGACATGAAGATGCCGCCGCTGCCGCCGCCCGAGCCGCCGATGACGCGCTACTGGCGCGCCTACAGCGAATGCATGCAGAACCGCGGCTACTTCACCCGATGAATCAGCCGCTTCACGAAGGCGGATGTGCGTGCGGCGCGGTGCGGGTGCGCGTCGCGGGCGCGCCGAAGGAAGTGAATCTGTGTCACTGCATGACGTGCCGGCGCATCCACGGTGCGCCGTTCGGCGTTTACGCGATCTTTCCGCGCGATGCGTTTGCCGTGAGCGGCGACACGGTCGCGTGGGCGAGCTCCGCGACGGGCAGGCGGCATCATTGCCCGCTGTGCGGATCGCCGGTCTATCTGGCGTTCGACGGCGTCGACGAAATCGAGGTGCCGACCGGCATCTTCGATGAAACCGGCCTTTATCCGCCGCAGTACGAAATCTGGTGCAAAAGCGCCGAGCCGTGGCACGACGCGCAAGGACGGCCGCGCTTTGTACGCGGCGCGCCCTGATTCAACCCGTCAGCATTCGACGATCGCTTTCACGACGCCCGCTTTCGGATCGAGCAGCGACGAGAACTGCGTCGGCACATCGCTCAGCCTCAGACGATGCGTGTTGAGCGCATCCGTCGGCACTTCGCCCTTGCGCATCGCGGCGAGCACGGTCTCGAAGTCCTCGGGCGTCGCGTTGCGGCTCGCGAGCAGCGTCGCTTCGCGCTTGTGGAACTCCGGATCGGCGAAGGAGATGCGATCCGGCACGATCGACACCAGCACGTACTTCCCGCCGTGCGCGATGAATTCGAAGCCGCGTTCCATCGCGCGCGAATTGCCGGTCGCGTCGAACACCACATCGAAGAATTCGCCATTCGTGAGCGTCGACAGTTGTTCCTTGTCCTGCTCGCCGATCTGCACGGTCGCGTCCACTTTCAGTTCGCGCTTGCAGAACGCGAGCCGGTCTTCGCGCGTATCGAGCGCGGTGACGTTCGCGCCGCGCAGCCGCGAGAAGGTGATGGCCGCCATGCCGATCGGACCCGTGCCGACAACCAGCACGCGCTGCCCCGGCTGCACGTCCGCGCGACGCACGGCGTGCGCGCCGATCGCGAGGAATTCGACCATCGCGGCCTGATCGAGCGTGACGCCCTCGGCCTTATGGACGAATTGCGCGGGCAGATTCAGATATTCGGTGAACGCGCCATCGCGATGCACGCCGAGCACCTGAATGTTCACGCAGCAATTCGTCTTGCCCTGACGGCACGCGATGCACTTGCCGCACGACAGATACGGCATCACGTAGACGGTGTCGCCCGCCTTCAGCCCGCTCGATGCGTCCGCTTCCTCGATGACGCCCGACAACTCGTGGCCCATCACGCGCGGATACGACAGATAAGGCTGATTGCCGGTGAAGATGTGCAGGTCCGTGCCGCACACGCCGACGCGCTTCACGCGCAGCAGCACTTCGTTGTCGGCGCGCTGCGGTTTCTCGCGCTGTTCGGCTTTCAGGGTTCCGGGCGTTTCGCAGATGACGGTCAGCATGCTGGATGTCTCGATATGTCGTTGGAGTGGGGCGTCCGTCAATCTAACGATGCGCGCCGATTTGGTCAAGCCAATTTCAATATCGAAAAAGTGGTAAGGCCGGATGCGCAGCCAGCGGCGCGGGCGGTTTCGCCTTATATTTCCACCAGAGCAAATCGCTCGGACAAGCGAAAAAAGGACGGCAAGTGCAGCAGCTTCATGAATTCGTCGAGCGGCATCCGCGGCTTTTCGTGCTGTCGGGCGCGGGCATCAGCACGGAATCGGGCATTCCCTGTTATCGCGATCGCGAAGGCCAGCGCACGGGCCGCGCGCCCATTCTGCTGAAGGACTTTCTCGGTTCGGACTACGCGCGCCGGCGTTATTGGGCGCGCAGCCTCATCGGCTGGCCGGTCGTGCAGAACGCGCAGCCGAACGCCGCGCATCACGCGCTGCGCGCGCTCGCCGCGCGTTCCCGGGTACATCGGCTCGTCACGCAGAATGTCGACGGATTGCACACGCGCGCCGGCAATCCCGATGTGATCGAGCTGCACGGCAATATCGGGCGAGTGCGCTGCATCGAATGCGGCGAGCGGCATACGCGCGCGGCCGTGCAGCGGATGCTGGAAGCGGCGAATCCGGATTTCGTCGGCTATACGGCGCCCGCGGTGCCCGACGGCGACGCGCATATCGAAGATCTCGATTTCGCCGCCTTCGACGTGCCCGGCTGCACGCGCTGCGGCGGCGTGCTCAAGCCCGACGTCGTGTTCTTCGGCGAGAGCGTGCCGCGCGCGCTCGTCGACGACGCGGCACGCTCGCTCGAAGCCGCCGATGCGATGCTCGTCGTCGGCTCATCGCTGATGGTGTATTCGGGCTATCGCTTTTGCGAGTGGGCCGCGAAAAGCGGCAAGCCGATCGCGGCCATCAACATCGGCAAGACACGCGCCGACGCGCTCCTCGCGCTGAAAGTCGAAGCGCCGTGCTCGGACGCGCTCGAACGCCTGATCGAGCATCTCGACGCACGGCCGGTGACGCGCTGACGCTTACTTCGCTTCGCGCGCAAGCGCCGCGATGCCTTCGACGAGACGCTCGGCATCCGACATGCGCGAGAAGAGCGCGGGCGTCACGCGGACGACTTCGCCCGCGTCGGGGCCGGGCCGCGTCACCGTGAAGACGCCGAAGCGATCGCGCAGCGCGGCGACGATCGCATCGCAACCTGCTTTCGTCGCGCGCCCGTTCAGGCGGAACGCAGTGATGCCGGCGGTCATCGACGGATCGTGCGGCGTCAGAATCTGCACGCCGGGAAGCTCGCTCGCGGGCTTCGCCCAGGCATCGCGCAACGCACGCAGACGCGCTTCCTTCGCCTTCGCACCGATGCGCCGATGCACGTCCAGCGCCGACGGCAGCGTGAACCACGCGGCGAAGTTCGGCGAGCCGGTGTGCACGCGCGCGCGGATATCGTCGGCGGGCCAGGAGCGGTCGCCGAGATACGGATCGATCGACGCGACGTGTCCCTTCCGGATGTAGATCGCGCCGCAGCCGAGCGGCGCGCCGATCCACTTGTGCAGGTTCAGCGCGGCGAACGGCGCGTTCAAGTCGGGCACGTCGAAAGCGAGTTGCCCCCAAGAATGCGCGGCATCGACGATCACTTCCGCGCCGGCTTCCTTCGCCATCGCCGAAATCTCCGCGACCGGGATCACGAGGCCCGTCGCGAAGCAGACGTGCGACAACAGCACGAGCCGCGTGCGCGGATGCGCGCGCAGCGCCTTCGCGTAGGTGTCGAGCACCGCTTCGCGCGTCGCGGGCTCCGGCATCGTAATACGCACGGGCGTGACGCCGCGCCGCTCGCGCAGCCATTCCATCGCGTCCTTGCCGCACGGGTAATCGAGATCGCTGTAGAGCACCGTCTCGCCCGGCGCGAGGCGGTTGTAGCCGCTGATGAGCGCGAGCAGCGCTTCGGTCGCGTTGCGCGTCAGCTCGATCTCCTCGACCGCGCAGCCCATTTCGATCGCGACGCGCTCCCGCAAACCCTGATACAGCGACATCAGATGCGGGCGGATCAGAAGCGTCGTCTCGCGGTTCACGCGCTCGGTCCAGTAATGGAACATCGCCTTGACCGGCTCGGTCATCGCACCCCAGAAGCCGTTCTCAAGGTTGATGAGCTCGTCGGAGTGACGCCACAGCGCGCGCACCGCATCCCAGTAGCGTTCGTTCGTGGCGAGACCGGCGGTTGGCGTCGGCGGAAGCGTCGCGAGCGCATCGGCGAATCCGGGCGTGCGGTGATCGAGGATCTCGGGCATCGGAATGTAGAAGTTCGTGGAAAGAAAATGAAATGCTTACCTAACTTCGCGCATCTGTATGGTAACGGTATTACCGAACGTCGTGGACAAAGTGCAGACTAATTGCATCTTTTCCCTTCAGTCCAAAAATCGTGAGCCGTAATCAGCTTTAGAGCGTCGCGCATCTTTTGCGCTCGATCGTTCGCTCGCGTAGCAGTATGCCGCGCGAAGCGATCACACGGACGCCGTATGTCCCCCGAACGGACCCTGAGAGAACCCTGAAAATGAACCTCAAGAACATCACGATCAAGAACAGGCTGATCGCTGGCTTCGGCATTCTGGCGGTGCTGGTCGTGCTGGTGGCAGGCATGTCGCTGCGCGCGCTGTCCGTCGCGACGGACGGCTTCGCGCACTATGTCAACGGCATCAACGCGCGCGCCGATGTCGCCGGTCAGATTCGCACGGCCGTCGACCGCCGCGCGATCGCCGCGCGCAATCTCGTGCTCGTCACGAAACCGTCCGATATCGAACTCGAGCAAGCCGAAGCCACGCGCGCCCACGAGGACGTGCAGGCGCGCCTGAAGCAACTCAACGACATGCTCGCCAGCGCGAGCGATACGAGCGACAAGGCGAAGAGTCTCGCCGCCGAAATGATGCGCGTGGAGGCGCTGTACGGTCCCGTCGCGACGAAGATCGCCGGGCTGGCGCTCGCGGGCAAGCACGAGGAAGCGGTGACGGCGCTCGACGACGAGTGCCGTCCGCTGCTCGCGCAACTCGTCAAGGCCACCGACGACTACGCGGCCTACACCGCGACGCGCCGCGAGGAAATCGTGCGCGCGGATCAGGCGAGCTATCGGACGCAGCGCAACGTGCTGATCGCGCTATGCGTGGTGGCGGCGCTCTTCGCGGTGATCGGCGGCGTGCTGGTCACGCGCTCGATCACGGCGCCGATCGGCGAGGCGGTCGGCATCGCGCAGACGGTGGCGCGCGGCGATCTGACGAGCCGCATCGTCGCGAATACGAAGGACGAAACGGGCGATTTGCTGCGCGCGCTCGCCACGATGAACGCGCGCCTCACCGACATCGTGAGCCGCGTGCGCGAAAGCAGCGGCGCGGTCGGCGGCGCGGCAAAGGAGCTCGCGACCGGCAATACCGATCTGAGCCAGCGCACCGAAGAACAGGCCGCTTCCCTGCAGGAGACGGCGGCGAGCATGGAAGAGCTCACGTCGACGGTGCGTCAGAACGCCGAGAACGCGCAGCAGGCGAGTTCGCTTGCATCGAACGCGTCGGATATCGCGAAGAAGGGCAGCGATGTCGTCGGCCGAGTCGTGAACACGATGAACGGCATCAGCGACAGCTCGGACAGGATCGCGGATATCACGGGCATCATCGAGGGCATCGCGTTCCAGACCAACATTCTCGCGCTCAACGCGGCCGTGGAAGCGGCGCGCGCGGGCGAGCAGGGCCGCGGTTTCGCGGTCGTCGCGAGCGAAGTGCGCAGCCTCGCGCAGCGTTCGTCGACGGCGGCGAAGGAAATCAAGGAACTGATCGCCGATTCGGTGGGCAAGGTGCGCGACGGCTCGCTGCTGGCAAGCGAAGCGGGCACGACGATGGCCGAAGTGACGCAGGCCGTCGCGCGCGTGACGGACATCATGCAGGAGATCGCGGCGGCGTCCGCGGAGCAGGGGCGCGGCATCGAGCAGGTGAATCTCGCGATCACGCAGATGGACGAGGTCACGCAGCAGAACGCCGCGCTCGTCGAAGAAGCCGCCGCCGCCGCGACGTCGCTCGAAGAGCAGGGGCGCAGGCTCAACGAGGCGGTCGCGTTCTTCACGGTGGAAGGCGCGGCGGCTGCGATCACGCAGGCCGCGCCGCGCGTGGCGCACGCGCCGCGCACGCCGGTTGCGAAAGCCGCGCCGCGCGTCGCTCAAGCGGCCGTGGCGCAGCCCGCCACCGCCGACGGCTGGAGCACGTTCTGACGCCGCTTCAGGCGTTCACGTCGACGATCACGCGCCCCTTCACCTCGCCGCGCAGCAGACGCGCGGCGACGTCGGGCGCATCGGCGAGCGGGATCGTCGTCGCGACGCTTTCGATGGTCGCGACCGGCACTTCATCGGCGATTGCCCGCCACGCCGCGATGCGCCGCTCGCGCGGCACGTAGACGCTGTCCACGCCGAGCAGCGCGACGCCGCGCAGGATGAACGGCGCGACCGACGCCGGCAGATCCATGCCTTGCGCGAGGCCGCACGCGGCGACCGCGCCGCCATAGCGCAGGCTCGCGCAGATGTTCGCGAGCGTGTGACTGCCGACGCAATCGACGGCCGCCGCCCAGCGCTCTTTCTGCAGCGGCTTGCCCGGCTCGGAAAGCGTCGCGCGCTCGACGATATCCGCCGCGCCCAGTTCGCGCAGCCGCGCGGCTTCCTCGGGACGGCCCGTCGACGCGATCACGCGATAGCCGCGCTTTGCCAGAATCGCGACCGCGAAGCTGCCGACGCCGCCGTTCGCGCCCGTCACGAGCACGTCGCCGTCCTGTGCGCCGATGCCGTGCTTTTCCAGCGCCTGCACGCAAAGCATCGCGGTATAGCCCGCGGTGCCGACGGCCATCGCCTGGCGCGTCGTGATGTTCGCGGGCAGCGCGATCAGATGAGCGGCGCTCACGCGCGCCTTCTGCGCGAGCCCGCCCCAATGCGTTTCGCCGGCGCCCCAGCCGTTCATCACGACTTTGTCGCCGGGCTTGTAATCCGGATGCGAACTCGTCTCGACGACACCCGCGAAGTCGATGCCCGGCACCATCGGCCAGGTGCGTACGACGGGCGCCTTGCCGGTGATCGCGAGTCCGTCCTTGTAGTTGAGCGTGGAGAAGTCGACGCGCACGAGCACGTCGCCGCCATCGCCGGATGAAGCGAGTCGGGCTTCGTCGATCGACTGAATGGACGCGACCGTGCGGTCGTCCTGTTTGTCGAGGATGAGGGCTTTGAACATCGGCTGGCTCCGGTTGAATTCGGGCGAGGCGGCGCGCGGCCGCCCCGTCAGGCACTACGGCGAATCAATGATGCTCGAATTGCGCGCGCGGGATCGGCGTCGCCTTCACCTTGTTGTACTGGAACTCGGGCAGCGCCTTGATCGCCTCCTTGGTCGCGCCCGCGAGCACGAACTGGCCGTTTTTCACGTCCAGTTGCTCGATCGGAATCGCGACGTCGTGACGCGCCACGCCGAGGAACTTGTTAGCGGCGATGATCGCGAACGAAACGGACTTGTCGGGCGCGACGATGATGTCGTTGATGACGCCGACGCGTTGTCCCTGTTCGTTGACGACCGGCTTGTTCAACACGGATTTCTTGATGCTCCAGCCATCGATGATGGCGGTCGATACTTCGACGGATACGCCGAGCGGCTGCGTGCCTGCGACTTGGGCGAACGATGCCGTGGAAGTCAGGCCAAGTGCCGACGATGCAACGAGCAGTGCCACGAGTTTCGATTTCATTGGTTCGATTCCTCAAAGGATTGGGGCAATCCGGTTCAATTGAAATGCGCGATTCAAGCTTCCAGCGCGGTAGAAGTTTGAACGTTTATCGTGGTTTCTGCAGGAACGGTGTCAGGTGGCGTCGCGCGCACTGCAATAGTGCGAACGTGCGGTGCGCGCGGTCAATGCGAGATCCGCTTGAGCGCGTCGCCTTTGTGAACGGCGCGCTTGCCGCTCTTGTCGCTTTCGACTTCGAAATGCGGATCGTCGTGCGATGCGTTGACCGTGTGGCCGTCGAGCGTCGTGCGCTCGGTGACGATGCGCACGATGCGGCCCGTCGTTTCGCCTTGCGGCGTATTCCAGCGGACGTGATCGTGCAGCTTGAAGGATTGGCCCATGGCTTGCGCTCCCGGAAAAAGTGGACGTTTGCCGAAGCGCAACGGCCATGCCCGTCATGTCAGGCGGGAAAGCGTCGCCTCGTCGGACTGGCCGTCGAAATATCGGCGCAGCGCTTCTTCGAAGACGGCGGGATCGTCGGCGGTGTGCGCGAAAAGGGTCATCGACGAATGGAATTTCATGTCGTCCGGATAGCCGAAAATCTGCCCGGCAGTGCGTCCCTGCAGCCCGTTGACGATACGCGTCAGCTCGACGAGCCGCGCGCCCAGCACGGGATGCGCGAGATAGGCGCGGGCTTCGTCGCGCGACGAAATCGCGTAGTGCTGCGCCATTGCGCTGTGCCCGAGGCCGACGATCTGCGGGAACACGAACCACATCCAGTGCGTGCGCTTGTGGCCGGCGGAAAGCTCGGCGCGCACGTCGTCGATGACGCTTTCCTGTGCGTCGACGAAACGCTGCAGGTCGTACGGATCGCTCATGCTCATCTCCTTACGCGACCGCATCGGCGATGCGCTTTCGCATCGCTTCATCGGGATAGTTGCCGATGCCCGCGCGCGCGTTATCGATCATGTATTCGCGGCGTCCGGTGCCGGGGATCACGCAGGTCACGGCCGGGTTGCCCAGCACGAACTTCAGCAGGAGCTGTGCCCACGACGTGCAGCCGATTTCCTGCGCGAAATCCGGCAGCGGCCGGTTGCGCAGGCCCGCGAGCAGCGATCCGCCGCCGAACGGCTGATTCACGATGACCGCGACGCCGCGCTCGGCGGCGAGCGGCAGAAGGCGCGCTTCGGCATCGCGGTCGTTGGCGGCGTAGTTGATCTGCACGAAATCGATGCGCTCCGAGCGCAGCACCGCCTCGACCTGCGCAAACGCGCTCGACGTGTAATGCGTGACGCCGATGTAGCGGACCTTGCCGGCGGCTTTCCAGTCGCGCAGCGTGGCGAGATGCGTGCGCCAGTCGAGCAGATTGTGAATCTGCATGAGATCGACGCGATCGGTCTGCCACAAGCGCAGCGATTGCTCCATCTGCGCGATGCCGGCCTCGCGTCCGTCGGTCCAGACTTTCGTCGCGATGAACGCTTTGTCGCGCGTATGCGATTGCGCGAGCAGCGCGCCCGCGACGGCTTCGGAGGAGCCGTACATCGGCGATGAATCGATTACCGAGCCGCCCGCGGCGAAAAGCGCGCGCAGGACCTCGGCGAGCTCGCGGCGGCGGGCGGGGTCGTCGCCGGCGTCGAAGGTGCGCCAGGTGCCGCAGCCGATGACGGGCAAAGGCTCTTTCGTCGACGGGATCGGGCGGGTGTGCATGGGTTGGGCTGCCTGTGCCGTGTCGAATGCCTGCGTGGCGAGCGCGGCGGCGGTCAGGCGGAGGAAAGCGCGGCGGTTGGGCATGGGCGGGGCGATGTCAGCGGGGGAGTTTGCATAGTAGAGAACATCGGGCGATCCGTTTCGAACGTTCGTCAGCGAACGCGCAATCCGACGCCGATGCTTTCATCGGCACAGCCCAGTGCCACCCACGATTCTTTCTCTCCCCGAAACGCCTTTTGACGCAAAGTGCCTTCCCGCATTGGGCCGATACATCTACCTTGGATTGACGCTTTTTTGCGCTCGCGATGCATCGGGGAACTAACATACCGCCTCCCGCCCGCAGCCTTCCTACAAAAAATCAGCATGGCCGATATCGACAACATACGAGACATGGCGCCGCTCGACCTCATCCGCACTTTGCGAGCAGCAGGACGCGCCGCCGAAGCCTGTGCGCTCGCCGCGCAACTCGCCGCGTCGGCGAACCCGGATTGCTGGCTTGCCCAACTCGGCGTCGACCTGAGCTTTCTCGGGATGCACGCGCAAGCCGAGAAATTCCTGAAGCTCGGACTCGAAGAGCCGCTTTCGCAGGCCAATCGATACGCGCTGACCGAAGAGCTATGCATGGTGCAGTTCGCCCTCGGCAAGTTTCACGAGGCGAACGAACGCTATCGCACGATCCGCGGCAGATCGTATGCCGAAGTCTTTCATCAACTCGTTCTCGAATCCGATCCCGATTGGGCCGGCGCGCTCCCGGACAAGCTGCTCGGCATGGACGAGTCCGTCGCGGGCAAGCGAATTTTCATTTCCGCGGAGGGCGGCTTCGGCGATTTCGTGCAGTTCTCGCGCTACATCGACGCGCTGCTGCGCGAAGGGGCGAGCATGATCGTCTCCGAGCAATTTTCGGGTTGGGAGGAAGTCTTCCGACAGAGCGAGCAGGTCAAGCTGTCGATGGCGACGCAAGAGCAGCGCGCGGCCGAACTCGCTTGCTGCGATCGCGTGACCTTCGGTTTTCAGTCTCTACGCGCGCTATCAACGCTCGCCATACTTTCCGATGGAAAATCCCGCCGCGCGCATCGCCATCGATCCGGCCAAGCGTTTGTCCGATGACGCCAATGCGCTGCTGAACGTCGAAACGACGCGCCCGAAAATCGGCCTGATCTGGAGAAGCGCGAGCGGCGTGCGGCACGAACCGTATCGTTCGATGCCGCTTCAGCGGCTCGAATCCTTGCTGACGAATCAGGCTTGTCAGTTCTATTCGCTGCAAGTCGGCGAACTCGGCGACGACGAACGCGCGATCATGAACCGCCACGGCGTGACCGATATCGCGCCGCATCTCTCGACCTTCGGCGACACGGCCCGCGTGCTGGAGAAGCTCGATCTGCTCGTCACCATCGATACGGGCACGGGGCATCTCGCCGGCGCGCTGAATCGGCCGGTGCGGGTGTTGCTGTCGCGGGCCTGCGACAGCCGCTGGCTCGACTGTCAGCGCTTCACGCCGTGGTATCCGTCGATGCGGCTCTATCGTCAGACCGAACTGGGCGACTGGACGCAGCCGCTCGCCGATCTCTGCGCCGACCTCGCATCCTTCAGTGCTTCTTCAGCGCCGGCGCCGTCCGCCGAAAGCCCCTGAAGCGCTCGCGCCGATGTTCCTCGTCGAAGTGCGCGCGCGCGGGCTTCACGAGATCGCTGCGCGACACGATGCCGACGAGCCGCCGCGACGCCTCGTCCGCGACCACCGGCAGGCGCTCCAGTTCATGCACGGCGAGACGCGTCGCGGCAAGGCGGCACGGCTCGCCCGGCAGCGCGAACGCCGGCGCGCCGTGCTCCATGCGCTGCAAGGCATCGCCGATGCTGACGCCCGACTGCGCCAGCGGCGACGCCCCGATCAACGTCCCGAGCGACGCCCGGTCCAGCATGCCGACGAGCACGCCTTCGCGCACCACCGGATACGCCCGATGCACCTGTTGCGGCCCGAAATGCTTCGCGAGCACGTCGGAAAGCGGCGTGGCGGCGTCGATCGTCAGCACGTCGCGCGTCATGACTTCATCGACGTGATGGCGCTCCAGCGGATCCACGCCGTATTCGCGATAGATGTGATAACCGCGCCGCGCGATCTTCTCGGTCATGATCGAGCGCTTCATGACGACGGTCGCGAAGCCGTGCGCGACGAGCGTCGCGGCGAGCAGCGGCAGGAGCGCGTTCGCATCGTGCGTGAGGCCGAAGGCGAAGACGATCGCGGTGAGCGGCGCGCCCAGCGTCGCGCCGAGCGTCGCGGCCATGCACACGAGCGGCCAGAGCGCGGTGTCGTGGCCGGGCAGGATCGCGCCGAGCGCGGTGCCGAGGCCCGCGCCGAGCATCAATAGCGGCGCGAGCACGCCGCCCGAGGTGCCCGAAGCCAGCGCGACGACCCAGATGATCGCCTTCACGGCGAGAATCGACAGCGCCACCTGAATCGCGATGTGCTGATGCAGCAGATCGCCGATCACGTCGTAGCCCACGCCGAGCGCGCGCGGCTCGAGATATCCGCCGATACCGACGATCACCGCGCCGAGCGCCGGCCACCACATCCAGTGAATCGGCAGCTTGTGGAACAGGTCTTCGAGCTTGTAGAGCGCAGCCGACAGCCCCGACGCCAGCGCGCCCGACAACAGCCCGGCCACGAGGCACGAAAGCAGCGAAATCATGTGCGGCGGCGGCGTTTCGAGCGGAAAGAGCGCGCCCGTACCGAATACCGCCGCGCGCGCGAAGCCCGCGACCGCGCAAGCGAGCGCGACCGGCAGAAAGCTGCGCGGCCGCCATTCGAATAGCAGCAGTTCGACCGCGAGCAGCACCGCCGCGACCGGCGTGCCGAACACGGCCGTCATGCCCGCCGCCGCGCCCGCGACCAGGAGCGTCTTGCGCTCCGCGGCGGTCACGTCGATGCATTGCGCGATCAGCGAGCCGAGCGCGCCGCCCGTCATGATGATCGGGCCTTCCGCGCCGAACGGCCCGCCGCTGCCGATCACGATCCCCGACGACAGCGGCTTCAGGATCGCCACCTTCGGCGACATGCGGCTCTTGCCGAACAGGATCGCCTCGATCGCCTCCGGAATGCCGTGTCCGCGAATCTTGTCCGAGCCGAAGCGCGCCATCATGCCGACGATCAGTCCGCCGATCACCGGAATGCCGATCACCCACGGCCCGAGCGTATTGAGCGCGGGCGAGTTGTCCTCGAGCGAAAGCGCGCCGAAGAAAAACAGGTTCGTGAACAGATGGATGAGCGCAAGGAGCACGACGGCCGCGAGCGTGGCGATGCCGCCGATGACGGCGGCGAGTCCGCATATTTTCAGCAGCCGGTCGTTGACCGAAAAGTCACGTTTGTGATGGTCCATGAAGGCGCTCCAGGAATTCAGAAATCGATCTGCGGCACGCGGAACGCGCCATCGAGAGACTTGATTTCCGCGCGATGCAGCGCGGCGAGGCGCGTGAGCACTTCTTCGCCGCGCGCTTCGAGATGCACTCGCACCTGACGGCGATCCTCTTCGCTCTGCGCGCGTCGCACGAGCCCGGCCGCCTCGCAGCGCGTGACCAGCGCCACCACGCCGTGATGATGCGATTGCAGCCGCTCCGCGAGTTCGCCGACCGTTGCCCATTCGCGGCCCGGATAGCCCTTGATGTGCAGGAGCAGCAGATATTGCAGCGGCGTGATGCCTTCGTTCTGCGCGGCCTGCTCGGAGAAGCGCTCGAAGCGCCGCATCTGATAGCGGAATTCGGACAGTTGCTCGAAGTCCGGCTTGTCGAGTTTGCGCGGAGTGTTCATCGGATTTCAGTGGACGCGCTCAGGCGGTCTTGCGCTCGCCCGCGAACGATTGTCGATAGAGGCCGGAGATCAGATCGGCTTCGGTGATCATGCCCGCGAGCTGATCGTGTGCGCCGACCACCGGAATGTGGTGATGCCCCAAGTGCGCGAACATCGGCACCAGATCGGCGATGGCGGTGCTCGTCTTCACGGTGCAGACGTCGGTTGTCATCAGCGAGGCGACGAGCGGCGGCGTCGTCGACGGGCCGCGCATCAGCCGCTCGATCGCCTGCTGCGCGCGTTGCCCGATGCCGTCGCGGCGCACCGGCGCCAGGTCCGCGCGCGTGACGATGCCGCACACGCGGCGCGTCGCGTCGATTACCGGCAGCGCCTTCACCTGATGCCTGTCGATGAGCGCGAGCGCCGCCTGCGCGCTCGTCTCGGGCGTGACGGAGACGATCGCGCGCGACATGATGTCGGCGCACGTGAACTCCGTGAACCGGCGCGCGTAGGCCTGCAACTGCGCTTCGCGAAGCAGCGCTTCGAGATCGTCCGGATCGACGTCGAGCAATTCGCTGCGGCGCGACAGCACGGCCTGCAGGTCGGCGCGCGTGAACGAGTCGGCGCCGGGCGGCGCGACCGCGGGTTTCGGCGCGGCGTGGCCGTGCGGATAGCGATGCCCGGTGAGCGCGTGAAATGCGATCGCCGACACGAGCAGCGCCGCCGACTGGATCGCCACCGGCGCGAACACGAAGCCATAGCCGAGCGCGTGAATCGACGGCCCGCCGAGCACGGCGGTCAGCGCGACCGCGCCCGAAGGCGGATGCACGCAGCGCAGCGCGAACATCGCGCAGATCGCGAGACAGATGGCGAGCGCGGCAGCGTCGACGGGATCGTGAACGAACATCGCGCAGCTGACGCCGACCGTCGCCGACACGATGTTCCCGCCGATGATCGACCACGGCTGCGCGAGCGGACTCGCGGGCACGGCGAAGAGCAGCACGGCGGACGCGCCCATCGGCGCGATGAGATACGGAATCGCGGATGCATCGCCGATCAGCAGATGCGCCAGCCCGCCCGTCAGCGCAATGCCGATCAGCGCGCCGAGCCCCGCGCGCAATCGCTCGGTCCAGCGCAGCGTGACCGGAGCGGGAAGAAAGCCTTGGAGCCAGCGAAGCAATGCGATACGCGTCACTTTTCAGCGTTCCGGGAAGAGTCAGTGGAAGGTCACACTGGCTGGCCGGATCGAGGGCGCGAAAAGCAAGCGTGCGACAATCGTGAAATTGTATCGCAATATGATACAAATTGTCGCGCGCTTCGATTCGTCCCAGGATTCGTCGCACTTTTGATCCGGTTGAACGGGCGTGCGCGGCCGCCATGTCCTCCTGTACGATGAGTTTTCCCTTGCGCGGCGCGGACACTTCGACATGGCACGTCGCAACATTTCCCGGATGGCGTGCTACATCGCGTTCGCGTGCGCGTGGCCGTGCGCGGCGGTCGCGGCGGACGAAGACCCGTCGACGATCGTCAGCGACGCTCATGAGTTCGTCGTCGCGAGCGACGGCTCGCTCACCGAAGACGACATCACCGTGCTGCGCGCGAACACGTCGGCGGGCGTCGACGAAATCGCGCAGCGCTACGTCTGGTATGACAAGAGCGTGTCGAAGGTGGAGATCGTCGAGGCCTATTCGATCGATGCGAGCGGCGCGCGCCACGACGTCTCGCCGGATCAGATCCGCGACGTTCAGGAGCCGCGCTCGGCGGGCGCGCCGACGTTTCAGGACGCGAAACTGCGCGCGGTGATCTTTCCGGCGATGGGCATCGGCTCGACCGTGCATCTGCGTTTTCGCAAGAGCCAGGCGGCGGCGGTCATTCCCGGGCAATTCAACTATTACGTCGATCCGGGGCAGCGGCCCGTCGTGCAGCAGACGCTCGTCTTCGATCTGCCCGCCGACAAGCCGCTTTATGCCGATGCGCGCGGCTATGTCGCCGAGCCGCCCGTCACGGCGAACGGGCGCACGCGTTACGCGTTCACGTACCGGCACGATCGTTTCGCGCGCATCGAAAGCGGCTCCGTGGGCTATGCGCAATACGGCGATCGGCTGATGGTCACGACCTTTCCCGATTACGCGAGCTTCGCGAAGGCCTACCGCGACGCCGCCGCCGATCCGGGCGCGACCGATCCCGCAATCCGCGCGCTCGCGCAATCGCTCACGCAAAACGCCGCCGACGACCGCGCCAAAGCCAAAACGCTCTACGACTGGGTGCGTCACCATATCCGCTACGTCGCGATGTTCATCGGGCAGAGTCCGGCCGTGCCGCATCGCGTGACGGACGTGCTCGCGAATCGCTACGGCGATTGCAAGGATCACGTCGCGCTCTACGGCGCGCTGCTCGATGCCGTCGGCATTCGCAACGAGCCCGCGCTCATCGGGCTCGGTTCGGTCTATACGCTGCCGTCGGTGCCGAGTTACGGATCGGGCGCGATCAACCACATCGTCACCTGGCTGCCGGATCTGAACGTGTTCGCCGACAGCACGGCGGCGAGCGTCGAATTCGGCTTTCTGCCGCTCGCCGACATGGACCGGCCCGCGCTGCTCGTGAATACCGGCGCGCTGGCCCGCACGCCCGCGACGCAGCCGCTCGCGCGCACGGCACGCCTGCAGATCGAGGTCGCGGACAAGGGCGAGGCGAACTTCGCCTACTGGGTCGAGGACGCGGGATGGAGCGCGGAAATCGAGCGGATCAACCTGCGTCTCGCGAATGCGCAACGGCGCGACCAGATCGCGGCGGACCGGCTCCGTTACACGAATCTGCGCGGCGCGGGGGCGTTGACGACGAGCGACGTCGATGCAACCGGCGGCCCGTTCGCGACGACGCTGCGCGGCACGCTCGACGACATCGTCTGGCCGACGGGCACGACGGCATTGCCCGCGCTGTCGAGCCTGTCGGGCGGCATCGCGACGGCGGTGCGCAACTGGCTCGCCGAGCGCGCGCGCACGCAGCCGTATCTGTGCATCGGCGGCACGTTCGACGAAACCGCGCAGATCACGCTGCCGAAGACGACGCACGTCGCCGAAGTGCCCGACGATCTCGATCTGACAAGCGATGTTTTTCGTTATCGCGCGCGCTATGTGTTCGATCCGTCGACCAACGTGATCCAGATATCGCGCACGCTCGACGCCCGCTTCGGCAGGCAAGTCTGCACGCCCGACGATTTTCGGGCGGCGCTGCCGCTGCTCAAGAAAATCGAGCGGGACACGCAGGCGCAGATCATCCTGAAAGCGCTGGGCGGATGAACCTCACTCCATGTCCCGCGCGACGCGAAAGCCGTTCTGCGATTGCCGCACGCTCGAGCTGTACTTGAAGCGCGTCGCCGACTGCATGTAGGCCGCGCCTTCGCGCCACGAGCCGCCGCGAATCACGCGCACGCTGCACGACGGATCGTCCCAGGCGCGGCCATCGGCGGGCGCGTTCTTGTAGGAACTGTGCCAGCAGTCGGCGACCCATTCCCAGACGCTGCCGTTCATGTCGTAGAGGCCGTACGGGTTCGCGGCGAACGATCCGACCGGCGTCGGCGCTTCGGGCTTGTACGGATCGCCGCAATCCTTGCAGTCGGCGGTGCCTTTTTTCATCTGATCGCCCCACCAGTACGTCGATTGCGTGCCGCCGCGCGCGGCGTATTCCCATTCCGCTTCCGTCGGCAAGCGATACGGCTTGCCGCCCACCTTGCTCAGCCATTTGACGTAGACCTGCGCGTCGTCCCAGCTCACGTTGCGCATCGGCGCGTTGCCGGGCGGCGTCGATTCGCCTTCGGGCGCGACGCGCGTGCACGCGCCCGCATCGGCGCAGGCGTTCCATTGCTCGACGGTGACTTCGTATTTGCCGATGGCGAACGCACGCCCGACCGACACGCGATGCGGCGGCTTCTCGGCGGGATCGTCGTTGTTGCTGCCCATCGTGAAGCTGCCCGCGGCGATCGGGATCAGCGCAGGGCACGCCGGGCAATCCTTGATCTCGCCGCCGCTCGCCGTCTTGGCGGCCGGTTTCGTGGTCACGGCGGCGGGCGGCGCGGCAGGCGCTGCCGTCGTGCTCGGGCGCGGTTTTTCAGGCGCGGCAGCGGTAGCCGGCGCGGACGGCGCGGGCGTCGGCTTCGGCGCGGGTGCGGGTGCGGGTGCGGCCGGTGCGGCGGTCGCGGCAGGTGGCGCGGAAGCGGCGGGCTTTGCATTTCCGGCTGCGCGCAAACGCTCGATGCGCGCCTTCGCGAGCGCCGCGAATCGGCCGTTCGGATAAGCCTTCAAATAGGCTTCGTAATCGCTCGGATAGGTGCTGTCCTTGATCGAATCCCAGAACGTCAGTTCGTACTGCTCGTTGCTGTCTTTCGGCAGAATGCCGCGCGTGCGGACGATGCTGGCGGATTCGGCAGGCACGATGGCGGTCGCGTCCGCTATACGCATGTTCGACGTCGTATCGGCGATGGCGAAGCCGTCATCGAGCGTGGACGCGATCCACGGCCGCTGCGCGCCATGCGATGCCCGCGCGACATCCGATGCCGCCGCAGCGAACGCCGCCGGCGTCACCGATGACCGCGCGCCCAACGCGTGCAGCAACGCCGCGGTATAGCGACCGTTGCGCGCGTCTTCGGATGCGGCATCGCCCGGCGCAGCCGCATACGCGACGAGCGTGCGCGGCGGCAGCGTCCACGCCCGCGCGCGCGTTGTCTCGAAGGGATCGGTGAGACACATGTCGAGCACGACGATGTTCGCCGCGTCCGGCCGCGCCCGCGTAATGCGCTCGACGATGTCCCGCGCGGAAATCGCATCGCGCACGAGCGTCGCGGGGCGTTGCTCGCGCGCGTCGAGCGGCACGAGCAACGCATCGCCGCCCGCCTGCAATCCGTGGCCGGCGAAATAGACGAGCGCCGTATCGTCGGGGCCGAGGCGCGCGGCGAACGCATCGAGTGCCTGGCGCATCGCGGCTTCGTCGAGATTCGTGCGGCGCGTGACGTCGAAACCGAGCGCGTTCAGGGCGATGCTCATGTCGTCGGCATCGCGCGATGCGCTCGCGAGCGGCTGATCGAGATAGTCGGCATTGCCGATCACGAGCGCGAGATGACGGGGCGCGTGTGCGATCGTCGAGATCGGGGAAGAGGGCGGCGCTGTGACCGATGCCGCGTTCGCTGATACGAGCGTCTGGCCGATCGTCAGGACAACGCTCGCGATAAGAAGAGTTCGCCACATGTTCACACCCTGTCCGTCCGGCTTTGAGTTGAGGGCATCGCACTGCATTCGCGTGCGATGCCAACGCTTCGGGTACGGCATCAACAACGATAGCACGCGCTCAGACGCCGCTTAATCCCCTGAAAGGAGGTATCCGTCATGAGGTTAATCAGGCCCCCCGCGTGACCGTATCTTTTTTAAACGTTACGTCCTAATCTAAAAACCAGCGACGCAGCATCAGGTAATCCGCATCGCGCTCGAGCACGAGCGTTCGTCCGTGCCCGGAGCGATTTCCCTGGCCCATCCGCGAGGCCTTTCAACGAGAGAGGCGTGCAAAACATGCTGAGAAGAACCGTGCTTGGCGCGCTGGCTTCCCTGGCCGCATTGGCCGCCGATTCGTCGTTTTCCGCCGCGCGTGCCCGCACGCCCGCGCCGCCGAACGCCGAGGCGTACATCATCTGGCCGCCGGACGGGGCCGTGATCACGGGCGGCAAGCTATGGGTGCGCATGGGCTTGCGCAACATGGGCGTATGTCCGAAGGGCGTCGATCTGCCGAACGTGGGGCATCACCATCTGCTCGTCGATACCGATCTGCCGCCGCTCGATCAGGAGATCCCGTCCGATCGCAATCACCTGCATTACGGCGCGGGCGAAACCGATGCTCGCCTCGAATTGCCGCCGGGCAAGCACACCTTGCAGTTGCTGATGGGCGACTACAACCACGTTCCGCACGACCCGCCGGTGTATTCGAAGAAGATCACGATCATCGTGAAATGAGCTGTGCACTTGCCGAGGGCACATGACATGAACAAACGATCCGCTGATGCGCTCGCGCTGCCGCGTTCGCTCCTCGTCGCCGCCACGCTCGCGACGGCGTTCGCCGCGTCTCATGCGCTCGCCGGGACGACGCCCGCGCCGGCCAACGCGTATGCGTACATCGGCTTTCCGAACGATGGCCAGACCGTGCCCGCGGGCAAGCCGTTCCGCGTCTGGTTCGGGCTGCGTTTCATGGGCGTCGCGCCGCGCGGCGTGAAGTTTCCGAACACGGGGCATCATCATTTGCTGATCGATGTGGACCTGCCGCCGATGGATCAGGAGATTCCATCGGATCGCAATCATCTGCACTACGGCGCCGGCGAAACCGAAACGATGATCGAACTGCCGCCGGGCAAGCACACGCTTCAGCTTTTGATGGGCGATGACAAGCACATACCGCATAACCCGCCCGTCTATTCCCGAAAGATCACGATCTACGTCAAGTAAGTCCGGGCGCCGCGTGATGCATCGAGCGGCGCCTTTCCCGATTGCTTTCATCCAACTCGTATCCGCGTGCGTATCGCGGAGGGGATCGTTCGTCCGCTGCAAATCGCACGGGTGTCGCCGGGTAACAGACAGTGAAGATCAGAAGTGTCGGGCGGGCAGCATCATCGGCTTAGAAGGACAGATGCAGCGTAAATCGGCGCAGCCCATATGCAGCGCGGCGCGCAGAGAAAAACGCATGACGCATGACGCGATTGGCACAGCCTGTGCATTGAATGGCGGCGAGCAGACAAGTTGCTCCGAGCCACCACCGAATGCGCGATGCGCACCCAAGGAGAGCGGAAATGAAGACGCTGACCATCAAGGACCTTCCCGTCACCGAAGATCTCGACACGCGTGCGATGTCGGCGGTGCGCGGCGGCTCCGCGGTCCTGTTTCCCGGCTTCATCTCGATGAACGGCACGACGCTCTCGATGCCGTTCAATCCGCAGCAGATCATCAATCAGACGCAGACGACGTTCAATCAGAACGGCAGCAACATCGCCTTCGCCGAAGCGCTGAAGTCGCAGTCGACGGTCACGCCGACGCAGAGCGCGAAGAACATCGCCAACGTGAACTTCGGCATCGCGGGCGATCTCGCATAAGCGAAACGTCGCGAGGAATGAACCGCATATCGGTGCGGTAAGCATCGAGGTAGTCGCAGCAAAGGCGGGGCGCGGGGAGCTTCGCCGTAACACCGCCCTCAGCATCGGGCGTAGTGGTTCGCGCGCGGGTCGCATCCGTCGCCGGACCGCGTCACGACGACGCGCGACGTGCCTCAAGAGCACGCGCGCGCAACGTGACTTAACCCGTATGGAGTCGCGGCGCGCCGTGTGATTTACTTGAATGACCGGACGGCCGGCGCCGTGCTTCTCACCCATGAAACTGACCGTCGGTGCGCGTTCACCGGGAGCGAGATCGTGCGAGCCTTGTTGCCATCGTTAGGGCTGGTTGCAGCCGCGCTGCTTTCGGGCTGCATCGACGTGACGCCGCCGACGTATCAGCGGCCCGACACGCCCGAGAAAACCGCCTTCACGAAGACCGACGCAGCGAAAGTCGCCGCATCCGACACGATCCGGCCCGACTGGTGGAAGCAGTTCAACGACCCGTATCTCGACTCGCTGGTTGAAAAGGCCATCAGCGGCAACTTCGACATCAAGGTGCTGGCCGCGCGCATCCAGGTGGCGGGCGCGCAGATCGGCGAGGCGCGCGCGGGCGCGTTGCCGTCGATGGATCTCGGCGCGGGCGCGAGCTTCGAGAAGACGACCGGCCAGCAGTTCTCGAAGCAGTACAACCTGGCGACGCAGGTGAGCTGGGACATCGATATCTGGGGCTCGGTGGAGAAGGGCGTGCAGGCGCAGAAAGCCGAATTCCGCGCGACCGAGGCCGACTGGCGCGCCGGTTATCTCGAACTCGTCGCACTCGTCTCGACGACGTACTTCCAGATTCTCCAGTTCGACGATCAGATCGATCAGCAGAAGCAGACCATCGCGACCAACCAGCAGATCCTGACGATCTTCGAAGGCATGCAGAAGAACGGCCTCGTGCCGAAGACGCAGGTGCTCACGCAGCGCGCCGAACTCAACCGGCTGACGCGCGAGTTGCTGGAGTTGCGCCGCTCGCGCGATCTCGCGAACAACGCGCTCTCGACGCTGATGGGCGTGCCGGCAGGCGAGTTCCGGATGCCCGACGGCAAGCTGCAAAAGCGCGTGCAGATTCCGCCGGTGCCGGAGGGATTGCCATCGCAGTTGCTCGCGCGCCGCCCCGATCTGATCGCGGCCGAATATCGCGTGCTCGAAGCGTATGACCTCGTCGGCCAGGCAAAGCTCGCGCAACTGCCGACCATCAACCTGACCGGACGCGCGGGCACTGCAAGCTTTCAACTGACCGATCTCCTGAAGATCTTCACGCTGAGTTTCGTGCCGAGCATCAATATCCCGATTCTCGATCCGTCCGTGCGCGCTCACGTCAAGACGACCGAGGCGCAGACGACGGTGGCCGAACAGCAATATCGCAGCACGGTGATGAACGCGTTCGAAGAAGTGGAGAACGCGCTGGTCAATCTCGATTCGCATACGAAGCAGCGCGTCGAGCTGCAACAGGAAGTGGATCAGTTGACGATCGTCGCCGCGCAGATCGACGCGCAACTGAAAGAGGGCGTGATCTCGCAGCTTCAGGTGTTCGAGACGGAGCGCACGCTGCTCGCGGCGCAACTCGCGCTGCTCGCGAACCATCAGCAAATTCTGTCGGACACGGTGACGCTTTATAAGGCGCTCGGCGGCGGCTGGCCGACCGTCGATGTGCAAAGCGCAAGCAAGGACGGATTGAAGTGAAGCACTCCATGAATAATGTGCACCAAATTAATAATATGAATTGCTAACGATCGTGCCGAATCGCTCATGGATGGCGTGATGCAGCGGTGCAGCACGATTGACTACGACGATGCGTGACTTAAACTCTCAACAGCCGCCGGCTGCAAATGACTTCGATTACGGCGCGGTCCAACTTGTCCATGCGCCCGACGTTGCCGGGCAATCCTCTGGCGCGTCGGCGGCAGCGGCTGGACGTTCCTCGTGACATGGACATGGCTCAAGGCTTTTCCGTGGCGGATCCGCAGCCGAGCGTGGGCGAGGCGTTCGACGTCGTCCTGAAGCCCGCGCCGCATGGCGAGCTTGCGCGCGAGCTGGCGGAGAGACTCACGGAGATCCGTATCGACGAAAATCTCTTCGCTATCGGCCGCGCCGAAGCGCCGTTCGATACGAGTCCGCCCGAAGCCGTGGCGCAGCTCTCGCGCCGTCATGCGCGCATCTTCATCGAGCACGGGTTCGTCTATATCGCCGATCTCGCCAGCAAGAACGGCACGGCCGTAAATGGCACGCCCGTGCGCGAGACGCCCGCGCGCGTGCGAAGCGGCGATGTCATTTCGTTCGGCAGCAAGCTGTCGTATCGCGTGCAGTTCGCGCCGCGCGCGCGGCGTCTGAGTGTGCCGAAACCAATCGGCCTCACGCTTACGCCGCAGCGCGACGATCTCGGTCTTCAGCCGATCGAACTCGCGCAGTTTCCGTTTCTCGTTAGCAAGAGCGACGACACGTTTTCGCGTTATCGCGATGAGTATCCGCATCAGGTCAATTACGTGTCACGGCGCCACGCGCATGTGTTCATCAAGAGCGGCGCGCCGTTCGTCGAAGACCTCGGCAGCACCAATGGCACGTTCGTGAACGGCGAGCGGCTCGGCGCGTCGGCGGTCGAACTGAAGAACGGCGATAGCGTCGCGTTCGGCGGAACGCACTTCGCGTACGTGGTGCATCTGCACGGCGACGAAAGCGAATCGACGCTCACGGAAATCGTCGCGCAGGTCGCCGCGCCATCGCACGACGACGAATCCGACAGCGACAAGACGACCTTCGTCGGCTCGGCGCATTCGTTTCTCGACATCTTCTGCGTCGATCAGGCCGCGGCGCGCGAGGATGAAGTCAACGAAGAGGCGCAGCCGACACCCGCCGAGGAAAAGCGCCCGGACGCGCGCGCCGCGAAGCGCAGCAAGTTCGGGCTCTTCGTGTCGGAGTTGCGCCGTGTGCTCGCGAACGACGATGCGCGCGCCGCGCGCCGCACGCGCATCATCGTGGCGTGCGTGCTGACGGCGCTCGTTGCAGTCGGCGCCGCGCTTTTCTATAGCGGTTCGAACGAGCGTGAGGCCAAATCGCTGATGGAGCACGGCGAGTACGCCGAGGCCGCGGCCGTCACGAACGAATATCTGAAGACGCATCCGAAGGACGCGCCGTTCACGTCGATGAACACCGAGGCCGTGCTCAAGTCCAACGTGCCGCGCTGGCTTGCTGCACTGAAAAAGGGCGATTTCGCGAACGCGGACGCGATCATCGCGCAGATGCGTTCGCTCAGCGAGCACAACGCAGACGTGCATTCGCTTATCGACGAACTCGAATGGATCGGCAAGCTGGAAAGTTTTGTGATGAGCCGTGGCGGCGCCGAAGCGCCGATCCGCATGTACGGCGACGAGCCGCGCATCGGCGCAATCCTGAAGCATTGGGAAGCGGACGCGGCGGGACATCAGCGCGATCTGGACCGCATCGCGGGCTATGTGCCCGAGTTCTGCGATCCGTATGCGCTCGCGCTGAGTCATCTGCGCAAGCTGCAAAGCGACGATTCGGTGTATCTCGCGGCCATCGAGAGGCTCGATGCGAGCATCGCGAAGAATCTCGGCCAGGACGATCCCGATGCGATCGGCGCGGCGTTGAAGGAATATGCGGACAAGTATCCGCGGCTCGCGGGTCTCGATCGCGTGCGCGCCGATCTCGATGCCTACGCGGGCTTGCGACGCAGCATCAACGGTGCGAGCCTCGCGCCGCTCGCGGGTTCGGTCAGCGAGGCCCATTTCTCGACGCCGCCGTTCCAGGAAAAATTTCGGCAGATGACCGCGAGCCAGTTGCCGCCGCCCGACGTGCTCGCGCAATACACGAGCGTCGCGGATGCATGGAATCGCGGACAGAGCGCGCAGGCGATCGACGCGCTGCAAAAGCTGCCTCAAGGCTCGTGGACGCAGACCGTGCAGAAGGAACTCGCGCACAAGAAAGCCGTGGCCGCGCAGTTCGCCGAGCTGCAAAAGGCGCGCGGCTCGAAGGGCTACGAAGACGCGCTGCTGTCGTTCTACGAGACGCTCGATCTCGAGAGCGACGCGTTCTACGCGAAAGCCGTCGCGCCCGAATTCACCGCGTTGAAGGACAGGGCGACGGCCCGCGCGCAAGCGTTGATGACGCAGGCGCAAACGTCGTGGCAGCAGTATCGGACGAACGGCGGCATCGGCGGATCGCAGCGGCTCGAATCGGGCGTGTCGGATGTGTTCCGGACGCAGGCACGGCTGCTGTCCGACGCGGAAGACGCGGCCACGCGCGGCATGCGTATTTTCCGGCAGGTGAAGGCGGACAGCGCGACGGCGAAGTGGACCGCGCTCGCCAATGAGATCGACACCGAAGCGGATCTGCAACGGCGTTCGCTGCAGGATCTGCGGATGGTGCTCGAACCGGGGCTTCTCAATACCAAGCTGAGTCTGATCGGCGGAGGCACGAGCAGTGAAGAGAGACGCACACCTTAAGCCGCTGTCGGAGGCGCTAGGCGAACACGGCGCCGAAGGCATCGCGATTCTCACGGCGGAGCCCGCGCGGCTCACGCAGGGCCTTGTCTTCGCGATGGTGGCGCTCGTCGCGTCGGCGCTCGTGTGGTCGTTCGTCGGCCATGCGGACGTGATGGTGACGGCGCAAGGCACGCTCGCGCCGGAATCGGAAGTGCGGCGTTTCTATGCGCCGATCGACGGCGAGCTCGCCGATCTCTATATCGCCGAAGGGCAGCCCGTGCGCAAGGACGATGTCGTCGCGCGCCTGAATGCGCGCGGTGCGATCGAAGCGGCGACCAATGCGCTCGAAGCGCAGCTCAAGCTCGACGATGCCGAGCGCGAATGGAAGCAGTTCCCCGAAAAGAAGCTGCTGATGGAGCGCAAGATCGCCGCGCTCAAGGATCAGATGGATGTGGAAGAGCATCAACATCAGCAGCGCGTGGCCGAAGGCACGAGCAAGCTCGCGGAAGGTCAGAAGGCGCAGTTGCAGGAAGCGCGCAGCACGCTCGAAAACGCGCGCCGCGCCCGCGATGCCGCGAAGGTCGAACTCGACCGCTTTCAGCGTCTGCTCGCGTTGCCGGGCGGCGGCGGCATTGCGGAAGCGCAGGTCGATCAGAAACGCAATGCCTATCTCGAAGCGGACGGCGCGTATCGCGTCGAGCAATCGCGGCTCGCGGAACTCGACTTCCGTCTGAGTCACGATTTCACGCAGGCCAAGCGTCAACTGGAAACGAGCGGTCAGGAAGCGACGAGCCTGCGTCTGCAATACGAAGCCGCGATGCGCGAAGTCGCGAGCACCGAAGACAAGTTGCGTTTGCAACTACAGACCGCGCGCCTCGTCGCGGATGCGGCCGCGCGCATCAAGTTCGAGAACATCGACAAGGACAATTTCCTGTTGATTCTCGCGCCGGTGTCCGGCGTGGTGACGGACGTGACATCGACGCAGCCCGGCGACAAGATACAGGCGAACACGCCGCTCGGCGGCATCGCGCCGGCCAATGCGAAGCCGGTGCTCAAGATCGAGATCGCCGAGCACGACCGCGCGTTTCTGCGCGAAGGGCAGCGCGTGAAGCTCAAGTTCAATGCGTTTCCTTATCAGCGCTATGGCGTGATCGAGGGCACGCTCGCGTTCATTTCGCCCGCGACCAAGCCGAGCCCGACGAGCAAGCAACCCGTCTACGAAGGACGCGTGACGCTCGATCGCGATTCCTATCAGATCGCGGACACGAAGTATCCGCTGCGTTACGGCATGACCGCGACCGCTGAGATCGTCGTGCGCGAGCGGCGCCTCATCGATCTCGGGCTGGATCCGTTCCGCAATGTAGCGGGATAAATATGGGGGGTTACACGGGCGCCGCAACGCGAACATGATGCGCAATTCAACATGGAACCGAACGGAGAACGATATGACGGCGATTGTGCGTATCGACGACGAAGTGGTCGACGTCGGCGAATTCATCAGGTTATTGAAGTTGAATGGTCAGTTCGACAGTCTCATCGAGCAGCTCGTGCGCGACAAGCTCACGGTGCGCGCGGCGAAGAAGTCGGGTATCGCCGTGAGCGACGATGAAATCCAGAATCGCGCCGATCAGTTCCGGCGCATTCGCGGTCTGCATCGCGCGGCGGACATGAACAATTATCTCGATGCGCTGCATGTGAGCCTCGACGAGTTCGAGGTCTTCATCACCGACACGCTGTATCAGGAAAAGATGCTCGACAAGGTAGGCACGGCGCGCGAGATCGAAGAGTACTTCCAGCTCAACTCGCCGAAGTTCGACAGCATCGAAGTCAGTCATATCCTGCTCGACACCGAAGGCAGCGCGAAGGAAATGATCTCGTATCTCAACGACGATCCCGACAGCTTCGCCGACATGGCGCGCGAGCACTCGCTCGCCGACACGCGCGACGCGGGCGGCGTGATCGGCCGCGTGATGCGCGGACAGATGAAACCGGACGTCGAAGCGAAAGTCTTCAACGCGGAGGTCGGCGATCTGCTCGGGCCGTTCGTATCGGCGGACGGCGCATCGTATGAGATTTTCGCGGTGACGGCGAAGTATCCGGCGAAGCTCGACGAGGACGTGTCCGCGGAAATTCGCCGCCTGCTGCGCGAAGACTGGATGATGGCGCGTGCGCAGGAACACGTCATCGAAGCACGCTGATCGACCGGAACGCGACACGACATGGACGCTCCATCCAGCCTTGATTCGCCCGCTGACTTTCTTTCGTCGGTGGAGATTCTTTCGCCCTTCACGCGCGAGGAAATCGAGCAATTCGCGGCGCAAGCGGAGTCGCGGCGCTTCGGTTTCGGCGAGACCGTGTGCAACGCGGGCGATGCGGCCGATGGACTCTATATCGTGAAAGCGGGGTCCGTGCGTATCTTCACCGAAGAGCACGGCAAGGAAATCAGCATGGGGGTGAAGAAGGAGCGCGAGACCTTCGCGGATATCGCGATGCTGCGCGACTATCGCCATGAGTCGTCGGTGCGCTCCTCCGGCAAGACCGAGCTGCTGTTCATCCCGCGCACGGCGATCGACCCCGTCATCGCGAAGAATCCCGCCGCGCTCGCCTTCGTCACGAGCTATGTCGCCATTAACTCGGCGGGCGGTTTCGTCGCAAAGCTCTTCGATCTGCGCGGCAAGCTCGACAAGGCCGAACTCGAAGAATGCGTGCGCAGCGTCGGCGTGAAGCGTGTCGCGGAAGGCAAGGAGATTCTCAAGCAGGAGTCGCGCGACGACCGGCGTCTCTATGTCGTGCGGCAAGGCGAAGTGCGGATCGTGCGCGAAGAGGGCGGCGAGCGGCATGTGCTCGCGACGCTCGGTCCCGGCGAGATCTTCGGCGAGAAGGCCTGCGTGATGCGCCAGGAGCAGATGGCCTCCGCCATCGCGAGCACCGATACGCGCCTGCTCGTGATTCCCGAGAAGACCGTGCACTTCATCATCGAGCGAAACGTGAAGCTGCGCGAAGTGCTCGAAGAGCGCATCCGCTTCACCGAGCGCGAATTGCAGCGGCAGAAGAAGATCACCGAGCGCCGCAAGCTGCCCGCAATGCTCGATCTGCACACGAAGCCCGAACTGGGCGAGCGCGTCATCAAGCGCTTCGCGTGGATCGAGCAGGCGGAGGAGATGGATTGCGGCGCGGCCTGTCTCGCGATGATCTGCCGTCACTACGGCATCAACATGACGCTGGGCAAGCTGCGCGAACTGGCCAACGTCACGACATCCGGCGCGACGCTGGATTCACTCGCACGCGCCGGCGAATCGCTCGGCTTCACGACGCGCGGCGTGCAGTGCACGTTCGAATCGTTGCGCGGCTTCGAGATGCCGTTCATCGCGCATTGGGAGGGATACCACTACATCATCGTCTATGGCGTGTCGAGCGAGAACGTATGGGTCGCGGACCCGGCGATCGGCTTCAGGAAGATGACCGTCGGCGAGTTCGAGCGCGGCTGGAGCGGCACGTGTCTGCTTTTCACGCCGGGGCAGGATCTCACGCAAAAGGCCGTGTCGCGTTCGCCGTGGCTGCGTTTCGTCGGCTATCTGAAGCCGTACAAGAAGATCCTGCTGCATCTCTTTCTCGCGACCTTCGTCATTCAAGTGCTGGGCGTGATACCGCCGCTCATCATCCAGAACATTCTCGATGGCGTGATCGTGCATCAGAACGTGAACCTGCTTCATGTGCTGATCGCAGGGCTCATCATCGCGAGCCTGTTCACGCAGCTCATGACGACGATACGTGCGTATCTCGCGAACTTCATGGTCCGCAACATGGACTTCGCGATGATGTCGCAGTTCTTCAGGCACACGTTCTCGCTGCCGTTCGGCTTCTTCGCGAAGCGCAAGACCGGCGATGTGTTCGCGCGCTTTCAGGAGAATCACACGATTCGCGCGTTTCTCACCGAATCGACGGTATCGACCGTGCTGAACCTGCTGATGATCTTCATCTACTTCACGATCATGTTCCTCTACAACGTGAAGCTCACGTTGCTGCTGATCGCGTTCGTCATCCCGATGATGGTGCTCACGGTCGTCGCGACGCCGCGCATCAAGCAGAACGCGCGCGAAACGTTCTCAGCGGGAACGGATGCGCGTTCGTATCTGATGGAAGCACTCGGCGGCGTCGAGACGGTGAAGGGCATGGGTATCGAGCGCGCGGTGCGTCTCAAGTGGGAAAAGAAGTATGCGAAGTCGCTCGAAGTGCAATACAAGTCGCAGCGCTTCAATATCGTGGTGGGCTTGTGCAGCCAGTTGCTCAATGCGGCGACGACCATCGGCGTGTTATGGGTCGGCGCGAATCTCGTCCTTGCGCGCGAACTGACCATCGGGCAACTGATCGCGTTCAATGCCTACATGGGCAGCGTGCTCGCGCCGCTGATGGGTCTCATCAACTTGTGGAGCCTGCTGAACGATGCGGGCGTCGCGATGGAGCGGCTCGGCGACGTGCTCGATATCGAGCCGGAGCAGAAGCCCGAAGACATGCAGCAGCGCGTCATGCTGCCCGACCTGCAGGGCGATATCAGTTTCAACGGCGTGTACTTCCGTTATGGCGAAGGCGATGCGCCTTACGTGCTGGAGAACATCAGCTTCGATATCAAGCCGGGCGAGCTGATTGCGATCGTCGGGCGCAGCGGCTCCGGTAAAACGACGCTCGCGAAACTGCTCGTCGGCTTCTATGCGCCGAGCGAAGGCAAGATGACCGTCGATGGCTACGATATCAACGTCGTCGATAAAGGGTTCTTTCGCGCGCAGATCGGCTATGTGATGCAGAGCAACCTGCTGTTTTCGGGGACGATCGCGGAGAACATCGCGAGCGGCGATGAAGCGCCGGACAGAAGGCGTATCGAAGAAGTCGCGAAGATGGCCGACGCGCACGCGTTCATCGCGAAGATGCCGCTCGGTTATGAGCAGGTGGTCGGCGAGCGCGGCGTAGGATTGTCGGGCGGACAGATTCAGCGCTTATGCATCGCGCGGGCGCTGTATCACGATCCGCGTCTGCTCGTATTCGACGAAGCGACGTCCGCGCTCGATACGCAATCGGAAAGCAATATTCTCGGCAACATGCAGGAGATTTTGAAAGGGCGCACGGCGGTCATCATCGCGCACCGCCTTTCGACGATCATGCGCGCCGACAAGATTCTCGTGCTGTACGAAGGCGGCATCGTCGAACAGGGCAAGCATGACGAACTCGTCGCGAGAAAGGGCATGTACTACCAACTCGTGCAAAAGCAACTGAGCGCAGCATGAAAATACTCGACCAACCGGAAAGCGATAGCAGCGCGCCCGCGTCATCGGCGATTTCGTATGCGGGGCTCATCGAGAAGATCGAGATCTTGCGCTCGACGCTTCGATGGACCTCGCGGCTCGAGCGTCCCGAGATCGAAAAGCTGTTGCGGCAGGCGAGCACCCTGCGCGACGAAGTCATGCAACTGTCGCACAAGGAGCGCTTCGTGCAGGCGGCGGCCGCCGAACCGAAGCGCGATCTTCCGCCAGGCGCGCGGCGGCAGGCGCTGATCGAACGCAGCTTCGTATTCGAAGGCACGTTCGGCGATAACCCGAAGTTGCTGGAAGCGCTGGAAATCGCGGAAAAAGCCGCGCCGACGGACTTGCCGGTATTGATCGATGGCGAAAGCGGCACCGGCAAGGAATTGATGGCGAAGGTCATTCACGCGAACGGATCGCGTGCCGACAAGCCTTATATCTCGGTGAACTGCGGCGCGATTCCGGACAATCTACTGGAGTCCGAACTATTCGGGCATCGCAAGGGCGCGTTCACCGGAGCGAGCAATGATCGCAAGGGAAAATTCGAAAGCGCGCACACGGGCACGATCTTTCTCGATGAGATCGGCGAACTGCCTTTGCAGGGGCAGGTGAAGCTGTTGCGCGTGCTGGAAGCGCATGAAATTCAGCGCGTGGGTTCGGACGAGCCCATTGCGGTGGATACGCGCATCGTCGCGGCAACCAATCGCAACTTGCGCAAGTTCTGCGACGAGGGGCGTTTTCGCGAGGATCTGTTTTATCGGCTGAGCGTCATTCATCTGACGCTGCCTGCTTTGCGTGAACGGCGCGATGAAATTCCGCTGCTGCTCGCGTATTTCGGCGACGAAGCGGCCGCGACATTGAAGCGCCGGCCGGTGAAGTTGTCGCCGCGGCTACGGGATTTTCTGCGCAACTATGACTATCCGGGGAACATCCGCGAGTTGCGGAACGTGGTGTACCGCCTCGCGTGTCTTGCGGGCGATATGGCCGACATCGATCATCTGCCGGTCGACATACGGCCGAAGTCATCGCTCTCGCTCGCAATGGGCGGGCCGGCGGCGAGCGGAAACGGCATCGCGACGGCGAGCTCGCTCGCGGAAGCGAAGCGCGTCGCCAGCGACGAAGCGGAGCGCGCGTTTCTCGAACGAGGCTTGCAGGAAACCGGCGGAACGGTGGCCGAGCTTGCGAGACGGTACGAGATGAACCGCTCGCATCTGCAGATGCTTTTGAAAAAGCACGGGCTGCATTCGAAGGAGTTTCGAGCCGCGGCGCAGAAGAACAAGGAGGCGGGCGGTTGAGCCGCCTTTATATCGACGGATTCACCTGCGTCTTATCCGTCGCCATCAAATCGACCGCATGCGCGACGACCACTGAAATATTGTCGCGCCCGCCCCGCGCGAGCGCGATTTCCAGCAGCCTTTGCGCGGCGACATCGCAATTGCCCGGCGCGAGCTCGCTCATCATTTCGGCTTCGCTGACTTCGTTCGATAAACCGTCGCTGCATAGCAGGAACGTATCGCCGTCGTTCAGGGCGAGCGTGTTCTCGTCGAGTTCGAGCACATCGAGCGCGCCGACCGCGCGCGTGATCAGATGCTGCGCCGGATGATGCAGCGCTTCTTCCGCCGTGAGTTGCCCGCGCGCCTTCAGTTCCTCGACGTGGCTGTGATCGCGCGTGAGCTGCACGAGCCGTCCCTGGCGCAGCAGATAGATGCGGCTGTCGCCGGCCCATACATAACCGCACGCGCCATCGCGCGCAGCGAGCACGACGACCGTGCTGCCGATGCGCGACACCTGGCGCCGCGCCGCTTCCGCACGCAGCTTGTCGTTCACGTCGAGAAGACGCGCGCGGGCATCGGCGATGGTGCCCGCAAGATCGTTCGCCGGCGATACCTTCGCGAGGCTCTCGATCACCATCCGGCTCGCCAGATCGCCGACCGCGTGGCCGCCCATGCCATCGGCGACGGCCCACAGTCCGCGCTCGGGCGCATCGAGCAGCG
Organism: Caballeronia sp. NCF2; assembly: GCF_023631205.1. Classification (NCBI taxonomy): domain Bacteria; kingdom Pseudomonadati; phylum Pseudomonadota; class Betaproteobacteria; order Burkholderiales; family Burkholderiaceae; genus Caballeronia; species Caballeronia sp. NCF2. The sequence goes on along the minus strand of NZ_JALQDN010000054.1, from coordinate 24,334 downwards.
CGTCTTCGTTGATCTGCCGGACGCAGCCGGTGTCGGTGCGGGCGGCGGATGTCCATCGAAACTCGGTGGTGAAGGTCACGGCAACCTCCGGAATGCTGGGTGACGCGGCGTCGGGCGGGCCTTGCGGACGATCCCGCTCATTGTGTACCAACGCGCGTCCGAAGCGAATCTTGATCTGCACCGCTTTAGCCCGCGCGATTCCCCGCGACCGAATTCGGGCTGACGGTAAGGCTCGCGCCGTTGCCCGTATTGCTGACCGCGACGTTCTGAAACTGATTGACCATCTGGCCGACCGTGATGTTCGTCACGTTATTGGTGATGTTGTTCGTGACCGCGTAGATGTTGTTGGTCACATCGACCAGCGTAATCGCGCCGGCTGCGGCCCCGCCGCCCGATGAACGCTCCACGAAAGGCGTGATCCAGCCGAACACCCACGGCGCACCGCCTCCGCCGCTGATGGCCGACATCGCCGCGTGATCCAGCACGCGGTCGTATTCGAGATCGCTGACGGTCAAGGCGCACATGTCGTTTCTCCGGGATGGCCTGTGAGCAGGACGAACGGATCAATGCAAGGCCCATGCCGACGCACGCCAAATGGCGGAGATTGCGTCCGAATCGCCGATGGGACGGCGTTCTGGCGGCATCGGCGCAAACGAAATGGCAGGGTGCCGAATCGCATCCGTTGGATCGTCGCCAACAAGCGATGTTGGCGTCGCGCCGCATAACCAACACACGCGGCGCGCGTCCGATCGGCCCGCACGACGCGAATTCTGGTGCAGCAGGTCCAACAAACGCGCAAGAAAACTGTTGGCCCATGAAAAACACAACGCCGTCGAAACACGCTCCCGATTCCGCAATAACCACGCGTAATCAATGGCTTATCAGAACTGGCAAGGAAGATGCAAAAGGCTAGGCAACCCGGCGCCGAACAAACACCTGGCGCCAGGCAAAGAAAAATCGGAGCCAGCCATGTCAACCAACCAGCAAATCGGACTGATCGAACAGCAAGCCGCCGCGAACGGCTTCTCGCTCGACGACGAACCCGCGCTCGGCACCGAACTCGTCACGCGCCGTTCCGGCTATGAACATCACGGCATCTACGCCGGCAACGGCATGGTCATCCACTATGCCGGTTTCGCGAAGTCGCTGCATCGCGGCCCGGTCGAGGAAGTCCCGGTCGAGCAGTTCGCCGCCGGTCATGAAGTCACGATCCGCCAGAACCCGGCCGCGAAGTTCGTCGGCATGGAAGCGGTGCGCCGCGCCCGCAGCCGCCTCGGCGAAGACAACTATCACCTGCTCACCAACAACTGCGAGCACTTCGTTACGTGGTGCCTCGACGGCCGCGCCCGCAGCCGTCAGGTGCAAGCGTGCTTCATCGATCCCCACGCGGCCGTCAGAGCCGTGGCGGGACTCTTCCGCGCCTATGTCGCCGCCGAACGCCGCCGCCGCATGAATGTGGCGCTCGCAGCCTGAACCTCACGTTTTGCCGATCGATTCCGAGGAGACCATCATGCAAACCACCGAAAACTCGCTGCACTGGGCCGTCGACAAATGGCTCGCCCCGACTGCCGCGCATCCGGCACGCGTCGTGCGTCTGTGCCGTTCGCATGTCACCGGCGCGCGCTACGTCTGCATCGAGGCGCAGCATCCGGGCGGCCCGCTCGCGATCATCTTCTTCCGCCATGACGACGGCACCTGGAACGTGTTTCCGCCGCAAGCGAAGCGTCCGTCGATGAGCGCGGCGCGCCTCGCCGCCTGAAGGCGCGTACGATCGGCCGGGACGCGTCGGGCGGCCCCGGCTTTGACACGGCAATCCCGCTGCCGCTACTCTAGGCGCATCGTCGCGGCCATTTGGATGAAGCCGCCGGTCGCACGGAAGCAGCAGGTCGTGGTAGTTTTGCGTCCGTGAACCAGATCGTACATTTTCGAGGTATTGCCGATGACCCAGCCCGACTCCTCTTCCTCCGCCCGCGCGACGCCCGATTCGAACCTCGGCGACAATCCGCTCGGCATCGCGGGGCTGGAGTTCGTCGAGTTTTCCAGCCCCGATCCTGCAGGGCTCGCCCGACTGTTCGAGACGCTCGGCTTCGTGCCCGTCGCGCAGCACATCAGCAAGGCGGTGACGCTCTTTCGCCAGCGCAGCATGAATTTTCTGTTGAACGCGGAGCCGGATTCGTTCGCGTCGCGCTTTGCCGAGTCGCATGGCGTCGGCATCGCGGCGATCGGCATTCGCGTGCTCGATGCGCAGGTCGCCCACGAGCGCGCGCTCGAATACGGCGCGTGGGATTTCGAGGGCGAAAAAATCGGCCCGAACGAGCTTGCGATTCCGGCGATTCAAGGCATCGGCGATTCCCATATCTATTTCGTCGATCACTGGCCGGGCAAGAACAGCGGCGAGACGTCGATCTACGACATCGACTTTCGTCCGATTCCCGGAGCACGCGCGGATCTCAACGGCACCGGCCTGCTCGAAGTCGACCACTTCACGCAGACGGTCGGCGCAGGCCGCATTCAGGAATGGCTCGATTTCTATCGGGAAGTGCTGCACTTCTCGGAGATTCATCAGGTGCATCCGGACTGGCACGTCTCGCAGGATTCCGCCGTCACGCTTTCGCCGTGCGGCTCGATCCGCATTCCGGTGTACGAGGAAGGCACCTATCGCACGGATCTGATGCAGCAATATCTGCCCGATCACGAAGGCGAGGGCGTGCAGCATATCGCGCTGGCATCGGCGGATATTTTTGCTTCCGTCGATGCATTGATGGCGCGCGGCGTGCGCTTCCTGCAGCCGCCTCCGCGCTATTACGACGAGATCGACGAGCGTCTGCCGGGCCACGGTCTCGACATCGGAAAGCTGCGCACGCGCGGCATTCTCGTCGACGGCGAGATTCTCGGAGACGGCACGCCGCAGCTTTTTCTGCAGACGTTCGTCGAGCGCAAGCCCGGCGACATGTTCTTCGAGATCGTCGAGCGGCGCGGGCATCACGGATTCGGCGAGGGCAATCTCGCCGCGATCGCGAAGGCGCGCGGCTGACGCGACTCATTGCACGACGACCGTCCCCGTCATGTGCGGATGCAGCGAACAGAAGTACTTGTACGTGCCCGGTTTGTCGAACACATGCGAGAAGCTGTCGCCGCTGTCGAGCGGATCGGACTTGAAGCTCTTTCCCTCGTCGGCGACGGTATGCAGCATGTCGTCGTGATTCACCCACGTCACCTTCGTACCGACGGGCACGGTAATCGTCGCCTGATTGAACGCGAAGTTGTCGATGGAAACGGTCGGCGCGTTCGCCAGCGCGACCTGTTGCGCGGGTTCTGCCGCGCACGCCGACGGAATCGCCACGCCGATGACGCCTTTCACGACCAGCGCAAGCGCGGCCTGGCGCAGCAGCTTGCCGGCGAGCGGGCGGAGATTGTCGGGCGAAACGTAGTGCGCAATCGTCGACGCGATCATGACTGCACCCCCGCGAGCGACGTATCGGTGACGGCAAGTTGCCCGCGTCCCGCGATATGCGTGACTTCGCGCAGGCCGAGCATCGTGCGCAATTGTTCGGATGGCACTTTCATCGGCCCCGGACCGGACGGTGCGCCCGGCGCGGGCTGCGGAAACGCCGTCGACATCGCCGAATAAAAGCGCATCTCTCCCTCCACTTTCTGCGCCACCTGATGGACGTGGCCGTTCAGCACCGTTACCGAGCCGAAGCGTTTCAAGAGCGCGAGCGCCTGCGCGCTGTCGTCGGTGCCCCATCCCCATTGCGGATACAACGCCCACAGCGGAATGTGCGCGAACACGACGATCGGCGTGCTGCTCGATTTGCCCTGCAGATCCGCCTTGAGCCACGCGAGCTGCGCATCGCCGAGAAAGCCGAGGCCGCCGCCCTTCAGGTCGATCACGTTGGTCAGGCCGATGAAATGCACGCCGCCCTGATCGAAGCTGTACCAGTGACGCGTGCTGCCTTTGCCGTATTGCCCGGAAAAGCGGTCGAAAAACGCGTTGGCTTCTTCGACCAGCACGTCGTGCTCGCCGGGAACGTAATGCACGTCCATGCCCGACTTGCCGATGATCTGCGTCGCCGTGTCGAATTGCGCGGGCTTCGACAGATGCGTGATGTCGCCCGTGTGGATCATGAACGCGGGGCGTTTTTCCATCGCGCTCACGCGGTTGATGGCTTCTTCGAGCGTGCTCGTCGGCTCCGTGTTCGGATCCTTGTTGAAGCCGATGTGACTGTCGCTGATCTGCACGAAGCTAAACGAGCCGGTCTGCTCGGCCGCTTCCGCCGACGAGATCAGGCGCGAAACGGGCACGCCGCCGCTCACCGTCCAGATGACGCCGGCGCCCGCCCAGGCCATGCACGAAAGTGCGGTGCGGCGGCGCTTGCCGTGCTCGTCGAGTTCGTCGCGTTGCTGCGCGGGCGGCAGTGCGTTCGGGTCGGGTTTCATGATGGTTCCTTTGATGATGACGGCCGCGGTTCTTGTCGTTCGAATCGGTGAAGTCGGGCCCACGGCGGCTCGGTGCATGGGCGCGAAGCCGGCGATGCCCGTTGCGGCGGGCAGGATCGCGTTGGCATCCGTCCATCGAACCAGCGAATGCGGCGGGATATTCCCGCTATATTTTTTTGAGTCGCCGTTGCAAACGGGAATAAAGCGCCCGCGTGAGGAGTATCGGATGGGAAGGCGCGGAAAAGCGATGCCGCCGCGCCCGAACGAAGTTTTCCGAACGTGATTGTGGAAAGGAGACCCGCGCGATGTGGCCAGGCAGGTCGAAAGAAGACAGGTCCGGGCGCCGCGGCCAGGCGGACGCCGAGGCGGTCCACGCGCGCTTCGAAGCGACGGTGATGCCGCATCTGGACGCCGCGTACAACCTCGCGCGCTGGCTGTCGGGAAGCGCGAACGATGCCGACGATGTCGTGCAGGAAGCCTATCTGCGCGCGTTCCGTTTCTTCGGCGGATTCGAAGGCGGCGAGGAGGCGAACGCGCGTGCGTGGCTGCTCGCGATCGTGCGCAATACGTGGTTCACGGAGTGGCGGCGGCGCGTGCAACTCGCCGACGCGACGCCCTACGACGAGGAACTGGGCGGCGACGAAGCCTTGCCGGGATGGTCGGAGGAAGGCGCGGCCGATCCCGAAACGCTCGCCGTGCGCCGCGACGAAATTCATCTGGTGCATCGCGCGCTGGAGGCGCTGCCGATCGCCTTTCGCGAGGTGCTGGTGTTACGCGAACTCGAAGACATGAGCTACAAGGAAGTTGCATCCGTGACCGGCGTGCCGATCGGCACGGTGATGTCACGGCTCGCGCGCGGCCGCAAGATGCTGGCGGGGGCGGTGCGCGCGGCCCAGGGCGGGCAGGACAAGCCGAGCGTGCGCCTCGTGCGCCGCGCGGGACCGGGTCACGCAGAGGAGTCGGGAAATGGAAAATAACGACATTGCCTCGCTCGATGCGAGGCTTACCGATGGTTCGCTGTATCAGCGCGCGCCGGTGCATCTGCGCACGCAAGTGCTGGCGCGCGTGCGGGCTCAGGCCGAGGAAGAGGCGCGCAGGCGCGAGCCGGCGCGTCCGGCGAAACGCGGCTCGCGCAATCCGTTTGCCGCGCCGTGGCCGTTCTTCGGCGGCGCATTCGCGGGCGCGACGCTCTCGGCGCTCGTGCTCGGCACGATGCTGTGGTTCCAGGCGCTGCCGCTCGTCTCGTCCGTATCGACGGGCTCGCCCATCGCGCAGGAGATCGTGTCGAGCCATGTGCGCGCGCTGATGTCGGATCGTCCGATCGACGTGTTGTCCAGCGACAAGCACACGGTTAAGCCGTGGTTCAACGGCCGGATCGACTATGCGCCGCCGGTGATCGATCCGGCGGGTCCGGGCTTCGCGCTCGTCGGCGGACGGCTGGATTACATCGATCATCGGCCGGTGGCGGTCGTCGTGTATCGCTACCTGAAGCATCCGATCGACGTGTACGTATTTCCCGAGCGCAAGGGCGAAGCGAAGACGGAGCCGGTCGTCACGCAATCCGACGATGGTTACGCGCTCGCGCGCTGGAATCACGATGGCATGACGTTCTGGGCCGTCACCGATGCATCGGGCGCGGTGCTGCGTCAGTTCGCGCACGCGATCGAAACCGGTGCGCCGCGATAACAAGTGCATCGCGCAAACGCTGTCATCGCTGCGATAGCCTGAAGAGTGCGCAAGGTTACGCGCGGTCATCCTCCGGGATGCCGCGCGTTTTTTTCTTTGGCGTTACGCGTATACCCGCTGTTTTCTCCGTTTCGAAAGCCATGAAAACGCTTTGGGATGCTGTGTAAATTCGCATCTTTTCCGGGTTATGCAGGGCTTTGCACAGTTGCGATGCATTGGGTGTGGCCTAACGCTCGTGCTCTTCGGGTATGTCCGAATATGGTCATATCCTTACATTTTTCTAAACTCGCTCACAGTCTATGTAATCGATAACGCGGAATGCGTTTAAAACGCATTGCGAAGTTCGCCGCGTTGCATGGGACTTTCAAATAACGAATCAGGCGACGGAGACACACATGAAGATGAAGCTCATTGCGAGCACGCTCGCGTTCGGCGTTTTCTCGTTGGCGCACGCGGCCGACCCGATCAAGATCGGCGTCGATGGTCCGTTCACGGGCGGTTCGTCTTCCATGGGTGTCAGCATGCGCGATGGCGTGCGTCTTGCCACCGCCGAGATCAACAAAACTGGCGGCGTGCTTGGGCGTCAGATCGTGCTGGTCGAGCGCGATGACGAAGCGAAGAACGAGCGCGGCGTGCAGATCGCGCAGGAGCTCATCAACAAGGAGAAGGTTGTCGCGGTTGTCGGCTATATCAACACGGGCGTAGCGCTCGCATCGCAGCGCTTCTTTCAGGAAGCGAAGATTCCGGTGTTCAACAATGTCGCGACCGGCACGGTGGTGACGAAGCAATTCGACGATCAGCCCGATAACTACGTGTTCCGCAACGCTGCCGCCGATCGCATTCAGGCACCGATGATCGTCGAGGAAGCGGTGACGAAGCGTGGCTTCAAGAAGGTCGCGATTCTCGCCGATTCGACCAACTACGGCCAGCTCGGCCGCGAGGATCTGGAAAAGGCGCTTGCCGCGAAAGGCGTGAAGCCCGTCGCCGTGGAGAAGTTCAACATCAAGGACGTCGACATGACGGCCCAGTTGCTGAAGGCGAAGGAGGCCGGTGCGGAAGCGGTGCTGACTTACGGCATCGGGCCCGAGCTTGCGCAGATCGCGAACGGCATGGCCAAGCTTGGATGGAAGGTGCCTTTGATCGGTAGCTGGACGCTTTCGATGGCCAATTACATCGACAATGCCGGCACTAACGGCGAAGGTGCGCGCATGCCGCAGACTTTCATTCAGGAAGCGAACACGCCGAAGCGCAAGGCCTTCATCGAGGCTTATCTGAAGGAATTCAAGCCGAAGAACGAGCGGATCGATTCGCCGGTTTCTGCTGCGCAAGGTTATGACTCGGTGTATTTGCTTGCTGCGGCGATCAAGCAGGCGGGGACGACGGATGGGCCGAAGGTCAAGGAAGCGCTCGAGAATTTGAACACTAAGGTGGAAGGTGTCGTGATGGTGTACGACAAGCCCTTTACGAAGGGCGATCACGAGGCTATTACGCCGAATGTGCCGGTTATCGGGGAGGTGAAGGGCGGGCGGGTGATCTATGCGTATGACGCCGATAAGAAAGGCGGCGGGACTCTGCGGTCCAAGCAGACCACTACTGCTTCGAATTGATTTTTTTATATCGCCGGATCCCGTAGTCGTGTCGGTCTATTAGCGTTGCCCCTGTGCGGGGCGGCACCTACTTTCTTTGCTGCTGCAAAGAAAGTAGGCAAAGAAAGCAGCTTTTCAAGCCCGCGGTCACACGCAATTTGGGTAGTTCTCTCGTCCTCGATGGCACTCGCCTAAGTGTCGCCCTCAAAGGACCAATCGGGCTTGGATCGCGCACGGTCTGACGAGCTAGTTTCAGATGGCCGCTGGTTCAGCACGAAAGAGCTTCGGCACAGCGCTACGCGCTGCCGTTGGGTATGCAAGGGAAACCAAAGGGCGGCGATTGCAGTGAGATGGAGACGTTAGTAGAGAAGCACGCGCGGACCCGATTGACCGGTCGGCCGCGAAGCGGGCCGGAGCTATTTGGTGCTGAACCCGTTTGTTGTGTGGTGCGATGACACAGACCGTGCGCGAGCCGAGCCCGATTAGGTGTTTGAGGGCACTCTTTAGGCAGCCCACGATGGACGAGAGGACTACCCAAATTGCGTGTGACCGCGGGCGTATCAGTAGCTGCTTTCTTTGCTTACTTTCTTTGCCGCTGCAAAGAAAGTGAGTGCCGCCCCGCACAGGGGCAGTGCTAATAGACCGACGCGAGAGCGGGATCCGGCGACGACACCGAGCCGACACGAAAACGCGATCCAGCAAAACAGCATCACGCAAAAGCTATAGACCGAAGCGAAATCAGGAATCTCAAGAAGCGCAGACCTGCACAAGAAAAACCCCGACCATGATCCTCCTTCAACTCGTCTATAGCGGCATAGCACTCGGCATGATCTACGCCGTGATCGCGTTCGGCTATCAACTCACCTTCGCCACATCCGGCACGCTGAACTTCGGCCAGGGCGATGCCCTGATGCTCGGCGCGCTCGTCGGCCTCACGCTCGTATCCGCTGGCGTCAACTACTGGCTGATGATTCCGCTCGTGTGTCTCTTCGGCCTCACGCAGGGCGCGTTCGTCGAACGCATCGGCGTGCGGCCCGCCATCAAGATCAAGTCCGAGTTCGGCTGGATCATGTCGACGATCGCGCTCGGCATCATCTTCAAGAACGTCGCGGAAAACGTCTGGGGCCGCGACGATCTGCGCTTTCCTTCGCCCCTGCCCGAAGCGCCACTGAAGGTCTTCGGCGCAAACGTGCTGCCGATGGAACTGCTCGTCGTCGGCGGCGCGCTCGTGATGATGCTCGCGGTCGAGTTCTTCAACCGCAAGACGATCTTCGGCAAGGCCGTGGTCGCGACCGCGAACGATCGCGATGCAGCGTCGCTCATGGGCATCAACACCGGCCTCGTCATCACGTTTTCATATGCGCTTTCGTCGTTGACCGCTGCATTTGCAGGGGTTTTGATCGCGCCGCTGACATTGACCGGCGCGACGATGGGCGCGGTGCTCGGCCTCAAGGCGTTTGCCGTGGCGATCATCGGTGGCTTGTCGAGCGGCATGGGCATCATCGTCGGCGGGATGATCCTGGGCATCGCGGAGACGACGACCGGCTTCTATATCTCCACCGGCTACAAGGACGTGCCGGGGCTCGTGCTGCTCTTGATCGTGCTCGCGGTCAAGCCCGCAGGTCTCTTCGGCAAGACGGCGATCAAGAAAGTCTGAGGCGGCGACGATGAAAGCAAAGAACTGGATCGCGGCGCTCGTCGGACTCGCCGCACTCGCAATTTTCCCGGTGGCGTCGGGCAATCCGTACTACATCCACCTCGTCGAAACCATCATGATCTACGCGATCCTGCTGTTCGGGCTCGATATCGTCGTGGGTTACACGGGGCAAGTGTCGCTCGGTCACGCGGGATTGTTCGGCGTGGGCGCATACACGGCGGGCGTGCTGTTCATCAAGCTCGGCATGCCGTTCTATCTGACCGCGCCGCTTTCGATTCTGATCACAGCCGGCTTCGGCGCGATCCTTGCATTGCCCGCGCTGCGCGTGTCCGGTCCGTATCTCGCGATGGTGACGCTCGCGTTCGGCACGATCATCCAGATTCTCATCAACGAGATGGATTTCCTCACCAACGGACCGATGGGTCTCAAGATCCCGAAGCCGATGTTCGCGGGACACAGGCTCGACGAGGTGCAGTACTACTGGCTCGTCGCGGCGCTGCTCGTCGTGTCGCTGATCGTCGTGCATCGCGTGCTGAAGTCGCATCTCGGGCGCGCATTCGAAGCGCTGCGCGACAGCCCCATCGCATCGGACTGCATGGGCGTGTCGGTGTATCGCTACAAGGTAATTGCATTCGTAATCAGTGCGGGATTCGCGGGCCTCGCGGGCTGCCTGTACTCGTATTCCGAGCAATACATTTCGCCTAACACCTATAACTTCGAACTGACCATCCTCTTCCTGCTCGCCATCATCATGGGCGGACGCAAGACGCGCACGGGCGCGATCATCGGTTCGACGGTGATCGTCATGTTACCCAAGCTGCTCGACGATATCTCCAACTTCCGCGTCGTCGCGACGGCGCTGGCGGTCGTCGTCGTCGCGGGCGCCGCGCTTGCGCTCGCGAAGAAGACCACGACGCCGCAGCGCGTTGCGGTGCCGATCGTCGGCACGGCGGGACTCGCGGTGTTTTCGTTCTGGATCGAGGCGCTCACCGACTGGCGTCTGACCATCTTCGGTCTGATGATCCTGCTCGTCGTTTATTACCTGCAGGATGGCATCGTCGGCTTCGTGCGCAAGACGCTGAACCTTGGCCGCGTGCGCGTGACGAAGGTCGATACCGATGAGCTCGCGAGCCATACGCGCCAGGACGATGCCGTCGCGGCGGTCGATACGGAAGGCGCGGATACGATCCTCGACGTGCGCGGCGTGCTGATGCAGTTCAGCGGCCTGAAGGCGTTGAACGATGTGAATCTCACTGTGAAGCGCGGCACGATCCACGGCCTCATCGGTCCCAACGGTTCCGGCAAGAGCACGATGATGAACGTGCTGACGGGCATCTATGTCCCGACTGCTGGCGCGATCGAATACGAGGGGCAATCGCTCGCGGGGCGTACGTCGTCGAAGATTGCGCTGTCGGGCATCGCTCGGACGTTTCAGAACGTGCAGCTCTTCGGCGAGATGACGGCTTTGGAGAATGTGCTCGTCGGCTTGCATCACACGTTCAGATCGAACATCGCGGATGTCGGCGTGATGAGTCCGCGATATCGGCGCGAAGAGCGCGCGGCGCGCGAGCGTGCGTTCAACATGCTTCGTTTTGTGGGCCTGGAGCATGTCGCCGGAGAGGAAGCGCGCAATCTGCCCTACGGCAAGCAGCGTCTGCTTGAAATCGCGCGTGCGTTGGCGCTCGATCCGCAATTGCTTCTGCTCGATGAACCCGCGGCCGGATTGACCGCGCCGGATATTCGCGAACTCGTCGCGATCATTCGCAAGGTGCGCAATCATGGCATCACGCTTGTGTTGATCGAGCATCATATGGATGTGGTGATGAGCGTTTGCGATACGGTTTCCGTGCTGGACTTCGGGCAGAAAATCGCCGAAGGGAAGCCTTCCGAGATTCAGGCTAATGAGAAGGTTATCGAGGCTTATTTGGGGGGGCAGGCGGCGCAGGTGGCTTAGGTTTTGTTTTCGCCGGATCCCGTTTTATTAGTGGTCTATTAGCGTTGCCCCTGTGCGGGGCGGCACCTACTTTCTTTGCTGCTGCAAAGAAAGTAGGCAAAGAAAGCAGCTTTTCAGGCCCGCGGTCACACGCAATTTGGGTAGTTCTCTCGTCCTCGGTGGCACTCGCCTAAAGAGTGCCCTCGAAGGACCAATCGGGCTTGGCTCGCGCACGGTCCGCCGCCCGAAAACGCTGAGGACACTGGTTCAGCACGAAAGAGCTTCGGCACAGCGCTACGCGCTGCCGCCGGGTCCGCAAGGGAAACCAAAGGGCGGCGATTGCAGTGAGATGGAGACGTTAGTAGAGAAGCACGCGCGGACCCGATTGACCGGTCGGCCGCGAAGCGGGCTGGAGCTGTTTGGTGCTGAACCAGTTTGTTGTGTGGTGCGACGAGGCGGACCGTGCGCGAGCCAAGCCCGGTTGGGCCTATGAGGGCACTCTTTAGGCAGCCCACGAACGACGAGAGGACTACCCAAATTGCGTGTGACCGCGGGCGTATCAGAGGCTGCTTTCTTTGCTTACTTTCTTTGCAGCAGCAAAGAAAGTGAGTGCCGCCCCGCACAGGGGCAGTGCTAATAGACCGACACGATCACAGGATTTCCCCAAAAGCCGAAAAAGAAAAATGCTGACGATAACAAACCTCCACGCCGGTTACGGCAAAGTCAAAGTCCTCCACGGCATCTCACTGAACGTGCCGAAGGCAAAAGTCGTCACGCTGATCGGCTCGAACGGCGCCGGCAAGACCACGACGATGCGCGCCATCTCCGGCATGATCAAGCCGACCGAAGGCGAAATCACAATGGGCGTCGGCAGCAACTCCAAGCGCATCGATTCGCTCGATTCGCACAAGATCGCGCGCCTCGGACTCGCGCATTCACCGGAAGGACGCCGCGTATTCGCGACCATGTCCGTCACCGATAACCTGCTGCTCGGCGCTTTCCCGCGTCTCACATGGTCGCGCCCGAAGGGCGATGTCAGCGCCGATCTCGAACGCGCGATCGAACTCTTTCCGCGTCTGAAAGAACGCCGCAATCAACTCGCCGGCACGCTATCGGGCGGCGAACAGCAGATGCTCGCCATGGCGCGCGCCATCATGCTCAATCCGGACCTCGTCCTGCTCGACGAACCGTCGATGGGTCTCGCGCCCATTCTCGTCGACGAAGTCTTTCGCATCATCGAGCGCCTCAAAGCGGACGGCGTCACGATGCTGCTAGTCGAACAGTTCGCAGCCGCAGCGCTCAATGTCGCGGATTACGGCTACGTGCTCGAAAACGGACGCGTCGCGACACACGGCCCCGCAGAGCAGTTGCGCAACGATCCGTCGGTGAAGGCGGCCTACCTCGGCGCGAGTCACTGATTGCCGCACTGCGGCAGACGCAATCCGCTCTATCATGATCGGAGCGCGACCGCGCGCGTCCGACATCGTGAAAGGAGCTGCCATGATCAGCGGCAAGACCACTCTGATTGCTCACCTCGGCTACCCGACCGAAGCGTTCAAGGCGCCGATGATCTACAACCCCTGGTTCGACAAACAGGGCATCGATGCGGTCGTCGTGCCGATGGGCGTCAAACCCGACGATTACGTCGCGTTCCTGCCGCATCTGTTCAAGCTGACGAACATCCGCGGCGCGCTCGTCACCATGCCGCACAAGATCACGACCGTCGGCCTGATGGATGAAGTGAGTCCCACCGCGCGCATCGCCGGAGCCTGCAACGCAATCCTGAAGCGCGAAGACGGCAGGCTCGTCGGCGATCAGTTCGACGGCGCGGGCTTCGTGCGCGGCGTCGAGCGCAAGGGCCGCAAACTCGCGGGCACACGCGTGCTCGTGCTCGGCAGCGGCGGCGTCGGCTCGCCGATCGCGGCATCGCTCGCGGCGGCGGGCGTCGCGGAACTCGCTATCTTCGACACCAACACGGCGTCCGTCGAAGGGCTCGCCTCGCGCTTGCGCGAGCACTATCCGAACCTGATCGTCAGAACCGATACGAAAGATCCCGACGGCTTCGACGTCATCGTCAACGCGACACCGCTCGGCATGAAGGACACGGACCCGCTGCCGTTCGATATCGACCGCATCGCGCCAGGCACGTTCGTCGGCGAAGTGGTGATGAAGTCGGAATACACGCCGCTCCTGCGCGCCGCGAAAGACAAGGGCTGCGCCGTGCAGGTCGGCACGGACATGCTGTTCGAGATGATTCCGGCGTATCTGGAGTTCTTCGGCTACGGCACCGCCACTGCCGACGAGCTGCGCGCGGTCGCTCAGATCAAATACGCGTAACGAAGCCTGCGCGGACATAACCGCGCTTCGTTCCTATACTTTTATCGACACAGCAAGGCAGACGCTCATCCTCTGACAAATAGGCCGCCCGCATGCGCGGCTCGGAAAAGCAGGGAGGAATCATGGGATCGACTGCACCCGGCTTGCCGGCCGATGACAATCACGCGCCGAAGCCGCACGGCCATCCGGCATTGATGGGGCTCTCGCTCGCGGCGCTCGGCGTAGTCTACGGTGATATCGGCACGAGTCCGCTCTATACGCTCAAGACCGTGTTCGATCCCGCGGGCGGCCTGCCTTTGCAGCCGGCGAACGTGATCGGCATCGTGTCGCTGATCTTCTGGTCGCTCACCATCATCGTGTCGCTCAAGTACGTGACGCTGATCCTGCGCGCCAACAATCACGGCGAAGGCGGCATCATGGCGCTGCTCGCGCTCGCGGCATCGTCGGTGGAATCGAAGAAGCGGCTGAAGCATGTGCTGCTGCTCGTCGGCGTGATGGGCGCGGCGCTCTTTTACGGCGATGGCGTCATCACGCCCGCCATTTCCGTGCTGAGCGCAGTGGAAGGCCTCGAAGTGGCGGCGCCCGGCCTTCAGCCTTATGTCGTGCCCCTCACGCTCGTCGCGCTGGTCGCGCTGTTCGTGATGCAAAAGCACGGTACGTCGGGCATCGGCGCCGTCTTCGGGCCGGTGATGGTGCTGTGGTTCATCGTGCTGGCCGTGTCGGGGCTCATGAACATCAAGGATTCGCCGCATATCCTCGCGGCGCTCAATCCGCTCGAAGGACTCGAGTTCTGCATGCGGCATCGGTGGCTCGCGTTCGTTGCGCTGGGCGCGGTCGTGCTTTCGCTCACGGGCGCCGAAGCGCTCTATGCCGACATGGGCCACTTCGGTTCGCGGCCGATCCGCCTGACATGGTTCGCGATCGTCTTCCCCGCGCTCGCGCTCAACTATCTCGGTCAGGGCGCGCTTCTTATCGCCGATCCCGCCGCGTTGCAGAATCCGTTCTACCGGCTCTTTCCATCGTGGATGCTCTATCCGATGGTCGTGCTCTCCACCATCGCGACCGTCATCGCATCGCAGGCCGTGATCTCGGGCACCTATTCGATGACCAAGCAGGCGATGCAGCTCGGCTTTCTGCCGCGCATGAGCGTCGTGTACACATCGGCGCGGGAGATCGGGCAGATCTATGTGCCGGGCATCAACTGGACGCTCCTGCTCGCAGTGGTCGCGGCCGTGCTCGGCTTCGGCTCGTCGACGGCGCTCGGCTCCGCATACGGCATCGCGGTCACGGGCACGATGCTCATCACCACGTTGCTGACGTTCTTCGTGATCCGCTATGCGTGGCGATACAACTGGGCACTATGTATCTTCGCCACCGCATTCTTCTTCGTGATCGACGCGATGTTCTTTTCGGCGAATTGCCTGAAGATTGCGGACGGCGGCTGGTTCCCGGTGGCGATCGGTCTCGTGATGTTCACGATCATGGCGACGTGGGGACGCGGTGCGCAGATGATGATCCAGGAAGCGCGCGCGCGTGCGGGCACGATGCCGCTCAAGCCGTTTCTCGCCAACCTGCTCGAACGTTCGCCGGCGCGCGTGGAAGGCACGGCGATCTTCATGTCGAACGATCCGAGCGGCGTGCCGCATTCGCTGCTGAACAACCTCATGCATAACCGCGTGCTGCACGAACACACGGTCTTTTTGACGGTCGCGACCGAGCCTGTGCCATGGGTCGACGAAGCGCGCCGCGTGTCGATCGAAACGCTCGGCAACGGCTGCTT
The DNA here is from genome assembly GCF_023631205.1 of Caballeronia sp. NCF2. Classification (NCBI taxonomy): domain Bacteria; kingdom Pseudomonadati; phylum Pseudomonadota; class Betaproteobacteria; order Burkholderiales; family Burkholderiaceae; genus Caballeronia; species Caballeronia sp. NCF2. The sequence continues at coordinate 8,915 of NZ_JALQDN010000054.1, read as the reverse complement.
CCAGGTGACGGTGAACTACGGTTTCAAGGACGAAGTCGATCTTCCCGCCGCGCTGGAAAAGTGCCGCGGGGCCGGGCTGAAATTCGATCGCGCGACGATCTCGTACTTCATGTCGCGCGCGACCGTCGTGCCGACGCCCGGCGCCGGCATGGCCTTATGGCGCGAACGGCTGTTCGCGATCATGTTGCACAATGTCGGCAACGTCGCGGCCTATTTGCGATTACCGGCCGATCGCGTGATCGAACTCGGCGCGCGCGTCGAGATATGACGGCGCAAATCAGCTGATTTGCGTGCGTTCGACGCAAGCAGGCGGCGCGTATTCAAGCGAAACTCACGATAAGAAATGCGGCAGACAGGAGACGCCATGACCGCCAGCAACACGCCGACCCGCCATCCGTTTCCATCGACAGCGCGCCTCGTCGAACGCGGCAAGATCTCGTCCGCGCGCGAGGCCGTGCGTCTGATCCGCTCGGGCGACACGATCGCGACGAGCGGTTTCGTCGGCATCGGCTTCGCGGAAGAAGTGGCGATCGCGCTCGAAGAACGCTTCGTCGAAGGCGACGATCCCATCGCGGACCTCACGCTCGTGTATGCGGCGGGCCAGGGCGATGGCCGCAGCAAAGGCCTCAATCATCTGGCGCGCGAAGGGCTCGTCAAGCGCGTGATCGGCGGGCACTGGGGACTCGTGCCGGGCCTTCAGAAGATGGCGATAGAGAATCGCATCGAAGCGTATAACCTGCCGCAAGGCGTGATCTCGCAGCTCTTTCGCGATATCGCCGCGCATCGGCCAGGGCAACTTTCGACGGTCGGGCTCGGCACCTTCGTCGATCCGCGCAACGGCGGCGGCAAGCTCAATGCGCGCACGACGGAAGATCTCGTGCGGCTCATGGAGATCGACGGCACGGACTATCTCTACTACAAGACCTTTCCGATCGACGTCGCCATCGTGCGCGGCACGACCGCCGATCTCAACGGCAACGTCACGATGGAAAAGGAAGCGCTGACGCTCGAAGCGTTGTCCATCGCGATGGCCGCGCGCAATTCGGGCGGCATCGTGATCGCGCAAGTCGAGCGGCTTGCGGAATCGAACACGCTCAACTCGCGCCAAGTGAAGATACCCGGCGTGATGGTCGACTGCGTCGTACTGGCAAAGCCCGACAATCACTGGCAGACCTTCGGCGAGCAATACAGCGCGGCGTTTTCGAGCGAATTGCGCGTGGCCGCGAGTTCGGTGCCGCCGATGTCGCTTACGGAACGCAAGATCATCGCGCGGCGAGCGGCGTTCGAATTGATGGCCAATAGCGTCGTGAATCTCGGCATCGGCATGCCGGAGGGCATCGCGAGCGTCGCGAACGAAGAGCAGGTGATCGATCTCTTCACGATGACGACGGAGCCGGGCGTGATCGGCGGCATTCCCGCGGGCGGCCTCAATTTCGGCGCGGCGACGAATACGCAGGCGATCATCGATCAGCCGTATCAGTTCGACTTCTACGATGGCGGCGGCCTCGACATCGCGTTCCTAGGCCTTGCGCAAGCGGACGGCGAAGGCAATCTCAACGTGAGCAAGTTCGGGCCGAAGCTCGCGGGCGCGGGCGGCTTCATCAATATCAGCCAGGCGGCCAAGAAGGTCGTGTTCGTCGGCACTTTCAATGCGGGCAAGCTCGATGTCGCGATCAACGAAGGCAAGCTCGAGGTTCGCCGCGAAGGCGAATGCCGCAAGTTCGTCGATGCCGTCGAGCATCGCACGTTCAGCGGGCGTTATGCGGCGGAGCGCGGGCAGACCGTGATCTATATCACCGAGCGCTGCGTGTTCGAACTCACGGACAAGGGACTTGCGCTGACCGAGGTCGCACCGGGCGTCGATATCGAGCGAGACATCGTCGCGCAAATGGGTTTCGCGCCGATCATGGACACGCCGCCGCGTCTGATGGACGAACGCATCTTCCGCGATGCGCCAATGGGCTTGCGCAATATCCTGCTGAGGCTCGATCTCTCCGAACGCTTCAGCTACGACGCGGAGAAGAATCTCTTCTTCATCAACTTCGAAGGCCATGAAGTGAAGAGCCTGAGCGATGTCGAAGCGATTCGCCGCGAAGTCGAAAAGCAGTTAGCGGGCGTGACGACGAAGCCGCACGCGATCGTGAACTACGATAACTTTTCGATTCGCCCCGACATGCTCGACGCGTATTCGGAAATGGTCACGAAGCTCGTCGATGGACACTATGACCGCGTGACGCGCTATACGACGAGCAGCTTTCTAAGGCTGAAACTCGGCGACGCACTGAAACGTCGCGGCGTCGCGCCGTATATCTACGAAAGCCCTGAAGAAGCGCGCGAACACGAATCGAAACGCGCGTCGGAATGAAGCAAGGGCCGCGATTCGAGCGGCCCTTCGAATGTCATCCGCGAGCGGGGCGACGCGGCGCGGCTTCTCGCTGATTGCGCAGCCTGCTATGACGTATGCCGTAGCCGAAGTAAATGACGACGCCGATCGCCATCCAGACGATGAGCCGTATCCACGTATCGGCGGGCAGGCCGGACATCAGAAAGAGCGATGACAACGCGCCGAGCGGCGCGACCACATACACCGCGGGCGTCTTGAATGCGCGTTCGAGATTCGGCTGCGTGATGCGCAACACGAGCACGCCGATGCACACCACCATGAACGCGAACAGCGTGCCGATGCTCACGAGTTCCCCGACGAGACCGATGGGCAACAGTCCCGCAAGAATCATCACGATGATGCCGGTGATGATGGTCGTGATATAGGGCGTGTGAAAGCGCGGGTGAATCTTCGATGCGAACGGTGGCAAGAGTCCGTCCTTCGCCATCGAATAGAAGATGCGCGGCTGCGACAGCAACAGCACGAGAATCACCGACGTCAGACCGAAAATCGCGCCCAGTTTCACGATGGGCGAAAGCCAGCGCATGCCGATCGCATCGACGCCGACTGCGATCGGGTCCGACACGTTCAGCTTGTCGTAAGACACGATGCCGGTGAGTACGTACGAAACGAGCACGTAGAGAATGGTGCAGATCGTGAGCGAACCGAGAAGGCCGATCGGCATGTCGCGTCGCGGATTGCGCGTCTCCTGCGCGACGCACGATACCGAATCGAAACCGATATAGGCAAAGAACACGACGGCCGCGCCACGCAACACGCCGCTCATGCCGAACACGCCCGACTCGCCGGTATTCGGCGGTATGAACGCGCCGGTCGGATTTTGCGGAGTGACCCAGTGGTTCGTATCGACATAGGCGATGCCCGCCGCGATGAACGCGAGCACGATCAGCACCTTGATGACGACGATGAAGCTGTTCACACGCGCCGACTCGCGTATGCCGATAACCAGAAGAATCGTGATGAGCCCGACGATCACCATCGCGGGCACGTTGAGGATCGCGCCGACATGACTCCAGCCGTGACCGGGATCGTAAGCGAAAGGCGCTTTCGCAAGCTGTTCGGGTATGTCGATGCCGATCGAATGCAGAAAGCTCACGACATAACCCGACCATCCGATCGCGACGGTCGTTGCGCCGACCGCGTATTCGAGTATCAGATCCCAGCCGATGAGCCACGCAATCAGTTCGCCCATCGTCGCATAAGCGTAGGTGTACGCGCTCCCCGATACGGGCACGGTGGAAGCCATCTCTGCATAACACAGGCCAGCGAGCGCACAAACGATTGCGCCGAGCACGAAAGAGATGATGATCGCGGGGCCGGCGTTGGTGGCGGCCGCGTGGCCCGTCAGCACGAAAATCCCCGCGCCGATGATGCAGCCGATGCCGAGCAACACGACATCGAGCGCGGTGAGCGAACGCTTCAGCGCGTGGCCGCCGTGTTCCTGAAGCACTTCCTCGCTTTCGGCCGCTTCGCTTTGCAACGCAGCAACGGACTTTCTTTGCATGACGGTCACGATCGCCTCCTTATGCGGCGGCAGCGTGGCCACGCCGGGTGGCGCGGCGAATTCTGTCGCCTGTTCGACTGCGCGATGATCCAGGTGCCTGCGGCCTTGCACTTGCACGTTCGGTCTGACGTATGTGTCTCGTGATAGCAGATTTCGCCGGCGAATTCGAGCGCGGCGCCGTCCGAAACGCGAGCAACGGACATTTACGAAATATGCTTATTCACGGCGTCGCGGGTACGGAGCAGGAAACGTGCCGCTGGCTATATCCGCCGTGGCTCGTGCGGCGCGACGCATGACCACACGACGCCAGCGGTCATCAATTGCCGATGCATCGCGCACTATAATCAGATTCACGATTGCAATCCTTAACCCGGAAACCGTTCTTATGCATATGGAACGTTCACCGGCCTTTTCCTCACGTGGAGATTTGATATGGCTATACGCATTGGTGATGAAGCCCCCGATTTCACGGCAGAGACGACCGAAGGCACGATTCGCTTTCACGAGTGGATCGGCGACAAATGGGCAATCCTGTTCTCGCATCCGAAGGACTTCACGCCGGTTTGCACGACCGAGCTCGGTTATATGGCCAAGCTCAAGCCCGAGTTCGACAAGCGCAATACGAAGGTGATCGGCCTCTCGATCGACCCGGTGACGAATCACTCGCAGTGGGCGAAGGACATCGAGGAAACGCAGGGCACGGCGGTCAACTATCCGATGATCGGCGACGCGGATCTCAACGTCGCGAAGCTCTACGACATGATCCATCCGAACGCGAGCGGCGCGAATCCGCGCACGGCGAACGACAACGCGACGATCCGCGCGGTGTTCATCGTCGGTCCGGACAAGAAGGTGAAGGCCACGTTCACGTATCCGATGAGCGCGGGCCGCAACTTCGACGAAGTGCTGCGCCTGCTCGACGCGCTGCAACTGAACGCGAAGCACACGGTCGCGACGCCGGTGAACTGGAAGCCGGGCGATGACGTCATCATTCCGACGTCCGTCTCGGATGAAGACGCGAAGAAGAAGTATCCCGAAGGCTTCAAGACGCTGAAGCCCTATCTGCGCACGGTCGCGCAGCCGAAGTAAGACACGGCGCTTCCGGGCGTCTCAGGCGCCGGTCCGCGAAATGCGGACCGGCGCTTTTCATTTCGCTCAGTTATGCCCCGTGCGTCGCTCGGGCGACGTTTCGACTTCGCCGGGCCTGCGCAGCATCTTGTCCACTTCGCCCGCGTGCAGTTCCTCGACCTGGATCATCTGCCGCGCGTATTCCTCCAGCGCGACGGAACGGTCTTCGACGAGCGAGAGCAACTCGCGATAATGACCGAGCGCGACGTTTTCCGATTGCAGCGATTCGCGCAGGATCGTCGCGATGTCGAACGTGTGATTGTCGAGCAGCGGGCCTATTTCAAGCGACGGATACGCGCCGAGGGTCGTGATCCATTCGCCGGCCTGATGCGCGTGCAGCAGGGATTCATCGGCCTGTGCGCGCAGCCACGAGACGATGGGAATGCGTCCGAAGCCGAAGACGAGAAACGAATAGTGCGTGTAACGCACGACACCCGCCAGTTCGGATTCGAGAATCTTGTTCAGGACGCCGACGACCCTTTCCTTTTCGAGCTCTGCCATTCTTGCCTCCGTTTTTCAACGCCGCGCATGCACAGGCATGACTCATTGTAGTCACGCGCGCGGCGCATGCGAGGCGAAAGTGCGGCGTCCGGGCGCGCAAGATGCGCTCCCGGCGGGCCATGAAGGCGATGCGGGCGGCCTGCCCGCCGCTGCATCCGAATGGTGATTCAGAACCGGCTTCAGGCGATTTCTTCGATCCAGAGCGAGGCAGTGCGCGACAGCACTTGCGACATGGCCGCTCGCGCGCCGTCGCCGTCGGCGGTTTCGATCGCGCGCACGAGCCTGCCGTAATCGCCGAGCTGCGAATCGGGCACGCGCGGCAGCGCATGAGGCTGATTGCGCAGCGCCGCCTTCATGGTGCGGATGCCGACGCGCACGACGCTGCCCATCTGCCGTAGCACTTCATCGCCGCTTGCATCGACGATGGCGGCCTGCAGCGCCTCTTCGGCGGCGGACTGCAAGGGTTCGGACGGGCTCGCATGCAGGAGCCGCTGATAGGCCGCGTTGATGGCGATGCGCTGATGCCGGTTCGCACGCGTCGCGGCGAGCGCGGCGGCAGGCGGATCGACGAGCGCACGAAATTCCATCAGCCTGCGGATGCAGTCGGGATCGTGCAGCGCACGCATGCGCCACTCGGCGACTTCCGGGTCCATGATGAGCCATTCGCGTGCAGGCTTGATGCGCGTCCCCGTCTTGGGCCGCACGTCGAGCATGCGGCGCGAGATGAGAATGCTCAACGCCTCTCGCATGATGGTCCGGCTCACACCGTGCTTCTTCGAAAGAATGACTTGTGGCGGAAGCACGTTGTCCTGGTATTCGCCGCTCACGATGCCCGCGACGAGTTGATTCACCACGCGCTTGACGAGCGATGCTTCATATCCATGATTCATGTTTTTGTTCTCGTGATAACGCCCGCGCCTGCGGCTTCGAGCTGCTCGTCGCCGAGCGGCAAGGCCAGCGCTTGTCTAAGTTCACGGCGCCTCGGTGCGCCGCACGGTCGACCGCTCGCGCGATGCGCTTGCCCGGCACGCCGTGTATTTGGTCCCCCGGATTTGACTACTCGATGCGGCCTTGGCCGCACACCCCGCAGCGGTCGGCATTGTTTGGACAGCATCGTCGATCCGCTGAAAGAAGCGTATTGTGCGTGGCCCGTTTTAACAATATGGTGAGCCGCGAATTCGACTGACTATGGTGCGTCCGACCACAAAATCGCGTGGACACGGGCAGATGCGCGAATCCATGCGAAGTCCGCAAGCGTTTGCGCAACATCCGTGACGTAACGAACCGTCCGCAGCCATGTGTTACCTTTTCGAGCCACAGTTCAACATCGCAACGGGAGAAGCGAAACATGAAAGTCGCCGTCATGGGTGCGGGCGCGGTCGGTTGTTATTACGGCGGCATGCTCGCGCGCGCGAGTCACGAGGTCGTGCTGATCGCGCGGCCGACGCATGTCGAGGCGATCGAACGCGACGGCTTGCGGCTCGACACGCAGCATTTCGACGAACGGGTACACGTCGCCGCGAGCACCGATGCGAGCGCCGTGAAGGGCGCGCAACTCGTGCTCTTCTGCGTGAAGTCCACGGACACCGAAAGCGCCGCGAAGGCACTCGCGCCTTATCTCGAACACGATGCGCTGCTGCTGTCGCTGCAAAACGGCGTCGAGAATGCGGAGCGCCTGCGCGAACTGTTGCCGCAAGAGGCGGCGGCCGCTGTCGTGTACGTCGCGACGGAAATGGCGGGGCCGGGGCACGTGAAGCACAACGGACGCGGTGAACTCGTGATCGAGCCATCGACGAAGAGCGAAGGCGTTGCGCGTGCGCTCGTGGCGGCGGGCGTGCCGACCGAAATCTCCGACAACGTGCGCGGCGCGCTATGGGCGAAGCTCGTGCTGAATTGCGCCTACAACGCGCTGTCCGCGATCACGCAGTTGCCTTATGGAAAGCTCGTGCAGGGCGAGGGCATTACACGCACGATGCGCGATGTCGTCGACGAATGCCTTGCGGTCGCGAAAGCGGACAACGTGACGATTCCCGGCGATGTCGATGCCGCCGTGCGCCGTATCGCCGAGACGATGCCGAATCAGTTCTCGTCGACGGCGCAGGATCTCGCGCGCGGCAAGAAGAGCGAGATCGATCATCTGAACGGGCTGATCGTGCGGCGTGGCGAAGCGCTCGGCGTGCCGACGCCGGCGAATCGCGTGCTGCATGCGCTCGTCAAGGCAATCGAGAGCAAGGGTTCGTAGGCGCGTTTTAGACGGACGACGGTCGTTGCCGGGCACGGGCGATGCTGAGTATGAAGCACGCACAGAAATCACCGTGCGCAGGCCAACATACCGGAGGTTCACCATGAAATCGTTCGTCAAAGCCGTGGCCGTCGCCGCTGTAGTGGTGGCGCCGGCGCTTTCATTCGCGCAAACCGATTCGTCGCTTACGCGGGGTCAGGTGAAGGAAGATCTGAGGCAGGTCGAAGCAGCGGGCTACGATCCGTCGCGCTCGGACCAGACTTCGTATCCGTCGGATATCCAGCGCGCCGAGCGCCGCGCATCGGGGCAGAACAATGCCTATAACGCCGATATGAATTCCTACGGCGGCGCGACCAGCGGCCGCTCGGCTGCAGGCATGCGCGCGATGCCGCGGATGGACAACGACGGCACCAAGCCCCTTTATTTCGGTCATTGATGCTGCGAGGGGCCGGGTTCTGCGTGTTCGACGCAACGGCGTTACCATCGATTCTTCCGTTCGCTATGGTGCGTTCGTTCGCAGGAAGACACTCATGGATAAAGCCGTCAAGATTCCCGGTCCCGATCATCCGATCACGATCGAGCGCAGTCCGTCGCGCGTGCTGGTCAAAGCGGGCGGACGCGTGATCGCCGATACGACCGAAGCGCTTTCATTGCGCGAGGCATCGTATCCCGAGGTGCTATATGTGCCGCGCAAGGACGTGGACATGTCGCAACTCGAACGCACGTCGCACTCGACATACTGCCCTTACAAGGGTGAGTGCAGCTATTACAGTATCCCTTCAGGTGGACAAAAGTCGGCCAACGCCGTGTGGTCGTATGAGTCTCCTTATGAGGCTGTTGCGTCGATAAAAGATCATCTCGCGTTCTATCGAGATCGCGTGGATTCGATCGAAACCCGCGAAGCGTAATGCTCAATCGAGAAACGATCTGGCGCGATGTTTGAGCATCGCGCTGAAGTCGTCCAGCCAGCCGATCGAAAGACGCCAGCTCTGCCAGTAGAGATCGACGTCGAAGCGCGCACCCGGCGACACTTCCACCAGGTCGCCGTTTTCGACGTGTTGCGCGACGAGCCGTTGCGGACACATTCCCCACGCCAGCCCCGACGTGCACGCGCGCACGAAGCCCTCGCCATGCGG